>NZ_JBGCCN010000002.1:0-300000 GCF_041261225.1 Streptomyces sp. V4I8
ACGGGTGAACCACCAGATCGTCTCCCAGGCCGTGGTCATCGCCACCGGCATCACCGAGGACGGCGGCCGCGAGGTCCTCGGGACCGCTGTCGGCGACAGCGAGAGCGAGGCATTCTGGTCCGAGTTCCTGCGCTCCTTGCGCGAGCGCGGCCTGTCCGGGGTGCGCCTGGTCATCGCCGACCACACAGCGGCCTGGTCAAGGCGATCCGCAAGGTCATGCTGGGATCCGCCTACCAGCGCTGTCGTGTCCATTTCCTGCGCAACTGCTTCGCACACATCCCCAAGGGGACCGGCGAGATGGTCGCCGCGACCATCCGCACCGTCTTCGCCCAGCCCACCGCCCAAGCGGTCCAAGCCCAGCTGGACACCGTCGCCGACATGCTCGGCGAGCAGTTCCCCAAGGTCAAAGAAATGCTCCTGGACGCGAAGGAAGACCTGACCGCGTTCGCCGTCTTCCCCCTCCAGCACTGGAAAAAGATCCAGTCCACCAACCCCCTGGAACGACTGAACCGGGAGATCAAACGCCGCACCGACGTCGTCCAGGTCTTCCCCAACCCCGCCGCACTCCAGCGCCTGGTCACCGCCATCCTCAGCGAACTACACGACGAGTGGATCGCCTTCCCCCGCCGCTACCTCCCCGAGGGCAGCATGACCGCCATCTACGCCGACGAACACGCCGGGAACACCACCCGCGCGCTCCCCGGCACCCCGAACACCACCGGAGAATGATCGCCTACACCATCACACGGGACGCCATCCGGATTCAAGGTCCTCCCGTTACAGGGAGTTGCGCGGCGTCCTTGCAGACGTCAAACCGGCGACATGCCGGGCGTCATTTCGGTGTCATTCCATGCAGTGGAGGTCTACCGTGATTCGTATGGCCACACCGAACAGCGCACTGCGAGCGGCCCGCATGGGCCTGCTCATGTCCCAGGACGACTTCGCCCGCGCCATCCGCGACGCCGGCAACCGCGCCGGACAGCCCAACGACGCCAACAAGCGGCTCGTCCAGCGCTGGGAGTCCGGCACCACCACGGCCCCGCGCCCGGTCTACGCCCGCGCCCTGGAAGCCGTCACCGGCCTCCCGCTGGAATCCCTCGGCTTCACCATCACTGTGCCCATGGCCCGCGTCACCGAGGACGGCCACGGCGGCCACGACATGGAGGCCCCCGCCCCCGCCGTCACTCCTACGACCCCGACTCCGCAGGGCGAACCCCAAGGCGCGCACCGCAACTACTCCGGGGTGTGGCTGTCGAAGTACGAGTACTTCAGCTCCGGGCGGGACGCCGCCTTCACCGGCCTGCACTACGTCGTGCTCCTCCAGCACGGCAACCGGCTCACCGCCCGCTCCCTGCCGAACGGGTCGTCGAACCCCAACTCGCCGCTGACGATGGACCTGGAGATCGACGGGCACGTCGCCACCGGCACGTGGACCGAGCAGACCGCAACCGACGGCTACTACCGGGGAGCCCGCTATCACGGTGCGGTTCAGCTGCTCGTCGAGCCGACCGGGCGCCGTATGACAGGCAAGTGGGTGGGCTTCGGCAAGGAGTTCGACGTCAACACGGGCCCGTGGGAGCTCGTGTTCCAGGACGCGTCGACGAACCGGGCGACGCTCGCCGCCTACGACCGGCCGCCCGAGGTCTGACCCAGACACCTGCGCGCGGCCGGGATCTTCTGCTGGTCGTGCACGGCAGCCCACGGCTTGAGCCCGTCCCCGCTAGTCCGGTGCGCCTCGTCCACGACCATCAAGTCGAACGCGCCCAGGCCGGCCACGTGCGCCTGCAGCTTCCCGACTGACGCGTACGTCGCGAACACTGAGCTTCTTCGAGTTGGCCACCGATCAGGTGACGGCCGGGGAAGCGCAACGGGCGAGGCCCCTGGGCTGTTGATGGAGATGTCTGACGTCTCAACCACGTTGCTCGGGGGCCTCGTTGGTCATCTATCCTGCCGCACTCGACCTGCCTCATGCGCTCGTGGAGTGGGTGACCATGCTCGTTGTCACCCGTGAGGGCGACCGGCGCTGCAAGCTCCGCCCGTCTCAGCGCGCGATGGTGGCACTGGTGTACCTGCGCGAACACACGACCCTGGCGAAGATCGCTGCCGGGTTCGGGATCAGCGAGTCCCCCGCCCATGCCTACACCAGCGCGGTCATCCGCCTGCTCGCCGAACGGGGGCCGGGTCTGTTGAAGGTCCTGCGCGAGGCCGACCCCGACCTCGTCCTGCTGGACGGCACGCTCGCCGAGTGCGACCGGGTCGGCGACGGACGGGCCGACTACTCTGCCAAGCACCGTCGGCACGGGGTGAACGTGCAGGTGGTCACCGATCCGGGCGGCCGGCTGCTGTGGCTCTCACCCGCCCTGCCGGGCCGAGCGCACGACCTGACCGCTGCCCGCACCCACCGGATCATCCGGATCTGCGAGCGCCAGGGCATTCCCATCCTGGCCGACCTCGCCTACCAGGGCGGCGGCCCCTGGGTTAGCACCGGCATCAAGCGCAGGCCCCTGCAGGAACTGCACGGTCGTCGACGGCGGACACCGGCGGAAGCTGCGCGCGTTCGTGGAAGTCGATCGCAGCACGATGAGCAGCGAGCGCCTGGCCGTGAAACTGATCGAGTACGCGAGGCTCTTCCAGTACGAAGCCCAGCCCGTCGGCCGCCGCCGGCCGGCCTCCACCGGACCTGCGTGGCTGCGCTGGTACCCGGTCTTCCCCCGCGTGCTCTTCGTCCTCACCGGCGCCTCCCGACCCAGACTGGAGAATCGAATCCGCGATCTGCAGGCGATGGCCGCTCAGCATCCACTCGTCGCGGCCCTCGCCCGCGAGGTTCAGCTGGGAGCCGTTGTCCTGGAGGACATCGAGGAGCATGGTCCATCCGGGTCGGTGTGGGTGCCGTTGACGGGAGGCGAGGCTCGCCCGTGGACCCAGTTGTGATCACGTCACCCGCGTCTTGTTCGGCAGTCGCCTGAACTGCGCGTTGGCCCTCATCCGAACTCCTTTGGCATTATCGAACCTGTCGCGCTCGGTGCCGTGTCGGCACCGCCTTGCCGATCCGTCTCAAGGGGTTGACGACAAGAAGTCGGCGCCCCGGACTTTGGTCTGGGGCACCGTTGTAGTAGACTGTCGCGGCTAATTTTTGGGATATAGGTGGCGCAGTTTGATGCGTGCGTCGTGGGTGGTGAACTGCCAGTCCACCTGACGTTGGTCGGTGTTGGTGGCGTTCTGCCAGGCTGAGAGTTCGGTGTTGAGTGTGTTGAGGTCGCCGATCCGGCGGTCGAGGCATTGCCTGCTCAGCGCGGCGAGTTCGGTCTCGGCGATGTTGAGCCATGACCCGTGTTTGGGCGTGTGGTGGATCTCGAGGCGTTGAGTCAGGGCGAATGCCTCTTCTGGTTCGAATGCCTCGTACAGTGAGGCGATGTCGTGGGTGTTGAGGTTGTCCATCACCAGCACCACGGTCTCGGCTGCTGGGTAGTCCACGCTCAGCAGCTGCTTGACCTGGCCGGCCCAGTCGATCCGGGTCCGCTGGGACAGTGCCTGCACGCGACGCCACCCGCGTAAGGGTTCGACCCACACGAAGATGGAGCATGTGCCGCAGCGGATGTACTCGCTGTCCTGGCAGGCGTCGTGGCCAGGTCGGGCCGGGAGCGGGCCGCGGGCATGGTCGAGGAGTTGGTAGGGCTTCTCGTCCATGCACACCACCGGACGTGCCGGGTCATAGGGCCGGGCATAGACGGCCAGCACGTCTTCCATCCGGGCCGCGAACTGCGCGTTCGCTCGTGGTGGGATGGTCCAGCACTTCTTCAGGTGAGGACGCAGTTCCGTTTTTTTAAGATCCTCCCGATGGTGGAGTGGTCCAGATCAGGGATGTCCTCGACCAGCGCGACGTGCTTCTCCAGCAGCCGCAGTGACCACCGTGCATAGCCCTGGGGCGGCTGGGAGCACGCCATCGCGATCAGCCGGGCTTCGACCTCACCGGTCACCGGCGAGGGCACCGGCGGCAGGTCGCGCCTCTTCCGTGCGATTGTGGCGTGAACATCGCCGCCGGTCTCGGTGAAGCGCTTGGCGACCAGCCGCAACGTCTCACCAGAGACGCCAAGCCGGGTCGCGATCATCTCCTTGGAATCCACCTCACCCACCGAGGTGTCCAGTGCGAGCAACACTCGCGCACGCATGATCATCGAGGCTCCACGAACACCCGTCGTGGTCACCCGGACCAACTCCTCGCGGTCCCGCGCAGTCAACCTGACCGGCCACTTCTTCTGCGAACCCATGACAACAGCCCTGTCTGGCAAAGGGGAAGGAATCTGAGGCACCAACCTCCCAACCAGACACACCAGAACTAAGCAGCGACACACCACTAGCGGTGGTTTGTTGACGGCGGGTTCGTCCGGGAGTAGGCCGTGAAGGTGAAGGCGGTAACTACGGTCTGGGGGAGCCCGAGATGACGAAGAGGCTGCCGTGTACGCCCGCTCCAGGTCCGTTGGAAGCGTACGCTGCCCGGTTCGATGACCTCTTCTCCACGCTGGCTCAGCGCCGGGGGTTTCGCGAGTACCTGGCCGGGCTGCTGCTGCCGCGGGACCGGAACAAGACACTCACCTGCCTGGCCGGTACGGAACCCGTGGTCGGTGCCCAGCACGCGGCAGCCCAGCGGCTGCAGTTCTTCCTGTCCGAGTCGACCTGGGACCGGGAAGCGGTCAACGCCCGCCGCCTGGAGCTGTTGCTGGCCGATGCGGCCACTGCCCCGCACCCGGGCGGGGTACTGGTCGTCGACGACTCCGGTGACCGCAAGGACGGTCATGCGACCGCGCACGTGGGCAAGCAGTACCTGGGCTCGGTCGGGAAGATCGACCGCGGTGTGGTCACCGTGACCACGTGCTGGGCGGACGAGCGGGTCTACTACCCGCTGCACGCCGTCCCCTACACCCCCGCCCACCACTTCCCGCGCCGCAAGAGTGATCCCGCATTCCGTACGAAGCTGCAGATCGGGGCCCTCCTGGCCCGTCAGGCCGCAGAAGCAGGGGTGTCCTTCCGGGCGGTAGCAGCCGACTGTGCCTACGGCGACCACGACAGCTTCCGCCGTGAACTGTCCGACGCCCACTTGCCATTCGTGATGGCCCTCAAACGAGGCCACGGCAGCTGGCAGTACAAAGATGCCTTCCGGCCCGTCGATGCCGCCCGCGAGCTGGCCTGGCGGGGTCCCGAGCAGCCCGGTGACTGGCAGCCGGTCACCCGCGCTTTCCGCGACGGCCGCACCACCACCTGGTGGGCCGCCGACGCCCAGCTGGGCTGGGGGGGCCCAACGGCGCGATCCGGCTGGTCGTGGCCACCACCGACCCGGCCACCCTGCCCGAGAACGCCACCTGGTACTTGGCCACCAACCTGCCCCGCCCCGGCTCACCCCGCGAGCAGCACAGCCGGCACCCGGCCGCTGACCTCACCGAAGTCGTGCGGATCTACGGGCTGCGGCACTGGGTCGAACAGAGCTACAAACAGGTCAAGGACGAACTCGGCTGGGCCGACTTCCAGGTCCGCTCCGACACCGCCATCCGCCGCCACCAGACCCTCGTGAACTGTGCGTTCAGCTTCTGCTGGAACACCTGGTTCACCCCCGACCCACCTCCGCCCGCCCTGGCCGGCCCGCCATCCGCTCCCGACGCACTGTCAGGACCGGCAGAGAGGGGGAGAACCCGCGTCCCAGCAGCACCGACCGGCCTGCTGGCCCCAGGCACTACGGGCCGTCCGTGGCTGGCTGACGCCCTGGGCCACGCTGCAACGCTACTGGCGGGCATGGTCACCCAAACCCCCGCCCGCAGCACTCCAGGAGCTGATCAACACCGTCGGCTCCGGCAGACCTCTTGACCTCTACTGCCCGAGCTAACAAACCACCGCTAGGGTCCGTCTTCAAAGATCATCAGATGGTGGATCATGGTGGGGCGGTACGTCGTCATGAACTCACCGATCAGGAGTGGGAGTTACTCGCTCCGCTGATACCGCGGGCCGCCACGGGCCGGCCTCGCGTGGAAGACCGGCAGGTCATCAACGGGATGGTCCACAAGATCCGGACCGGGATCTCCTGACGTGACCTGCCGGAACGCTACGGTCCGTGGCAGACGGTGTACACCCGCTTCCGCCGCTACGCCCTGGACGGCGTGTTCACCCGGGCCCTGCAGCAGATCCAGGCCCGGGCTGACGCGGCCGGCGACATCGACTGGCTGGTGCAGATCGACTCCACCATCGTCCGCGCCCACCAGCACGCTGCCGCTACCGGCCGAAAAGGGGGCAGCAGCGGCAGGACGAACCGGACGATCACGCCCTCGGCCGATCCCGAGGAGGCCTGACCACCAAGATTCACCTCGCCTGCGACGGCAAGGGCCGCCCGCTTGCGATCCTCCTGACGCCAGGCCAACGCCACGACAGCGTCTGCGCAGGCCCTCTTCTGGAACGGATCCGCGTCCCTCGCACCGGCCTCGGCCGGCCACGCTGCAAGCCTGATCAGGTCATCGCGGACAAGGCCTACAGCGCTCGCGGCTTCCGCGCCTACCTGCGCAAGCGCGGAATCGCGCACATCATCCCGGAGAAGATCGACCAGCGACGCCACCGACTGGGCCGAGGCCGCCGCGGCGGCAGGCCCACCAGGATTCGACCGGGAGACCTACCGCCGACGCAACATCATCGAGCGCTGCTTCAGCCAGCTCAAATGCTTCCGCGGCATCGCCACCAGATACGAAAAGACCGCCACCTCCTACGAAGCGGCGGTCACACTCGCGTCGTTCCTGCTCTGGGCAAGATCCGTTTGAAGACGGACCCTAGCTGTGCACGATGCCGTAGGCCTCGGCGACGGCAGTCGCGACACAATCGGCGATCTGGTTACCGACGGCCGGTACGGCCAGCAGTTCTTCCCTGGAGAAGCGGGCGACCTCCTCCCCGGTAAGAGATGCGTCGTATTGGTACAGGGCACGGGCGGCCAGGTGGCCCGCACGGGTATGTCCGAGCAAGTCGAACAGTTTGCCTCCCACACAGCGGGGACAGGTCGCGGCACGTCGCGCCCGTTCCTTGGTGCAGGGCCGGCAGTAATCGGAGGCACGTGGATTGCCCATGGCCGACGCGGTCACCGCCGGGGTCGACCAACCGCACCGCATGGCGAACTGGCGGGCGGTCAAGGCGCTGGAAGCGTGAGGTACCACGATACCCCTCGTACATCCCGCGGTGTCGCACCGCAGGCCGATGACACCGTCCTCCAGGGTGCGCAGCGTTGTCACCTGAGTCAGTCCTCTCACTTCCCCGGTTCTTCCTGCCCGGAGACTGGGCCCAGGAGAAGGCCGGTGCGGGCGCTCTCAGCGGCGTACACGGCGAGGTGCCCGTTCCCGGGCGACAGCGTCGAGACGTGCGCAACGCGACGGCAGGCGCCCAGCACGGCACTGGCTCCCCCCTCGTCCTCTCTGATCCGCCCGGCTCAACTTTGTCCAGGTGTAACTCACCTGGCACCGAGGCGAGTTGGGGCACGCCATGCTGAGAAGACCAGTCTCGTCGGGGACTCTCCAGATTTCTACCGAGTGTCCATTGCCGCTGTCGAGCGCCCCTTTGACCAGTTTCTCCGGCTGACCAGAGGTCAGCTGCAAATCCACTGTCGCCAGCTCACCCACGCGTCCGGTCGAATAGTGCGGGTCATCCTGGACGGCTTCCGCCACGATCAGCGTTTTTCGAGGCATGGCGCGAAACAACGCATCCGTCGCCTCCACCACGCGCCACCCACCGCTTGAGAGATTGAGCAGCTCTCAGCCGTCCCCCGCGCCTGGACCATACCGACGGAAAATCGCCCTCAAGGGTGGCGCCGTCCTCTGTTCGCACGGCCCACTCATCCATGCCCCCAACAGGGACTGTAAATCGTTCGGTGTAACTGGCCCTAACAAAAGCGGGTTGATCATGTGACTGTCGGCTTGATCGCTCGTTGATGAGGGCATGGGGAAGCGTCAGTCACGGCCGTGGATCGTGTCGGACGAACTGTGGTCGCTGATCGAGCGGTTGCTACCCGAGCCAGCGCCAAAACTGGTGGAGGGACGGCCACGCGTGCCGGACCGGCAGGCTTTGTGCGGCATCCTGTTCGTGCTGCATACCGGCATCCAGTGGGAGTACCTGCCCCAGGAGCTGGGCTTCGGCTCGGGCATGACCTGCTGGCGCCGCCTGGCTGCGTGGACGAGGCCGGCGTCTGGGACCAGCTGCACCAGCTGCTGCTGAACAAGCCGCGGTCGAAGAACCAGCTGGGCTGGTCGCGGACGGTGATCGACTCTTCCCACGTCCGGGCCGCGCGCAGGGGCCCAAAAGCGGACTCAGCCCGGTCGACCGCGCACGCCCGGGCAGCAAATACCACGTCCTCACCGACGGGCAGGGCATCCCGCTCGCGGTGTCACTGACAGGCGGCAACCGCAACGACGTCACTCAACTCCTGCCCTTGTTGGACAAGATTCCGGCAGTGGCGGGAGCCGTCGGCCGACCGCGCAAGCGGCCCGACATGCTCTTCGCCGACCGCGGCTACGACCACGACAAGTACCGGCGGCTCCTGCGGCAACGCGGCATCCGGCCCGCGATCGCCGAGCGAGGACAGCCGCACGGCACTGGCCTGGGCACTTTCCGCTGGGTTGTCGAGCGGACAATCTCCTGGCTGCATGGCTGACGCCGCCTGCGGATCCGGTGGGAACGACGAGACGACATCCACGAGGCCTTCCTCGGACTCGCCGTCTGCCTGATCACCCACCGGCATGTCCAGAGGCTTTGTTAGGGCCAGTAACTCCCGATCATGGAAGGTGCATCGATGACCAGTGAGAACGTGGCCGAGCAGGAGAGTGTCGAGTCGTCAGCGGCTGTGTCGGCCAAGGCGCCGGGGCGCGGTCTTCAGGAGCGGGGAGCCGGTGGGTGCGCCGGCCGGGCGCGGTTGTGGCGTTCGTGGAGCTGCTGTTCGTAGAGGCTGGCGGGGTGGACGTGTCTGCCGGGTGACTGGAACTGGCCCGGATTGCGGTCGGGGGGTGGTGGTGCTTGTGCTCCTGTGCAGCCGATCGCCCAGTTGTAGGCGGTCGGTGGCTTCTCCACGTCGTAGGTGCCCACCGAGCAGTTCCACAGCACATTGTTGGCGCCGGCCCACCCCTGTCCGGTGCCCATCGACCGGCGGTCTTCGACGGCGAGGGTGCCGGTGGCGTTCATGCGGACTCGGTCATAGAGCGTGCCCGTCGCCCAGCGTTGGTGCGGTCCCGCGAGAAGCAGGCCTGATCCGGTGTTGACGGCGGTGCAGTTGGTGATCACATTGGGTCCCGGGACGCGGGACATGGTGGCCCAGGGCTGTACGTTGGTGCCCTTTACTCTGCAGTTCCGGATCAGTGTCTGCTGGCCGGAGATGGAGTATGCGGCTGGTGTGCCCTGGACCTTGGACGGAACCGACACGTCCAGGGACTGGGTGTTGAGGATGCTGCTGTGCAGCGCGCCAGGGCCGAAGGAGAATGCCTGGCCGAAGCGAGTCGCCGTGACCGAGCGCACCCACGAGTTCTCAGCGTTGTCCACGCTGACCAGCCTCGAGTCGAAGTAGCCCTCCCTCTGCCATGACGGGTCGGACTCGAATGCTTGCCCGTTGGCGGTGAGGTCTTCCAGGCCGGCTTCACTGATCCGGCCCGGGAACTGGTATTTCCACACCGTGGCGTTGGTGTACTTCCTCTCGAGTGCCTGAGGAAGCCGGACATCCAGGCTGATGGTATTGCCGCTGACGCGTCGGACAGTGCGCTGAAATTGGTGACCGGGGCCAGCTCGCCACTGGACGACGGGCCCGCCGTCCCGGCGTGGCGGAATACGGTCCATCCCGATCTCGTGGATCCATTTGTTCCCGATGGGGCGTTGGACGACGATGCGGTCCCCGGGCGCGAAATACCGTGCGGCGCCGTCCACATGCACCGTGGCGGAGCCCACGGGCACATAGCGGTCCGTGATGCGGTGGGCCACACCGTCTCGGGTGATCTTCCCGCGGCCGCCGATCGTGACCAGGGTATGGGGCTTTCCGGTGCCGGTGAGGACCGTTCCCGCCCCTGACCCGCGCAGGACGACGCCCGACCGGTTCAGGCGCACAGTACCGCCAATCCGGTAGGTCCCCGGCTTCAGCAGCACCGCACCCCCGCCACCAGCCGCGGCGCGCTGCACAGCGGTCTGAATGCGTGCCGTGTCGTCACCGGACCCCGCCGGGCCCACCGTGACAGCGACAGGCAAGCGGGGGACGGCCCGATCCCCGCGGTGATAGCCAACGGAGGAGAAGTCCGGAATGCGGTTTCCATACGCATCCGCACGGTAAACGAGCCGGCCGTCCTTGAAACCGATCCACGCGCTCGGCATACCCGCGCCGCCCGTCCGCGAGGCTCCCGCCTGCCAGGAAGCAGCACCGAGCACGCCCACCGCAAGCAGCACAGCGCCCAACAGCGCATACCCCTGGCGGCTACGCACACCCCGTCTGTGGCCTCTCACGTTCCGCATGGCCTCAGCAGAGCACGCAGTCGAAGACAGCCACTACTCACGCCCCTCACAAAGCACCCGCCAGCCGGACAACCGCGCCTCGCCCGAATGACCAGCCCCCATCACACCCGATCTTCGAGAGTGAGAACACGGGGCCAACGTCACACCGGACAGCAGATGGACGAATGGGGGGGAGGGCGTGGCGGTTCACCGTCTGCCGGTCATTGCCATGCCTCGCGAGAGCGGGAAACCCCTGGCCGCTCGTCCTTCGGTCGGCGCAGGACAAGGGCAGCAGAGGAAGTCAGCGATCCAACCAAGCGCAAAAGTGGTCTTTGACCTGCGTCAACCCTGGACCGGCTGGCAGGCACTCCGTGAGATGCCGCGTGCGGAGGTGTACGCCGGGGAGAATTGTCTTACAGGTTAAGAATGAGGGACGCGGCGGCATCCTTACGAGGAGCACAGGGTCAGGATGAGCTACGCGGCCGATGGGCAGGCTCGACGTCGTTGCGCAGACCTGCACCCGCGGCGGCGGTCACTCCCGCCCGGCGATCGCGAGAGGCCGGCTGCTCTGCGCGCCTCGGCGAACAGATCCCGCCCCAGGCCCGTGCCTCGTCATGATGCGGTCTGAAGCGCTCAGGACTCCTCGGCCCACTTCCAGCGGTGTGCTGCGGTCCGCCATCACCGGGCTGCCCCGGCAAGGGCAGAGCGGTTCCGCTCCACCGCGTAGTGCCCTCCCACGGCCGCGGCCGACTCCGACGAACGTTGAGCGGTGGCTCGAAAGGCCCCGCGTATCGACACGGCCGCCCGTCGCAGCTGCTGGTGTCATGCCTGCAGGCGGACGGTGACACCCACTTCACGACAGCACTACCGGCATCCCCCGCCGAACCCGCCCTTGGAGTACGCCCTGGGCACAGAGCGGCACACCGACGCCCGTACCCACAGCCACAGCCACAGCGACGAGCAGTACCTCATCCGGCACATACAGGATCGGCCACCCCTTCCACGCAGGTCTGCTCGCGCCCAGCTGTTCAGCACACTCACCAGAGTGAGCAACTCGCCACCCGCGGCCGGCAGAACTCGCATCGCCACGCGACCACCCCGGCACTCCCCACCGCCCTACCGCCCCACCAGTAACCGCTCCTGCCACCCACATCCGGCTGGGCCTGACCCTGTTGACCGCCGCGAGGCCTGGCCCTAGCCGACCGACCATCACCACCTCCGGCAGAACGCTGTTCCAACACCTCGGCTTCCACCACTAGGACCAACTCACCGCTGCAGCCGCGGCGTTGGAGATCACCCCGCCATCAACATCCTGCCGGCGACCCGCCTAGCGAACCGCTCAGAAGTCCACTGACCAGAGAAAACACCCCACACGAGAGCGATCAACGACCGACCACCACATCCGCCGGCACACCCCACTGAGAACCCCGCCGACGACCTACCGCTGGCAAAGCCCCATCCCATCGCCACATTCACTCCTGACGATCAACGGCATCGGAGGTCTGCACCACATCAGTAACAACGATTGCCCGCAAGGCGCGATCATCCGACTTTGATGACCTTCCGCTCTCAGATGCACTGATTCAAGGCGACGCGAAGGTGGCTCGAGTATCTTGTGCCGACGTTCTGACGTATTCAGTCCGCTCGGAGAGTCTCAATGCACACAAATTCTTCCGCTCGTCATACTTTCCGCAGCCTCATGCTGGCTATCGCGCTGCTGGCCCCCCTTGGCGCAGGCCTTGCAGCATGCAGTGCCGACTCTGACGATCTATCCGAGAATCACAGCAGCTTAGACCACAAAGCCGGGTCACCTATGGACAGGTCGATCCCGGTGGGGCTGAAGATCCCGGCTGTGAAGGTCGATGCAAGCTCCATGCTGAAACTAGGAGTTGACAAACACGGAAATCTCCAGATGCCATCCGTTGATCAGGCAAAAAGGCCGGGGTGGTACTCCCACAGTGTCACTCCGGGCGAAAATGGCGTTTCGGTGCTCGTTGCTCGCTTTAGGACACCCAGCGGCCCGGCACTTGTTCCGAACGGATCCCTCCTGAAGGTCGCGGACAAAATCCACATCAAGCGATCGGACGGCGAGACGGCCACCTTCATCATCACGGAAGTCGAGCAGCGAGACGTAAAGTCGATCTCCGCCACCTCACTGGATTTGAAATCGAAGCGACCTGCATTACTCCTTATCACTCCAGGATGCGCATGGACCAAGAAGAGCGCCCATCACGAGACGAACAAAGGGGATAAGGAGACCGTACATGAGAGGAAAGGGAATCATTACTGCAACATCGTCTTCTCTGCTGATCTAATGCAGCAAGTTGCCGAAAAATGAACCTTCCTGCTCTCAGCCGGCGGGATGATCAGGTGGACCCCGGCGCGGCGGCGCCGATGGGCGAAGCCGGTGGCGCAGGTATCGAGGTGAGCGGGTCGGCCCTGGCGGGGTGGAAAGGGCGGGTGGGGCGAGGCTTTACGCATATCGCGGTTCCTGCTCACCCAGCCACTGATAGGCAGCACGGCGCCGGGGACGCTGTATGACTTCGTCCAGGAGGGTTATTCACGGGCTTGGTTTCTTGATCAGCAAGACGGCCCTGCTCGGTAGCCTGGCGTTTGCGACGACGTCAGTTTTCCACCGGGGCAGGGCCGTTGAGCTGGAACGTTACGACAGGGCTGGAAGCGGATCAACTGGAGGCCTTGGTGGTCCGGGTCCACACGATGCTGGTGGAGGACCCCGATCCGCCCGTGGTGCCGGGACCGATGTGGGCGCTGGGCCTGTACAAGTCCGTGGTCCTGGTGTTGTTCCTGCTGCGGCAGAACCCCGTCCAGCAAGCGGCGGCGGAACTGTTCCACATCTCCCAGGCCACCGTCTCGCGCCGGTGGACCACGCTGCTCCCGGTGGTGGAGACGGCCCTGGCCGAGCATGTGCCCGACCCCGCCGACGCCTCACACGGCAGGATCGTCCTGGTCGACGGGACCCTGGTCACCACGTGGGACTGGGCGAGCGAGGGCACCACGATGTTCTCCGGCAAGCATCGTGACACAGGCTTCAACCTGCAGGTCGCCGCCACTCTCAGCGGGGACCTGCTCGCCGTCTCCGCGCCGGTACCCGGCAGTCGGCACGACATGTACGCCTGGTGCCAGTCCCACTTTCCCAAAGCCTTCGCCGACCGGGAGAGCATGGGGGATCTGGGCTATGTCGGCTCCGGCATGCTCACCGCCCGCCGCAAGCCACCCGGTCAGGAACGCCCCGTCAAAGACAAAGTGTTCAACCAGAGCATCGGCAAGCTCCGCGCCGCCGTCGAACGAGCGATCGCACATCTGAAGGACTGGAAGGTCCTCGCCACTCGCTATCGCGGCCCTCTCACCCGGTTCCCCCTCGTCGCCAAGACCGTCACCGCCCTCGCCTTCTATAAGAACGGCTGGTGACCCCGTGAATAAGCCTCCAGGACCTTGTTGATCGTGTCCTACGTCATGAAAGACCTCCAGGTACAAGGGGTGTGCGGCCCGCATCTGGCAGTGACTAACCTTCGCTTGCAAACCTGGGTGAATGCGACGGCACTCGCCGCTCGGCAACGCCACGCGGCGGGTGTTCTGCGGGCGCCGCACAGGGTGCCGCTGCTGTTCCCCGGAGTCGTGGGGCACCGGCCTCGATCATTCACGTGCGCGCGCCGGCTTGAGGTGATCGGTCGAGGTTGAGGTTTCGTCCTGGTTCGTCCTTCGGGTGGTGGTGACGTTCCGGCCCGTGTGTCGTCACGGGTGGTCGTCGGTTTCCACGGGCCGAGGACGGGGCGGGTCTCCTCCTTCCGGAATCGGGGTCGGTGGGGTGGCAGTCAGCCGGGGGCGGGCAGGGCCTGGACGGCGCCCCAGGCGTCGACGATGTCGGTGGATGCGGGCCAGGCGGGGTCGAATTTCAGCTCGCGTCTTCGGGCGTGGTCGGCGAGTTTCGCGGGGACGTCCAGGAGTCGGGTGCGCAGAGTGGCGGGCTCGGCCCGGGCGAGTTTGCCTTCGGTGGCCAGGAGTTGGAACCAGCGGGCGAGGTCGGTGGCCAGGGCGAGGAGGGTGCACCAGGCTTGGTTGACCTTGAAGTAGCGGGAGGGCATCAGGTTGAGGGAGAGGGCCTTGCCGCGTCGGATGCCGGCCTCGACGTGGGTGTGGGAGCGGGCTCGGGCGTCGAGGAACTGCAGTTGCCCGCCGGTGGTGTTGGTGGCGATGGCCTGGTAGCGGTAGTCGGTCTTCTTCTCGTACGGCTTGAGCTCGCGCTCGTACTTGGGGTGGATGGGTTCGCGGCGAACGATCACCCGCATCCCTTCCGGCCAGCCGGTCAGGTCGAGCATGTCGGTGATCTCGACGAGGTCGGCGTCCTTGCGCGGCTGGCCCTTGTGGTCCAGGGCCGGCGTCCACGCGGTGGCCGGGACCTTGGCCAGGGCCTTCCAGAAGTCGTCGTCGCGGGTGTGGCCGACGGAGTACTCCCAGCGGTTGGCCGCGTTGCCGCCGCCGGAGGTGATCCAGGTGAGGAACTCCATCGTGGCTCCGGCGCCGTCGGTGCGGAACAGGACCCGGCGCCGACGGCGGGTGGGCAGCTGACGCAGGCCCTCGATACTCACCGAGATGTGGTCATCGGCGGTGTTGGATCCCGCCGATCCCGGCCGCAGCCGGTTGACCAGGAGTTCTTCGGTGTTGTCGCAGAACATCAACAGCGGGTGGTGGCCATATCCCTTGAAGTTGGGCTCGGCTCCCTCCTTGCCGGAATGCGCCGGGACGACTGAGGCGTCCAGGTCCAGCACCGTGACACCGGTCAGCTCCCGCCCGTTGACCTTGATCCAGGGAAAGCCGCCCGGGCGCAGGTCGAGCTGCTGGTGGACGTGGATACGGGTCCGGGCCCGTGCGGAGGCGATCTTCGTCAGCTGGACCGGTCCGATCGCCTCCAGGGTCCGCCACAGCGTGGACGCCGAGGCCGGGCTGCCCAGGACCAGCGAGGTCTGGCGCATCACATCGATCCCGGCCATCGACCGCGCGCCCAGCAGGACCGCGCAGGCCGCCGAGACCAGGACCGTTCCCCGATCATGGACGGGACGGAAGCCCCGCCGCACCAGGGCAGCCCCGAGCGCGTCGGTCAGCCCGACCTTGTCCGCCAGACGCCGCACCGGCACGATGCCCGCCTTGCCCACCAGCTTCTTCCCGCTTGCGGACAGCGACAGATCATCGGCCCACTCTGTACGCTTCGACACCGGAAGGGTGCCTCCCCTGCACGTGATCCAGTCCTAGAGAAGCTGAATCATCGCAGGTCGGAAGCACCCTTCCTTCATGATGTGACCGACTGTCACTGCGACACCGGGCGCCATGAATTCGTGAGGTTCATGATGATCCGATAGGTTGCCGTTCGTGTCCGCGAAGCCTACGTACGAGGAGCTCGCCGAGCTGGCCGCCTCGCAGGCTGAGCTGATCGGGGTGCTGCAGACGCAAGTCGCCGCGCTGACGCTGGAGTCGCCGAGCTGCGGCGGCAGTTGGGGCGTGACTCCACCAACTCCGGCCAGCCTTCCTCCAAGGATTCGATCGCGGCCAAGGCACGGCGCAAGGCCGAGCTGTCCTCGCGTGAGCGTTCCAAGGACCGCAAGCCCGGTGGCCAGGTCGGCCGCAAGGGTTCCGGCCTGCAGCGTGCGGCTGAGCCGAATCGCATTGATCGTGTCCCCGACCCCGCATCGTGCCGCGGTTGCGGAGAGTCCCTGGTGGGCGCCCGCCGCCTTGAAGACGGCTGGGCCCAGGTCTGGGACACCCTCCCGGCGGCCCTGGAGCGCGTCCACTTCGAGTTGTCCCGCCTGAAGTGCTCCTGCGGGTGTGTCACGACCGCAAGCCCGGACGGCGTGCAGGCGGGCGCGGTGGTCTACGGCCCGAACCTGAAGGCGTACGCCGTGCTGCTGCAGGCCGAGGGCAACGTACCCGTCGAGCGGGCCGCCTCGCTGATCGAGGCCCTGCTCGGCGTGCCGGTCTCGACGGGCTTCGCCGCCACTGCCCTCGCGCGTGCTGCCCGCCGCCTGCAGGAGGCCGGGTTCGAGCAGGCCATGGCCCAGGCGCTGCGCGCCGAGGACGTGCTGTGCGGCGACGAGTCGCCGGTCAACCTGCTGCACAAGAGCAAGGACGAGAAGGGCGCCGAACTGCCCGGCTCCCCGCACGCCGCGGTCCTTCGCACCCCTGACACACGCCTGACCTGGTACGGCGTCATCGACGCCCGCTCCAGCGCCGGGCTTACGGCTCTGCCCCCCCCTGCAGGGCTTCACCGGCGTGCTCGTACGCGACGACTACGCCGGCTGGCACTCCTACGACCCCCTCCTCGCCGGCGTCCAACAGTGCTGCGCTCACCTCATCCGCCACCTCAAGGGCGTCCTGTCCCTTCAGGAGCGTCTGGAGCAGGCCTGGGCCAAGAAGATCATCGAAGTGCTGCGGGCAGCCAACACCGCGGTCCAAGAAGCCCTGGCCGAAGGGAGGAACGCCCTCGATCCAGACCTGCTCACGCGGCTGCGGGCCGAGTACGACAGACGCGTCGCCATCGGCGTATCCGTCAACGAGGAACGGCCCTGGCACGACGGGAACCACCCCGGCTACCGCATCGCGCGCCGACTACGTGACTGAGGCGCCCCGAAGTTTCCGGACAGTGGTCCCACTAAGGTGGCGGAAGAGCGGTGAGATCCGGGAGAACGTGGCGAGGAATCTCTGGGCCGCCCCCGTCGAGCGGAAGTTCTTCATGGCTTTCTCGCGCTGCCTCGTTGGCTGGTGGCTGTTCTCGGCGCGGTTGTTCAAGTACTTCGAACTGCCGTGCTCCACGGAGCACGGCCCCGGCGTGTTCCGTCTTGGCGTGATATGCCCGGTTTGGTTGCCCGTTTGGGGTGAGATGGCAAACGAGCGCGACTTCTGATGATCTTTCAGGTCTCTACGCCAAAAGATCGTCACAGGAGTCGCGCTCGTGCCCGTATCTTCGCTGATCCCCCCTGCCATTGGCCAGCTCACGGACCTGGCACTGTGGGAGGACGAGCTCGCCTCCGACCCGGCGACGGCGGAGTCCGCGCTGGTCAGCAGGCTGCAGCGAGTCCCGGACCGGCGCGCGAAGCGTGGCCGACGGCACGCGCTGGTGGTGATACTGGCGCTGACCGCGTGCGCGACGCTGGTGATCGGCGGCGACTCGATCGCGGCGATCTGGCAGTGGGCGGCCCGTGCCCCGCAGGCGAAGCTGGCCCGTATCGGCGCCCGGTACGACCCGCTGACCGGCCGCTACCTCGTGCCGAGCGAGCGGACCTTCCGGCGAGTGCTCACCAATCTGGACACCGACGCCCTGGACACCGTGACCTGCGAATACACCACAGACCTCGCGCGTGGCACCGTCCCCGCGCCCGAGATCCCCGCCACACCGGGACCGGTGGAGCGCGAACAGCGCCGCGCCGCCCAGCGCTCGGCCGAGCACCCGGTACCGGACGGGCTGCTGTCCGCCGCCGCCCTGGACGGCAAGGCCCTGGCCGGCGCCCGCACCGAGAGCGGGCGGGTCTTCCTCGTCGGCGCGGTCGACCACGCCAGCGGCGCGGTCCTGGGCCAGACCCAGGTACCCGACAAGCGCGGCGAGGGCGAGGCCGCCCGCACCCTGCTCACTCAACTCGACCTGCCCGGTTGGGTGTTCACCCTGGACGCGCTGCACACCACCACGAAGACCGCCCGCCTGATCACCGGCTCTCTCAACGGCCACTACGTCCTGATCCTCAAGGGCAACCAGCCCCTCGCGCACGCCGCCGCCCAGATGCTGCTGACCCGCACGGACGCCGACTTCGCCGAGACCACCGCGACCGACGACGACCGCGCGCACGGCCGCACCGAACGCCGCGCCCTGCGCACCGCACCCGCCGACGACGCCCTGTTCCCCGGCGCATCCCAGGTCTTCCGCCTCCGCCGCGACACCGGCAACCTCGACGGCGAATGGACCAGCAAGGAGATCGTCTTCGGCGTCACCAGCCTGCCGCCCGACCTCGCCGGCCCCGCTCACCTCAACCATTACGAGAGGCTCCACTGGACCGTGGAGAACAAGATCCACTGGGTGCGAGACGTCACCTTCCGAGAAGACAACTCACAGGTCAGGACCGGTACAGCCCCCCGAGCCCTGGCCAGCTTCCGTAACCTGGCGATCAGCACCATCCGCCTCGCCGGACGCGCCAACATCGCCCACGCCCGCCGCGACCTCCTCCGCCACACGGACGCCTTCAACGTCTACGGCATCTGACCAACCGGCACGGAACCGGACATCACATAACTACGCCGGGACCGTGCTCGGCTGCCAACATCAAGACCTGCACCAAGAAGGTGTGAACCGCCCCGGGTTCCATAGAGATCTCAGACTGTGGTTGTGACCTGGGGTTTCGTGAGTTCCGTGTAGTAGTTGGCTTCGTATTCGACGGGCGGGACGTGGCCTATCTCACCGTGGAGTCTTCGGTGGTTGTACCAGTCGGCCCACTCGGCGGTGGCCAACTCGACCTGGGAGAGCGTCTTCCAGGGCCGCTGGGGCTTGATCAACTCGGTCTTGAACAGGCCGATCGTGGACTCCATCAGGGCGTTGTCGTACGCGTCACCGACGGATCCGATGCTCGCCGCGATGCCGGCGGCGTCCAGGTGCTCGGCGAGCTTGAACGATGTGTATTGCGACCCGGCGTCGGAGTGATGGATCAACTCTCCGGGCTGAATGGACTGTTGGTCGCGATCGCGTTGCCAGATGGCCATCTCCAGGGCGTCCAGGACAAAGACGGTCTCCTTCACGGTGGCCGCGGACCAGCCGACGATCCGGCGGGAGAAGGTGTCCACGACGAACGCGACATAGACGGTCGCAGACCAGGTCTTCACATGGGCGAAGTCCGCCACCCAGCACCGGTTCGGAGCCGCGGCGACGAAGTCGCGGTCGACCAGATCGGGGGCCCGCTGGACCTGTCCGCCGGGGATCGTGGTGATGACGCGTTTGCCGCGCACCGCGCCCTGGATACCGAGCTCGCGCATCAGGCGCTCGACAGTACAGCGGGCCACCGCATGTCCCTGCCGGTTCAGCTCTCGCCAGATCTTCCGGGCTCCGTAGACACGGTAGTTGGACGTATAGACGTCCTGGATCCTCTCCTTGAGTGCCTCGTCACGCACCGAACGGGCGGAGGGCGTCTGGAGGCGCTTGTTGTGGGCGTAGTACGTGGAAGGGGCGATCTTGCAGTCGTGTGCGGTGAGCGTCCTGCAGATCGGCTCGACCCCGCCGAAGCGGTCCCGGTGCTCGTCGATGAACGCTACGAGCGCGTGTGTGGCCGGTCGAGCTCGGCCGCGAAGAAACTCGCCGCGGCCTTCAGGATCTCGTTCGCCCGCTTCAGCTCGGCGTTCTCCTTCTTCAGCGCCTTGAGCTGGGTGGACTCCTCCGTCGTCGTCCCCGGACGCTGCCCCGCGTCGATCTCCTGCTGCTTCATCCAGTTCCGCAGAGTCTCGCGGGAGCCGATACCGAGCTTGTTCGCGACCGCCTGCAAGGCGGCCGTCTCGTTCGGGTAGTTGTCGCGCACTTCGGCGACCATGCGCACCGCGCGACGGCGCAGCTCAAGCGGGTAACGGGAGGGTCGTGCCATGACTCAATCCTTTCACGGAATCGAGTCTCTACCTGACACGGGGCGGTTCAGTGTGCGTCTAACTTCGATCATATAAGGGCCCGTCAGCTTACTGACGGGCCCTTTGTTGAGTGTTGGTGTGATTTCAAGTCGGGACAGGCTGCAGGGCTCTTGCAAGGTTGATGTGATCTTGTGGAGGCGCTGGTCATGCCGGCTGTCACGGGGAGCGCGGCCTGCCGACCGGCCGCCCGGAGCTGATCGCGGTCCGGCCGGTCGCCCAGTCCTGGCCAGCCACCATCGTGGTCCACCGCCAGGCACCATGCCCCAGACCCAGACGGGGCTTCGTGCCTCCGGTCCCGCCCCCACCGGCCAGCTCCATGACAAGAGCACGCCGGCCTTGCATGAGCCCTGCCGGGATCAGGATTGCTGCGGGTGTTCGGGCCAGGCGCCGTTTCGCGGGGGGTTCAGCATGTACGAGACCCGCGCCCGGCCGGGGGGCGGGCGCGGGTCTGGCTGCCGCTACTGCACAGGGACGGGCAATGCGGCAACTGAAGGCCCGTCGGGCAGCAGCGACTGCGGTGACTTGGCTGGGCCTTCCGTGTAAGGAACGACCCGAAGGGTCCCCGCGTCACGTCGGACAGACCGGGAACCAGAAGATTCTTTCGGCGCCGAGCAAGGGCCAGGAGCCGTGGCAGGTGGGCCGCTTGGCGGTGTGCGGGCCGGTCAGCCACACCCGTGTGAGACCTGCGGGTGCGCCGTCGAGCCGTCACCGGATGGTGTTCACATATCGCCGCCGGGGTTCGCATGCGAGCCGGCCGGCGGACCGCATAACGGCCGCTGCCCGGCAAGCCGATGGGTCCGGCTCGTTTCGAGTGACTGGCTGAGCTGGCGTTTTGTGTGGGTGGGCTGGTGGTGAGTGCTGGTCGCTTCTACCTTCTGGGTGAGGGGGTGGGGTGATGGTGTCCCTGCTGGAGGAGCTGGAACGGCGTGAGTCGGCTATCGGGGAACGGGTGGGCGAACTGCGGGTGCAGGTAGCGGAGCTGAGCGAGCAACTGGAGGCGTTCGAGGAGATGCTCGCGCAGGTGGAGGTCGCCCGGGCGGTGGTGCGGGAGGTCCTCGACGACGCGGCGGCCGAGGAGCCGGTGCCGCGGCCTGCGGCGGGGCCGCAGCGGGCGGGAGGGGAGTCGCCGATCGGGGTGGTGACGGTGCCCGAGCGGGAGGCGGGGATGGACGCATCGCTGCTGCCGTCTGGGTACCGGGACATCATGGAGGTGCTCATCGCGGCGGGGCGGCCGATGCGGTCGAAGGCGGTCTCGGTGGCGATCGGCCGGGGCGAGGGCCCCTCGAAGGTGGAATCGGTGCGGGTGAAACTGAAGCGGCTCGCGCGCCGGGGCTGGCTGAGCGAGGACAGTCCGGGCCTGTTCGCGCTGCTCGAACACGCCGAGGACAGTGGGCCGTTGGGCCAGGGTTCTGGCGGCTGAGGGTTCTTCTTCCTACGTTCGTAGGTGCCAACCGAAACGCCCGTAGGAAGAAGAACGCCGTGGAACGGTACGACACGCCGCCGAGTGCTGACGACTTTGAGGCGGCGGCGAATTTATTCAGCATGCTCGTGACGGAGCTGGCATCGCCGACGACTGGCGATCTGGCCCATCATGAGCTGGAGGATCTCTTGGAAGACAGGGGCCGTGACCTGCTGCGGCAGCTGTTCCAGGATCACCTGGACCTGCGGGAGCGGCGCGAGCAGGAGGCTGTGGCGAGCTTGCGGCCCCGCGTGATCGGTACGGACGGTCTGCCGCGGCCGCGGCTGGAGAGGGGCCATGGCCGGCTGCTGGCCACGGTGTTCGGCACGGTGACCGTCTCCCGCCTCGCCTGGAGGCGCCTGGAGGCGTCGAACGTGCACCCGGCGGATGCGGTGCTGTCACTGCCGCGGGGCCGACACTCGCACGGTCTGGCCCGCCTCGCCGTCCAGGCGGCCACCCGGATGTCCTACGACGCGGCCCACGAGACGATCATCCGGCGGTGCGGCCGCGTGCTCGGCAAGCGTCGGCTCGCCGGTCTGCTCGTCGAGGCCGCCGGTGACGTCGACGCCTTCTACAACGCCAGAATCGTTCAACCCTGCGCTCCGGCAACAGTGTTGGTGCTGTCCGCGGACGGCAAGGGCATCGTGATGAGGCCCGAGGCCCTGCGGGAGGCCACCCGGCAGGCCGCCGAAAAGCGGCAGCACGCCTTTCGCACGCGTCTGGCCGCCGGGGAGAAGAACGGCAGAAAACGCATGGCCACGCTCGGCGCGGTCTACGACGCCGAACCGGCACCCCGCCGGCCGCACGATGTGATCACGCCGCCCGGCGGCTTCACGGACGGGCACATCCGCCGGCCCGGCCCCGTTGCCCGGGACAAGTGGCTGTGCGGCTCGGTGGAACACGACGCCGAGCACGTTGTGGCGCAGGTCTTCGAGCACGCGCAGGCCCGCGACCCCGAACATCGCCGCACCTGGGTGGTCCTGGTCGACGGCGCCCGCCATCAACTCGACCTCGTCCAGGCCGAAGCCCGTCTCCACCACGTCGAGGCGCACATCGTCATCGACATCATCCACGTCCTGGAGAGGTTGTGGGCGGCGGCCTGGTGCTTCCACGGATCAGGCCAAGTTGACCGGCGGACAGCGGCACGGTGTCGATACCTGCGTCCGCTACCTGCGCGGCAACGCAGATTTCCTGCACTACGAGAAGGCCCTCGCGGCCGGCTGGCCCATCGCCACCGGGATCATCGAAGGCGCGGCCCGCCATCTCGTCGCCGACCGTCTCGACATCAGCGGAGCCCGCTGGGGTCTCGACGGCGCCGAAGCCGTCCTGAAACTCCGTGCCGCCGCCGCTAACGGTGATCTTGACGCCTACTGGAAACATCATCTCGCCAAGGAACATCAACGGCTCTACCCAGCCCATGACCAGGCGAGATACGCCCTTACTGCCTGACCGCGATCTCACTCAGAACGAGCCGCACCCCAAGCCGATCGCATCAGCGTGCGCCGCCACCTAGGCGGCGGCCCCGGGCGGGCGACGCCCCCCGGCCCGGTTGTCCTGTCGGTGCCGGGCCGGGGCGAGCACGCCAGACTTCCCCCAGTTGGCCCGGGCGGTACCTCCCGGGCCAACCCCCGCTCAAACATCCCGCACACCCCTGACCACCGCCAGGCGCACGGGGGGCGCATTCATCAGGGCTCGGAGCCTGTCCGCGGCGCCCGCCAGGACCAGTACACCCATGCGTCATCGGCCAGGTGCCGGAGCACCTCATGCCCCCTGCGTCCGGGACTCCACGGCTCTTGACCAGAGCCGGATGGGCCGTTTCGTCGTCGCCATGAGCAGGGTAGTGGGCGGGGTTCCACCGTCGCGGCGTCGTCAACATCGGCGGCCCATGCCGCGCCGTCCTCGCCGTTGGCAAGGTATTCCTCAGCGCGGCCGCAGGCGTCGGGTACCCGACGCGCTAGCCGGCCATGATCGTTCTCATCGATACTGGCTGTTCCGTTGGTACTACGACTGGTTACCGACGGAGCGGACCCTGGGCCTTCACGGTGTGATATGCGCCGACGGGTCCGCTTGGGCTGTTCGGCTCGGCTGCGGTCCGGTCACACGGGCGGTGCGGACACCTGGCGTATCCGCACCGGGTTTTGCCCGTCGCGCAGGACATGGAGCGGCTGGAGTGGGAGGCTTGCTGGGTCCGGCCGCTGCCGCTGGGTGCGGCGGCGGCCGTGAGCGCGAGGACCGCGCGCCCCCTCGCTTGGGTCCTCGCGCAGGGCGCCCTCCGGCGTCGGCGCCGCGGGGTTGCACACAGTCTCGCGGCAATCCGGCCGGGCCTGTTGGCAGACAACAAACGTCGCGAGAACGACAGGCGGGGTCCTCGCGTTGGAGGGGCTGCGCGAGGACCCCGCACTACGGCGGCCGCCGCTGACGTCGAGGCGGCGGCCACCATTGCCGCTTCCCAGCTCTCTCCGGTCCCCACCGCCGGATCCCCGGGGGAAGGAAGGTCAGCACACTCGGAGGTCATTCCAGACCCGAGATGCCCCGCTTATGTTGACGACGCCCGTGTGAGCCGTCAGACACAGCGAGATTCGCCTGGAACCCGGGCATTTCGTTGAGCCGGTATCTACCGGCTTCAGCAGACCCAATACCCGGGGTGCCAGACCCACATCCACTGCCCGTAGTAGTACGACCACTCCCACGACCAGTAGCCCTGTTGCCAGTAGCACGGATGGCTGTCCGCCTGGGCATCCGCCGCCACAGCGGTGGGGGAGGAAGGCGCAGCGGCAGCGGTGCCTGCCGTGGAGACGGCGGCACCGCCCGCGAGTGCGAGGCAGGTGGTACTGAGGACGAGGAGACGCTTCAGCCGTTCAGGCACGATGATCCCTTTCTGCTGGACTGTCAGCTCGTGGTACGGGGATTTCTTACTGCCGGCACCCCGCCGCGGCAATGCTCCGCTGGCAGGGGAGACCGGATTCCGGTGCGCCAAGCCCGGAATCCGGCGGACGCTGCTGGCCTCACGACCGCGCCTTTTCTCGAAGTAGCGACGACGTGAGCTCCCCCAAAGGCTGTAGCCGAGACTGGCCGATACAGGGGCAACACCAGGTCGCGCATACGGGAGAACACATCGGCGACAACGCGAGCACTTGGACAGCTATCCGGCCAGCCGACGTCGCAGGTCAGGCCCAACTCCGTTGGGGGCACCGTCAACTTGAGTGGGGTGTCTCGTAGCTGGGGTGATCTATCTCCTGGTGGTGGTAGAGCTCGCGGCCTTGGTCCCAGGTGAGCGTGCGCCGCAGGGAGACGGGCCAGTCGGCGGTCTGGGCGACGAGCGCATCGCGAACCTGCGGAGCTTTCCAGCCGCCGGGCAGGTGGATGAGCCGGACGTAGCGGCTGGCGCGGTCGACCAGTGTGCCGATCGCGGACCCCTGGCCCTTGCCGACGATCAGTCGGGTAGCGGGGACGCATTGCTGCGTCCCCGCCCCCTCAGAACCGTGCAAGCAGCTATTCACCGCACACGGCTCAAGCAAGCCCCAGAGGCTCGCTGGCAGGCAAAAGTACTGGACTCGTTGTCGCAGCGGCTCCATTCCGCCGCTGACAATGGGTGTGGAGGAGACGGAGTCGTTGACCGTCCGGCGTGTTCCCGTCCGGGAAGGCAATGTATTGCTTGGAGGTCGCCTTCCGGATGACAACCCGCCACGCTTCCCATTCTCCTGGGCTTTGTGGCGGGCGGTCGGCGTGCAGTAGGAGCCCTCCGCAGATCGAGCAACGGCCGTGCTGTGCCTGTAGGAGACGCACAGTCATGGCGTCGGCTGGCAGAGGAATTCCCTTGCGTCGCCGCTGAGCCCAATATGACTCCAGGGCTGGGTCGTCCGGGGACGCCTTCCCCTTGACCAACTGGTGCCGGACTATCTTCGTCCAGGAGAACTTGAGCAGGTAGGCGCCGCTGTCGCGGTCACCGAACACCCACCGGTCGTTCCTGGACCTGTTGAACCGGCCGAAGTACTTGTCGGATATCCAGTGCTTCGGCTTGTTCGGGTGACTGTGCTTGGCCCACTTGTAAGCGAGCTTCCACATGTGATTGTCCAGCGCCGTGAAGATCTCGCTGGACACCACCGTCCGGTAGTAGGCCGACCAACCCCGCACGATCGGGTTGATCTTCTTGAGTACCGCACCGGCATTAGCTCCTCGCAAGGCCACCATTTCGGTACTGAGCCGTTCCCGTATCCGTCTCTGAGCCGCCGTGCTCGGTTTGATCAGCAGTTTGCCGTGATAGCGGCGGACGTTGAACCCCAGGAAGTCGAATCCGCTCTCCGCGTGGACAATGCGTGTCTTGTCCTCGTGAAAGGCGAGTCCCCTGGGCGTCAGCCATGCAGCCAGCCGTTCCTTGACCTGCTCGGCCTGTTCACGGCTGGTGCACATCGCGACAAAATCATCTGCGTACCGCACCAGCACGGGGCTGCCGCTCTGCGCACTCCCGGCATCTCTGCCGGTGGTGTAATAGCGGACCCCTGCGGCTTCCTCCATTCCGTGCAGGGCCACGTTGAAGAGCAACGGGCTAATCACCCCTCCTTGCGGAGTTCCCTCCTCGGTCGGGGCGAACCGGCCGCGATCCACGACCCCGGCCTTCAGCCACTGACGGACCAGTCCCCGGGCGGGGAAGGTGCCGAGAGCGGCCATGAGCCGGGCGTGGTCGATGCGGTCGAACGCCGCCGTCAGGTCTGCATCGAGCACCCACACACGCTGCGGGCTCTTCCCGTTGAGCGTGGAGTAGATGGCCCCGATCGCGTCGTGACAGCCTCGTCCGGGGCGGAAGCCGTACGACTTCGGCTCGAACCGTGCTTCCCACTCGGGCTCCAATGCTCCCAATGCCACAGCTTGCAGGCACCGGTCAACAATCACGGGAATCCCGAGTCCGCGCTTCTTCGTGGTCCCCGGTTTAGGGATGAACACCCGCTTGACGGGCTTGGGAATCCACGGTCGGGCGCGATGCTGGACCCATTTGGCCAATGCGGCCTTGGACTGGGAAAGCAACACGACTTTTCCGTCGACTCCCGCCGTCGCGCGTCCAGCGTTGATCTCCGTGACCCGTCGCACGCTCAGGAGCGTGTTCGCACGGGACCGGAGCATCAGCTTCTGCAAATTGCGGACCTTCTTCAGATCCCCTGCCTGCGATGCCGTGAAGATCCTCTGCCGCAGACGCCGTACGTCCTCCTCGACCCGCCGCCAGTCAATCGACGCCCAGTCCAAGTCTTCGCCCTCGGGTCCGTTCACCGGCGCAGACGCAGCCGGAAGGGCCGAAGCCGCCCCGTCCGCTATCAGCATGGTGTCCAACTTGCCCCTCGGTTCCGTCGTCTTTATCCAGCGATTCCGCACAGGCTCACCCGGCCCACATCAGCACCCTTTCGGGTCCGGGCAGTACCCGTATCCGGACGGTTATGCGGGGCGACCGGCGGAGAGTCCGATCGTCTGCCCCGGGTTCCCGTTTCCTTTCGGCTTCCGGCGTTGGCTTCTTGGGCCGTCCTGTTCCCGCTGGGGAGTTGAGCCTTCCTTACGGTCGGCTGACCGAGCCAAAGCGGCCCGGACCCCAACGGGGTTTCCACGTTCCACACGAATGAGATACGACCGGGGTGGGTGCTCCCTTTACCCCGAGGCGGCGGTGTCCACCTGGCCGGAGTGACCTCTGCCGGCCAGCGCCTGCCGCTTCTCAACGGCTAGCCATGCACCCCACTCATGCATTCCATCGGCGGGGCTTGGGATCACGAGGCATCATCGGGAGTTCATGTACTTCACCCGTCCGGTCTTCCCCTTGCCGGTAACTTCCGGATGGAACGGAAGTCCTTGGGCTTTCCCCTGAGCTTCGCACCACTCCGTTACCGGAATCGCACGTCAAGGGCGGGGACGGGTCATACGGACACGGACCCGTGACTGCACCTACAGCTTCATTAACTGCCTCTCCAATCGGTCAGTCCACTCAAATTCGTGCGGCTTCGTGTCGCACGGTCGCCTTCCCAGTGCCCGGCGCGCTGACGGTCCTCGGCCTCCCGGGGGCGGGTGTGGACCGGTCGCATGTTCGGGATGGCGTTCTTGGAGGGTATGCGGCGCTGCTTCTTGCGGCGGGTGCGCCGAGTACGCAGCCGGGCGGTGCGCTTGTCCAGCAGCCCGTTGTAGAGAGCGCGGTAGATGGTCTCCGGGCACGCGTTCATGTCAGGCAGGCCGGGGTTGGTGCGGGCGAGGTGACGGGTGATCTGCTGCGGCGACCAGCGCTGCTTCAGCTTGTCGTTGACGAGGTTCCGCAGCTCGGGGCTGGCCCGGAGCTTCTCCGGTTTCGGGCGGGCCCGGCGCAGGATGGCCTGGTTGTGGGAGCACCACGGGTTGTAGGAGCCCTCGGGGCCGCGGCCGCGGGAGATCTCCCGGTAGACGGTGGAACGGTGCTTGCCGATCTCCTCGCAGATCTGCGGGACCGTACGGCCGGCGAGCAGCCCTTCGGCGATCACGATGCGGTCGTCCTGGGTGAGGTAGCGGTCGTCGATGGGCTTGTCGGGCAGGAGCATGCGTCCAGCCTTGATGAACCACAGCGAGCCCGCGCTGGTGGATACGCCCACCCGGCGGGCAGCGGCTGCCCCCTTTCAGGCCACCTCTACGCAGTTCGAAGTATTCCTTCGGCACCGACAGCGGCAGACGGTTCGGCGGATACTTCGGCATGGGACGGACTCCTTCCATGGGTCGCAACCACCGATGGAAACCGCCCGCGGTCCAGCGGACGCGTGCGCCACTCCGCCATCGAGTCCAGGGCCTTGTCCGTGATCGTGGAGATGGTCTCCTTCGTGGTCGACATGCCATACGTCTGCGCGAGGTGGGAGACGATCTCGCCCGAGGTCAGGCCCTTCACGGTCAGCGAGATCACCAGATCGTCCAGCGCAACCGTGCGCCGGGCGTACTTCGGCAGCGCCTGGGGCCGGAAGGTGCCCAGACGGTCACGGAGGACCTGCACCGTCACGGTGCCGACCTCCGTTATCACCTTCTTGCTCCGATATCCGTTGCGCATGTTGCCGCCGCTGCGAGAGCCCCGGCCACCGGGCCGGCCGGCCTCCTCGGCCAGATGCGCGTCCATCTCGGCCTCCAGCGCGGCCTGCAGCAGATGCTGAGCCAGCTCGGGCAGGATGCCGCCCTCACCCATCAGCCGCAGCCCCTCGCCGGCCCGGACCTTCTCGCTGGCCAGCACCGTCAGCTCGTCCAGCAGCGGCAGGCTCAGCCCGTTCACCGAGGGCTGTGTCCTCGTCGTCCTCACGTCGGCACCCTGAGCGCCTCCCTGGTCATCGGCAAGCGACACACCGGCAGCCGCCTCGATCGAGGTATCAGTCGTCGTACTCATCAGGTGACTCCTTCGGGGAAGATCACACCTGATTCCTTACACAACCCCCTTAGCTGAGGTCTGAGAGGAGTTCGGGCAGCAGGCGTTCTTCCATGACGGCCTGGCCTGACTCGTTCAGGGCGGAGGCGAGGGCGGGGTCCCAGGGGCTGGCGGCGGGCGGTCCGGTGAGTGTGGTGGACACGCCGCGCTTCAGGGCGCTGCGGTAGTCGGCGGTGGTCATGCGCCAGGGCCGGGCGCCGTGGCGCTCTATGGCGGCGGTGGTGATGCGCAGGCCGGTCCAGTCGAAGTCGGCGCGCCAGTGGAGGCGGGCTCCGGACCGGGCGGCGTCGGCGAGGAGCTGGTGGCAGGCGGCTGAGGGGATGCCTTCGGTGCAGACCAGGGCGGTCGCGCGGTCTTGGAGTTCGGCGGCGGCCGCGCGCAGCACGGCTGGGTTCTCGCAGATGTGGATCTCGCGGGCGGCGGGGATGACGTCGGCGGCTGTCAGCTGGTGGAGGGTGAGGCGGAAGGGGATGCCGGAGTCGGCAGCGTCGCGCAGCCAGTTGCAGACGATGTTCTCGCCCGAGGCGCCGATGTTGAGGACGAGTACCTGGCTGGCGAGGTCGTCGGTGACTGCTCCGGCGCTCTCCCACAGGGTGCGGCGTCCGGCCCGGTCGCGGGGGACTGTCTGGGCCGGCTGCCCGTTGTCTGCCGCGGTGCGCTGGGCGAGGGCGCGCAGGACGAGCTGTTCGAGCGGGCCGCCCGGCAGCAGCGCCTTGGTGTTGCCGGTGGCCCATTCGGCGAGGACGGGGAGGGGCAGGGGGCTGTGGCGTTCGTCGCCCCGTACCGCCGGGAGTTTCTCTAGGACGCGGACGGCGGCTTGGAGTAGCGCCGTGTCGCCGCGGCGCAGGAGGCGGGTGAGGGTGCCGTCGGCGGCGATCTGTTTCAGCCAGGCCGGGTACCAGTCGTGCTCGGCGAGGGGTGAGACATGGGCGGCGGCAAGGGCCTGGGCACTGGCGGATGCCTCGTCGGCGCGTTCGGCGGGGCGGTCACGGAGCGGGCCGTGCAGGCGGCCCAGGGTCTGGAGCAGGCCGGTTCCGTAGCGGGTGTGCAGGTAGGTGTCGAGGTCGGCGAGGGGGATGGTGAGGCGTTTGGCGGTCTGGAGGCGGTAGCGGCCGGTGATGCCGATGACGGTGCGGCGTTCGGCTTCGGTGGGGGTGGTGAGGCCGATGTCGCCGTCGAGGGCGTCGCCGGTGCGTTCCAGGCGGCGGCGGGCTGCGGTGAGCAGGCGGCGCCAGCCTTCTTCGTGGAGTTCGGTGTACGGCGGCGGGGGCGGCTGGTCAGTCGGCAAGTTGGGCCTCCGTCTTGTCCGCCAGAGCCTTCGGGCCCTGGCGGTGTACGGAGCGGGTGCCCGGGGAGCCGAGGTGAGCGGTCAGCTCTCCGGTCTCGTCGGCGTGCAGGCGTTCGCCGTCCCACAGGAGCAGCAGCGCGGAGACGGTGTGGTCGACGGCGGAGTGGGCGAGGTCGTAGTGGGCTGCGGCACGCACCGCGCTGTGTACGGCCCACAGGTCGTAGCCGGTCATGAACAGGTCGAGGTCGAACTGGGCGGCCAGTGACATGAGTTCGCCGCGGCCGGTGTCGTCGACGCCGGCGAATGCCTCGTCGAGGGCGAGTAGGCGCGGGGCGTCGGGGTGCGCGGAGTTGAGCATGGCGTGGGCGGCGGCGAACAGCGGCAGGTGCAGGGAGACGGACTGCTCACCGCCGGACAGGCGGCTGTGCCGGGCGCGGGTGAGACGCTCCTCGTCGCCGCCGGGGCGAACGAGCTGGAAGGCGAACTGACGCCAGCGCCGGTAGTCCAGGACCTCGGCGAGCAGCTGCCGGTAGGGAGTCTCGCGCTGGCGGGCGCGGGCGGTCTTGATCTGCGTGGCGAAGTGGGTGCGCATCCGGGCGAGTTCCTCCGGGCCGAGGCGGGCCGCGTCGGCGTCCAGGAGGGCGCACACGGCGCGCTGTTCGTCGTCGAGGCCGTCGGCGAGCAGCCAGCTGACGCCGACGGTGGTGCCCGAGGACATGCGGCGCTCGCGCATGTCGGTGTTCATGCGGCGGATCAGATCACGGGCGTCGACGGTGCGGTCGTGGATCTGCTGGGCGAGGCGGGTGAGCAGGGCGTCCTCCAGGATTCGCTGTTCGGAGTCGGAGAGGAGTTCGGCCTGGTCGCGGCGGTGGGAGGCGATCTTGTCGGCGAAGGAGGCGATGGGCAGCGGGCCTTGTTCGTCGGCGATGGTGACGGTGATGACGCCGCTGGAGCCGTCCCAGGCGGGCTGGTAGTCCTGCCCGGCGGCGGCGAGGTGGGCATGCAGGTCCTCCAGGGCTGTGGTGAGGCGGGTGACGGATTGCTTGACGCTGGACTCGGTGGGCGCGAGGTCGCGGGTGGCGGCCAGGATCGCCTCGTGGACGGCGACGGCGGCGGGCGGCAGGAGCTCGCCCGTCCAGTCGGCCTCCTGCGCGGGCCAGGCCAGGTGGGGCGGGCAGCGCAGGAGATCGAGGAGTTCGCGGGCCGCGTACGGGGCGAGGGAGCGGGCGGTGTCCTTCTCCTCGGTGACGGCGACTGTCAGCGCTTCGGCCGCGGCGGTGCGGCGGGCCTCGGCGGCGGCCAGGCGGCCGATCGCCTCGTCCTTGGCTGTGCGGGCGGCCTCCGCCTCTGCCCCGGCACTCTCCAGGCTGTTCGCGGTCTCCGTAACGCGGGCCATGACCTGCTGTGCCTCGGCGCCGACGGCCTCGCGCAGCGCCTGGAGTCCGGCGGCCTCCTCGGCGTGCCGGCGGCGGGCTGCGCGGTCGGCTGCGGCGGCGGCCTCCTCGTCCTCGGCGGCGGTGGTGAGCCGGTCGGCTGCGGCGGTGGCGGTTTCGCTCTGCCGGGTGTGTTCGCGGCGCCGGGTGGCCAGTTCGCCTGCTTCCCGTTCGAAGGCGCGGGTGGCGGACTCGGTGTCGTCGGCGTCCTGGGCGGTGAGGCCGTGCTCGGACTCGGCGCGGTGCAGGGCGCGTGCGGCGACCGCGCAGGCGGCCTGCGTCTCGTCGTAGAGGGCTTGGGCGGCGTCGGCGGCTATGCGGGTGGCGCGCAGGGCGGCGACTGCCCGGTCCAGGGCGCGCAGGTGCGGGGCGAGGGCGGCGGTGCGGGGCAGGGCCGTGCGGGCGGTGTCGTACTCCTGAAGGTTCTGCTCGCAACGCAACCTGGTCTGAGTCAACTCTTCCAGCTGGACAGAAAGTTCGGACAGGAGGGCGTCGCAGGCGGCGATGCGGGCGGTGCGGCGGCGCATCCGGGCGGTGGCGCCGACGTATTCGGCGTGCGGTTTGGTGTGGGAGCCGATGAGGATTCCGGCGGCGTAGCGGCCGTCGGCGCAGACGGCGGTGGCCGCGCCCGCCGTGTCGGAGACGGCGACCGACTTCAGTACGGCGGTGATCTGGGTGGCCGGGATGACCGTACCGGTCTCGGGGCGCAGCAGGTCGGCGAGGCTGGGACCGTCGACGGGGGTGGTGGCGCGCAGATAGCCGTCGCCGTCATCGGTGGGGGGCTGATCGGTGGTGACGAGCGCGTCGAGCAGGCCGGACGCCTCCAGGGCCGCTTCCACGCCCGCGCGTTGCGTGTCGTCGAGATCGTCGGCAAAGTCGACAAGACGCCACAGGGGGAGGGCGTCTTCCCGGCTGCGGTCGGCAGTGCGGCCGCGGGCTGCGGGCGGGGCGTCGTCGTGTTCGGCGGCGATCCTGCTCCGTTCGGCCTCGGTCTCGGCCCGGCGGGCCTGAAGCGCGCCGCGCTCGCCGCGCAGGGCGGCGAGCCGGTCGCGCAGGTCCTGCACGGCGGGGGCGGTGGCCTTGGTGAACAGGTCGGTGAGTGCGGGGACCCCGCCTTCCGGGCCGTCCGGCTCGGCGGCTGCGTCCAGAGCCTGCTCGAGCGCCTCGGCGGCGCCTTCGGGCAGCAGCGGCCCATGCTGCTCCTGCCACCGCCCGAGTTCCTCCCGGGCCCGTGTGTGGGCAGCACTGAGCGAGTCCTGGGCCGCTCGCTCCTGCGTCTCAGCGGCCCGGGCCGCCTCCTGCGCGCGTTCCTGTCCGGTGCGGGCCGCGTCCCGGCCGCGTTCGGTGTCCCGCAGGTGTGCCGCGGCGGCCCGTACCGCCCGTACGCCCTCGTGGCGGGCGGCGGCGCGGGCCGAGGCGCGTTCGGCGAGAGCCGCGGGTGCGGCGTCGGCTGCGGTCCAGTCGATGCCCGCGCGGTGCGCGTGGTCGGCGAGGGCGGCGGCGCAGGCGCTGACGGAGGTGGCGAGTTCGGTGGCCAGCCGGCCGGCGCGTTCGGCCTCGGCGCGGGCCCGCCCGGTGGCGGCGGTGCGGCGCTCATGCTCGGCTGTGGTCTGCCGGGCGGTCTGCTCGCAGGTGCGCACCAGGCGTTCCAGGTCGGCGAGTTGCTCGACGGCCTGGTAGGCGGCCGAGGAGCGCAGTTGCTCCAGGCGGGCGCGCAGCGCTGCGAGCGTCGCCTCGGCCGCGTCGGCCCGTGCTCCGACCGCCTCGCGCTGCTCGCGGGCCGCCTCGAGTTCCGCCTGGGCGGCTATGCGGGCCTGCTCACGCTCGCGGCTCTCGGCCCGCCGGGCGCTGAGCCTGTCGGCGGCGACACGGGCGCCCACCCGCAGGTAGGTCGAGTAGGCGGCGAGGAACGACCGGGTGGCCTCGTCGGCGGCGACCAGGCCCTCCAGGGTGCGCTGCACGGACTCCATGTCGTCGAAGGAGCGGGCGGCCTCACCGATCAGGTCCTCATCCAGCGGGCGCAGGCCCTCAGTGAGGGTGTCGGAGAGCTTGGCCGGGTCGAGGTTCTTGGCCAGCTGCGGACGGCGCAGCGTGAGGATGAGGGTGAGCAGCTGTTCGTAGCGCTCCCGGCCGAGGCCGAAGAGCCGCTGGTCGACGGCGGCCCGGTAATCAGTAGCCGAGGCGATCAACTCGGCTTTCAGCGGGTCCAGTTCGCCGGCCAGCTGCTTCTTTGTCAGCGGCCGGTCGTCGTCGGTGAGCAGCGAGAAGTCCTCACCGATGCGGCCGTCAGCGACGAAATGCCAGCGGGCGGGGGTGTCCCGGTGCCGCTGCGCGTGCAGGCCGATGCCGCAGGTGACGGCCTGCCCCGTGGCGCCGTGGGTGAACTCGACCCAGACGTAGCCCAGCGCGCCCTCCTGCCCGCGGAAGAGCAGGTTGGACTTCATGGTGCGGTCCTCGGCGGCAAACGGGTTGAGCCGCTTGGGATCGATCCGCCCGTCCAGGACGAACGGGAAGAGCACCTCCAGGGCCTTGGTCTTGCCGGATCCGTTGGGGCCGCGCAGCACCAGCCAGCCGCCAGCGAAGGAGAACTCCTCGTCGCGGTAGTCCCACAGGTTGACGATCCCGGCGCGGGTGGGCACAAAGCGCGGCTCGGAGCCGGTGGGAGCAGTGATGCTCACTTAAGCGGAGTCCTTCACGTCGTCTGCGGCGAACAGGGCATCGGGGGTTACCGCCTCGGGGCCTTTGACGCTCCTGGGGCTCTGGGCGGTGCGGGGACGCGCCTTCACCTCGGCCGTCACCCCGCGGTAGCGGGCCAGCAGCGGCAGCGCGAGAATCCCGCCCTCCACCCGCACAATGAGCGACATGGCGTCCAGCAGGTCAAGGCTCTGGCCGAGGAGCCGGTCAGGGTCACCGCGCAGGTCGGCGGCGAACCCGGCACCGTACTGGGCGATGATCTCCCTGGTGCGGGCGCGCAGCCAGGAGGTGGTGACAAAGGGGTAACGGACCTCCGAGGCGGCGGACACCTCGTCGTCCCTCTCCTGCGTGTCCTCCCGATCTGCCGCAGCCTGTGCGAACACGCCCTGCGCGGGCAGCGCCAGGTCGATCCGGCCGGCCCGGTCCGCGAGGCGCTCGGCGGCGGTCGGCGCGGGCAACAGCTCGGGCGCGTGCCGCCCAGTGCGCGCCGCGGCCTCGCTGATCCGCGCCCCGAGTAGCAGCGCTGCCTGCGCGACGGTGCCGCCGCCGGGGAACCGCGTGTCGGAGAGGCGTCCCGAAGTGTCCACCAGGGCGATGCCCTCCGCGCGCCGCTCGACAGTGAGGCCGGTGAGGCGAGTGAGGTCCTCGGCGAGCGCGGGGGCGCGCAGCTGGCCGGTCAGCTCGGGACCGGCGTCGGCGTAGTAGGCGACCGGATGCTCCAGGACCAGGCGGCGCGCCCGCCGGGCGGCGGAGAGCCGCTGTGCCCGGCGCCCCTCGGACAGGCTGCGCGCACCCGCCGAGTCCAAGAGCGCGGTCACCGAGGTAACGTGCTGCAGGACGCGGGTGGGCTGGTAGACGGCGGTGAGCACCTCCCGGTCGATGTCATAGAGGGCCTCGGCCCGGTCCGGATCGGTGGCCCAGGAGGCGGCCGAGCCGTCGGCAAGGCGCAGCACGCCGCGTTCGGCGAGCCAGGAAACGGCGTCGACGAAGGCGTCCCGGTCGTGCTTGCGGCCGGTGTCCAGGCCGAGCCCGTCGACGCGGGCCGCGTCGGCAGCGACGGCGTCGGCGAGTTCGCCGAGCGCGACCTGGGCACCGTGCCGGCCAAGCGCGGCCAGAGCGAGAGCAAGGTAGGCATAGCGGCGCCGGTCGAAGGGGCGGCCGGAGCGGCTGAGCGCTGGCCGGGTGGCATCCAGTTGGTCCTGGGCGCGCTGGAGGCGGGCGGTATCGGCGGTGGTGATCAGCCGGTAGCCGAGCACCTCCATCAGATCGGTACGCAACTGCTCGGCCCAGCGCCGCACCCTCGCCAGCGCGCCGCCGTCCGGGTACACCGTCGTGATCAGCGGGTGCCGCAGCACGAGGCGTACGGCCTTCTGGTAGTCGGCCAGCTCCAGCGCCGAGACGTTCTCGGCGACGCGGGTGCTCATCCGGTGACCTCCAAGCGCAGTCCGTCCAGGTGCAGGTCGCCGTACACGGTGCGCACCGTGGTGAACGCCTCGCCGGGGCCCGTCGGGACGAGGGTGAGCCGCACCCCGTGCGCCGAGCCAGACGCCGTCGGCCCCGCAACGCCCCGGGTGACCGAAACCCGCGCGGCCAGCGCCACGTCCATCAGGGAGAGCAGTGCGCGGGTCTCGACCTCGTCCAGGACCCTGCCGTACGCACCGCCGCGGGCCAGACCGACAGCCGCACCCCGGCGCTCGGCCTGCTCCTTGATCTGCGCGGCCCGCAGCCGGGCACGCTCGGCGTCGTTGCGCTCGATCCGCCCCGGCCCCGTCAGGGCGGGGGTGCGGCCGGACTGTACCAGGGTGCGGGCCAGCTCCACCGGATCCGCCTCCCACCAGGACATACGCCCAGCAATCAGCTCGGGGTCCGGGTAGGGGACGGCGATGTGCCGGGGCGCACCGAGCCCGAACACCGCCTGGAACAGGGCATGCGCGTCGTCGTCACTGACACAGGACGTGAACCACTGGGCGAGGTGGCGCAGCTGGCTCTCCCGGCTGACCCCGCCACGCCGCGCCTCGGTGACCCGCCGCAGCAGCGCGAGCACCGAACGGATCGCCGTGACCGTCGCGTCCTGCAGCCGCTCGGCCTCACTGTGCTCGCGCTCCCCGAACCAGTGCACGATCCCGGCCCACCGCTGCCGCCAGTCGTCCAGACGCGCGGCCGGGGTACGGAAGAGCCGCTCGTCGGCCTCCGCGGCATACTCGACCATCCGCTCCACCCCACTGGCCGCGGCCTTCTCCACGGCCTCGGCCAACAGTGGGGCATAGCGTCCCAGTTCGGCGGTGAACTCCCGCATGTGCGCGAGCAGCGTGTCCTTGTGCGCGAGGAACACCTCGGGCCGGGTGTCATTGGTCCGCGCCAGGTCGCCGAGCATCAGGTAGAAACGGGCAGCCCGCTGTGCCATCTCGTTCAGCACCGAGTCCAGGCGGCCCAGCTTGCGGTAGACCTCCTCGGCGTCACCCGCGGCGTTCGCCTCAGCCAGCGCGGCCAGGTCGGCAAGGATGTCGGGAAAGACCAGCCGGGAGAGCTGCGCGTCCTCCAGCGCCGCCCCGAGCACGTCCTCCACCGCCCGGTAGGCCCGGTAACCGGCCTGGGTGAACTGGTACACATAGTGCCGGTTGCGGTACTCCGCCAGGTTCGCCGCCCGCGTCCCGTCGTAACTGCGGTCCAGGACCCGCCACTCGGCGAGCGCGTCAAGCAGCGGCTGCACGTCGCCCACGGCCGCCCCCGGATGGTCCGCGACCAGCCTGCCCACCAGGGCGGCCGCGTCCGAAGCATGCAGCAGCACCTGGTAATTGGCCCGGCCACGGTCGAAAGCACGCAACAGCCACAGGTACTCGTGACGCTTCTCAGCGGCCGCGAAGTGGAAGAGCCGCAGCCGGTCATCCAGGGTGAAGGCGTCAATCCCGAAAGCATCCTCAGCCCCGTCGTCCGGGGATATCCGGCCCGAAGGCGCAGAGCCTGCCAGCACAGCCGGGGGCGGGACCAGGAGATCGTCACTCACGGGCGTCAGCGGCTTCCTCGTACGACGGGACAGAACCGGCGAGACAAGGCCGGACCTCCCCCAGTCTGCCACCCGAACACCAGACTGGGAAACCGCCCCCCGAATCCGTCAACACAGGTAAAATCCGCGCCCGCTCAGACTCTCCTCCTCGCCACAGAATGACGCCGAAAGCGACGCGGCCCCCGTCCGACACTGCCCGGACGACCCTGCAGCCGTCACCGGAGACGACACGGGCCCCACGCTCACGAGATCTTCTTGAAGTCCGTCCGGACGGTGACCGGCACACCAGCGATGTCGAAAGTGACAGGCTCACCGAAACGGTAGGGCACGGCCGAAGTATACTCGTCGTCCTTCGGCGCCTGGTACAGCACGCATTCCCCAGTCAGCACGTCCACGATGAGGTACACCGGAATCCCGCGCGCCGCGTACTGGTTGAGCTTGCGCCCATAGTCCTGACCCACTGTCGACCGCGACACACTCTCCGCAACGAAGTGCACATGCTTCTGATCGACGAAAGCGTCTCCCGGACCCAGCGCCCCCGCATCCACCACGAGCACATCGGGCTCCGGCGTATAGCCATCACGCTCGGGCAGCACCCCTTTGTCCCGAGTCACATGCAGTCCGCCGGAACCATCACGCAACTGCTCGGCCAACTGCCCCCGGATCGAGTCGTCCGCCTCACTGTGCGCCTCCGTCACAGGGGCCATGTAGAGACGCCCCTGATCGAACAGGAGCTTGACGGATTTGGGAAGCATCATCGAACGCCGAACATGACTCAGCCACTGTGAGTATTCCGGATACAACACACCCATGACGCTGCCTCCCAGCCAAGCACTGCCACCATCGTACGCACCAGCCAGTCCACCCAGCAGATGAAGCGGGTGTGTCCAGTCAGCGAAGGTCATGGCCGAACTCGGCCTGGCCCGGTTCTGACTGCGATGGGTCCGGCTCGTTTCGAGTGACTGGCTGAGCTGGCGTTTTGTGTGGGTGGGCTGGTGGTGAGTGCTGGTCGCTTCTACCTTCTGGGTGAGGGGGTGGGGTGATGGTGTCCCTGCTGGAGGAGCTGGAACGGCGTGAGTCGGCTATCGGGGAACGGGTGGGCGAACTGCGGGTGCAGGTAGCGGAGCTGAGCGAGCAACTGGAGGCGTTCGAGGAGATGCTCGCGCAGGTGGAGGTCGCCCGGGCGGTGGTGCGGGAGGTCCTCGACGACGCGGCGGCCGAGGAGCCGGTGCCGCGGCCTGCGGCGGGGCCGCAGCGGGCGGGAGGGGAGTCGCCGATCGGGGTGGTGACGGTGCCCGAGCGGGAGGCGGGGATGGACGCATCGCTGCTGCCGTCTGGGTACCGGGACATCATGGAGGTGCTCATCGCGGCGGGGCGGCCGATGCGGTCGAAGGCGGTCTCGGTGGCGATCGGCCGGGGCGAGGGCCCCTCGAAGGTGGAATCGGTGCGGGTGAAACTGAAGCGGCTCGCGCGCCGGGGCTGGCTGAGCGAGGACAGTCCGGGCCTGTTCGCGCTGCTCGAACACGCCGAGGACAGTGGGCCGTTGGGCCAGGGTTCTGGCGGCTGAGGGTTCTTCTTCCCTACGTTCGTAGGTGCCAACCGAAACGCCCGTAGGAAGAAGAACGCCGTGGAACGGTACGACACGCCGCCGAGTGCTGACGACTTTGAGGCGGCGGCGAATTTATTCAGCATGCTCGTGACGGAGCTGGCATCGCCGACGACTGGCGATCTGGCCCATCATGAGCTGGAGGATCTCTTGGAAGACAGGGGCCGTGACCTGCTGCGGCAGCTGTTCCAGGATCACCTGGACCTGCGGGAGCGGCGCGAGCAGGAGGCTGTGGCGAGCTTGCGGCCCCGCGTGATCGGTACGGACGGTCTGCCGCGGCCGCGGCTGGAGAGGGGCCATGGCCGGCTGCTGGCCACGGTGTTCGGCACGGTGACCGTCTCCCGCCTCGCCTGGAGGCGCCTGGAGGCGTCGAACGTGCACCCGGCGGATGCGGTGCTGTCACTGCCGCGGGGCCGACACTCGCACGGTCTGGCCCGCCTCGCCGTCCAGGCGGCCACCCGGATGTCCTACGACGCGGCCCACGAGACGATCATCCGGCGGTGCGGCCGCGTGCTCGGCAAGCGTCGGCTCGCCGGTCTGCTCGTCGAGGCCGCCGGTGACGTCGACGCCTTCTACAACGCCAGAATCGTTCAACCCTGCGCTCCGGCAACAGTGTTGGTGCTGTCCGCGGACGGCAAGGGCATCGTGATGAGGCCCGAGGCCCTGCGGGAGGCCACCCGGCAGGCCGCCGAAAAGCGGCAGCACGCCTTTCGCACGCGTCTGGCCGCCGGGGAGAAGAACGGCAGAAAACGCATGGCCACGCTCGGCGCGGTCTACGACGCCGAACCGGCACCCCGCCGGCCGCACGATGTGATCACGCCGCCCGGCGGCTTCACGGACGGGCACATCCGCCGGCCCGGCCCCGTTGCCCGGGACAAGTGGCTGTGCGGCTCGGTGGAACACGACGCCGAGCACGTTGTGGCGCAGGTCTTCGAGCACGCGCAGGCCCGCGACCCCGAACATCGCCGCACCTGGGTGGTCCTGGTCGACGGCGCCCGCCATCAACTCGACCTCGTCCAGGCCGAAGCCCGTCTCCACCACGTCGAGGCGCACATCGTCATCGACATCATCCACGTCCTGGAGAGGTTGTGGGCGGCGGCCTGGTGCTTCCACGGATCAGGCCAAGTTGACCGGCGGACAGCGGCACGGTGTCGATACCTGCGTCCGCTACCTGCGCGGCAACGCAGATTTCCTGCACTACGAGAAGGCCCTCGCGGCCGGCTGGCCCATCGCCACCGGGATCATCGAAGGCGCGGCCCGCCATCTCGTCGCCGACCGTCTCGACATCAGCGGAGCCCGCTGGGGTCTCGACGGCGCCGAAGCCGTCCTGAAACTCCGTGCCGCCGCCGCTAACGGTGATCTTGACGCCTACTGGAAACATCATCTCGCCAAGGAACATCAACGGCTCTACCCAGCCCATGACCAGGCGAGATACGCCCTTACTGCCTGACCGCGATCTCACTCAGAACGAGCCGCACCCATCTCGCTTTCCGCCCGGACGATCGCAGGGGAAGACTGACGTGGAGACTGGTGCGATTCGGATGTGCGAAGCGACACGGGCGGAGATCCTCTTCAGCGCACAGAGCCCGTCCCACCGTGACGAGATCGAGGAGAAGCTCGCCACATGTTCGAGCCGGTCAGGGTCCCCAAGGATGTGTGGCGTACTGGGTCGATGCGGCCCAGTACAAGCTGACGCAGAAAGGGCAGCACCGGTCGGCCGGGGCTATGGACCTCATCCTGTGCGCCACCGCCGTGCACCACGGGCTGCATGTCCTGCACCGTGACAACGACTTCCACGCCGTCGCCCGGGTCATGAAAGACCTCCAGGAAACAGGACGTCCGCCGCGCCGCCGCTGGAAGCGACTGAAGCGAGGCCGGCGCCGCGAACACCAGCCCTGAACCCGTTGCCCCAGGTGTCTGCTGTGGGAGCTATGGTGAGTGGAGTTATCATAACTGGACTAATTAACCTGGGGGTGTGCGAGTGCTGAGTCGGCCGGAAGAGATGTTCGATCGGGATGCCGAGTGGTCGGCGCTGAGCAGGTTCGCTACGGATGTTCGGGCGGGTGCGACGCTCGGTGTCGTTTCCGGTCGGCGCAGGCAGGGCAAGACGTTCCTGCTGCGGGCGCTGTGCCAGGCGAGTGGGGGGTTCTACTTCGCGGCGGATGAGGCGACTGACGGGGAATCATTGCGTTCCATCGGTGCAGCCTTGTCCGAGCATCTCGGCGCACCAGCTGCCCTCGACTTCGGTGACTGGCATGCGGTGATCGATGCACTGCTCAGCCTCGGGCGGGAGCGGCCTGTCCCCGTGGTCATCGATGAGTTCCCGTACCTGGCCAGGGCCAACCCACGTCTGCCGTCGATCATTCAGAACGCCCTGGCCCCTTTGCGGCCTGAGAGGGATGGCAGCCGGACCCGGCTGCTGCTCTGCGGCTCAGCCATGTCCTTCATGGGCCGGTTGCTGAGTGGGAACGCGCCGCTGCGTGGCCGGGCCGGCCTCGAGCTGGTCGTTCCCACTCTGGACTACCGCCTGGCTGCTGAGTTCTGGGGCGTTGACGACCCGGCTACTGCGATGAAGGTCAACGCGATCGTCGGCGGAACTCCCGCCTACCGGCGGGAGTTCGTCCGGGACGACGCCCCTGAAGGTCCTGAGGATTTCGATCCCTGGGTCCTGCGGACCGTGTTGTCCCCGACCAGCCCGCTGTTCAGGGAAGCCCGCTATCTCCTGGCGGACGAGCCCGACCTACATGACGCAGCGCTCTACCACTCCGTGCTCGCTGCTATCGCAGGCGGCAACGCCAACCGCGGAGGGATCGCCTCCTACCTGGGCCGCAAGTCAGGAGATCTGGCCCACCCGCTCACTGTCCTCGAAGACTGCGGACTCATCACCCGCGAGCCCGACGTCTTCAAGAAGAACCGCACCACATTCCGCATCGCTGAGCCGCTGGTCACCTTCTACCACGCGGTGATGCGTCCCATCTGGTCCGACCTTGAGCACACCCGCGACGCGACCCGCCTGTGGACGCGGAGCCAACGCCGCTTCACCGGTAACGTCATGGGACCGCACTTCGAGTACATCTGCCAGCACTGGACCCGGCACATGGCGCAGGAGTCCCTTCTCGGCGACTTCGCCAACCAGGTCGGCTCCGGCACGGTCAACGACCCGGGCAACAAGACCTCTCACGAAGTCGATGTCGTCGCCTTCGGCCTGGACGACGACAACCGCCAGCCACTGCTGTCCATCGGCGAGGCCAAATGGGGCGAGGTCATGAGCTCGGGTCATCTCGAACGCCTCCGCCGTATCCGCGCGCTCCTGACCGCGCAAGGCCGTCACGGAGCCGAGAACGCCAAGCTGGCCTGCTACAGCGGCGCCGGCTTCACCGACGAGCTCCGCGCACAAGCTGCCCACGACCCCGCGATCGTCCTCGTCGGACTGGAGGACCTGTACCACTGAGGGCCGTCTACCAGTGCATGCCGAGCTGGTCCAACTCGGTGCGGCGTTGGTCGCTCAGCTTTGTGGCGCGGCGGCGTGTGTTGGTGATCCACATGCCCAGGGCGACGGCGACCGTGTTCTCGGGGGTGGTTTCGCGGCCGGTGGCGGCAGGTCCGGCCTGGTCGACGGGCACCTCCTCGATGTGCTTACGGGGCACTTTCAGGTGTCCTTCGCGGGCCCGGTATTGTCGGGCGGCGGTGAGGTTGAGGTTCCACTTGTGGTCCTGGGTTCGCTTCACGGGCCGCTCGTCCTCTCCGGCCGCCTCGAGTCCGAGGACGTTCTCAAGCAGCCACTGCTGTGCGGGTAGGAGTTGCTCGAAGCCGTACCGTTGTGCCTGTACCCACTGTCCGAGGTCTTCGCCCTGGACGATGACGTCTCCCGCCACCATCGGCACGCTTCCGCCGCCGATCACGTGGGCTTGGGTGAGGCGGAAGGCGCGTTGCCAGCCCACATCCCAGGCCGGACACCAGCCGGGGTCGATTTCATCGAGTGCCTCGCGCCGTGATTGGGGCAGCGCCGGCCTCGGAGCCGGTCGGCTCGCCGGCCTCGCGCCGGGCCTCGAGCTCGTCAGCTCGCTTGGCTGCGGCGCGTTGTGTCTTGGCCCAGTTCCCGACGGGGTAGCCGTTCCATACCGCGGTGGCGGGCGGAAGAAAGTGTCCGTGTTCGGCGGCCCATTCCCGAGCTGCGGCGAGGCCTTCTTCGAAGGCGATGTCCTGGTGCGACCACACCATCCCCAGCGCATGAAGCTCCGCAGCCCGTTCCCTGTCGAGCCGTCCGGCCTTGTTGATCTTCCGCTGGGTGGCCAGCCACGTCCCGAGCGGAAACCCCGCAGGCGACCACTCCGCAGGTGTCACATAGCCGTAGGGCACCCGCAGTTGCACGGCTCCGCTCTCCTTCACGTACCGGGCGGCGGCTTCGATGCCGCGCCGCCAGTACTCGTTCTCCGGCTCCAGCACCCGCAACCTCACGAACCGTGCCAGCTGCGCGGGATCACGCGGGCTGGAGAACTTCAGCAGCTCCCGCGCCCCGGCACTCACCGCATCGACCGGCTCCTCGCCGTCCAGGCCCTCACTGTCCTCCCTGGATTCCTCTGCACCGGCGCCCTGGCCGGTGTCCTCGGCTTCGGCGCTTTCCCAACTTCCACTGCGGGGGCGGGAGTCGGCGAGGGCTTCGATCACGTCCGCATCGTGCGCGCGGAGCGCTTCAAGGATCTTGGCCAAGTCGCTGTACGCGGGGGACGTGAGCATGTCGTCGGGATTCTCGTCTTCTCCGAGAAAGACCGGAACAACCAGTGAGGCGATTTTTCCGTGCCCGGCTGGATTCGCAGGGCGCGGCCGACCATTTGCACGATGTCGACCATGGGTCATCTGTGGGCCAACCTCGGCCAGGCAGTCGAGAAGACGGTCAACGCCCACCGCTCCCGCCTGGCCGAACCGCCTCCCGGCTCGGCCTCCAGCCCCGGCCACCTGGACGTGGAGCCCGAGGTGGTCCAGCCACCGAAAGAGCTGAAGGTCGTGGTCCGGCTGCGTGAGCAGCATGCTGCCGCCCATGAGCTGTGGCAGCAGGGGATGTCGAAGGCGGCGATCGGCCGGAAACTCGGGCTGCACCAGGCCACCGTCCGTAAACTGGTCAATGCCCGCTCCGCCGACGATGTCGTCGCCAAGAATCTCCAGCGAGCGCATGTCGTCGACCCGTACGTCGGCTACCTGCACCGGCGCTGGAATGAGGGCGTCAGGAACGCCGCCCAGCTCTACCGCGAGATCAAGCAACTCGGCTATCCCGGCGGCGAGCTGGCCGTTCAGCGGCATCTGCGGCGCTACCGGACCGGGCGCGGACATGCACCCGGCCTGGGACCGAAGCCTCCTTCGGTCCGCGAGGTCACCTCCTGGATCATGACCCACCCCGAGAACCTGCGAGACGAGGACGCCGACAAGCTGCACCGGCTGCGTGAGCGCGATCCCGAACTGGACCGGCTCACTCGTCACGTCAGGAAGTTCGCCGCAATGATGACCGGCCGCCACGGCGACCGCCTCGAAGACTGGATCACCGACGTCGAACAGGACAGCCTGGCTCCGCTCGCTGGCTTTGCCCGCAACCTCCGCCGCGACTTCGACGCAGTCCGCGACGGGCTGTCTCTGCCGCACAGCTCAGGCGCCGTCGAAGGCAACATCAACCGGCTGAAGATGCTGAAACGCCAGATGTTCGGCCGTGCCAGCCTCGATCTCCTTCGCAAACGCGTCCTGCTCACACGGTGAGCCTCGACCGCCCCGACCACAAGATCGTCGACAGAACCCGCAAGTCCCGCAACTCCGTCTGCGTACATGACAGATAGCCCCACCACAGATCAGCGAACTACTACTCCGTCACCGATGTCCGACTGAAGGGACATGTGCAGCTTGCCGCCCAGGCGCGTGGCGGTGGCCTTTGTGCGACGGCGATGCACTCTCCATGACGGGCCACTCACAGCTACGACCACCCGAAGATCATCTTACGCACCGGTCAACGTGACAGCATCCTCGCGAGCCCGGCTTCGACGTGCGGGATAGTGCAGGTGGGCGTAGGTTCGAGGGCGCGCGACTGTACAACGTCTTCCCGTGCAGCGTTGTCAGGCGCTTCGCTGGTACCTGCGGCGCCGCATATTTTTTGGGGGAATGCATAAATTCGCGGAAGTCCCAGCTGTTCGACGATGCTGATGCAGAGGAGATTTCCCAGAGTCGGGCTTATACATGTTGGTAGCCGGCCGCACACCAGAGCAGTTCCGCGAGTTTCCCTGCAGGAATTCCTTAACCCGGTCTGAACCTCGCCGCATGCAAGCTCGCCGACCTGTTGAACGGTCTGGACACCGACGGGTTATTAAAGGTGACGTCCCGTCCCAACACTCGGTATCTCTCGCCGAGCCGACTGAAGTCTGGAGCCTTCCATGGCGCGCCTTCCGTATCCCGATCCGGAATCGCTGCCTCCGCGTGCGGCGGCAGCACTGGATGCATTACCAGTGCGGTTGAACGCAGTCCGCGCCCTTTCACTTGCGCCGACCGCGCTGCCGGCCGTCATGGACCTGGTGCTTGCCCTGCTCCAGGATCTGGCGCTCAGTTCACGGCACCGCGAACTGCTGATCCTGCAGACGGCTCACCACACCGGCTCCTCCTACGAGGCCGCGCAGCACGAGCCCATCGCCAGGGCAGCCGGCATCAGCGAGGAGGAACTGCGCCACCTGCGCGCCGGTTCACAGGTTCCGTGGCCCGACCCGGCCGACGCGGCGTTGCTGCGTGCCGGGCAACAGCTGCTGGATGACTGCTCACTTACCGCGTCGCTGGTACATGAACTGCGCGATCACTTTTCCGACCGGCAGATCGCCGAGGCCGTGCTGGTCACCGGCTGCTACCGGATGCTGGCCGGCCTGTTCAACGGCCTGGCCGTGGAGATAGATCCTCACGGTGAGGAACTCGCCCAGGCGACCGGACACCACGGCAGCAGAGAGAGCACCCAGCGATGATGACGTACAACCTTTCCGGCAATAACCTGACGGCAACCCAGCTCGCCTCGCTGGCCTCGAGCCGTAGCACGCTGGTCAAGGCTGACGAATCGGCCTTGAGGCGAGTTGCGACTTCCCGGCAGGAACTGGACCGACTGCTTGCCCAGGGTCGCACCATTTACGGAGTGAACACCAGCATGGGTGGCTTTGTTCATTACCTCGTGCCGGTGGAGCAGGCGAATGCGGTACAACAGAACTTGATCAACGCGGTCGCGACCAACGTCGGTACACCGTTCAGCCCCAGCGAAGTACGGGCCATAATGATCGCCCGCCTCAACTCGCTGGCACGCGGCAACTCCGCAATCACGCTGCAGAACTTCCTTACCTACCAGGCCATCATCAATTCTGAAGTCGTCCCGTACGTACCGAGTAAGGGATCCCTCGGAGCCAGTGGAGACCTGGGGCCGCTAGCGGCCATCGCCCTGGTCGCCACCGGTCATGGGCGCGCCATGGTGGACGGTGAGGTGATGTCCGGAGCGGAAGCCCTGCACCAGGCCGGCATCGAACCCATGGCCCTGGACTACAAGGAAGGACTAGCACTGATCAATGGCACCTCCGCCATGTGCGCACTGGGCGCACTGGTTGTGGAGGAGGCAAGCATTCTGCTCCGCTCCTACGAGGCGGTGACCTGCCTGACCTTCGAAACCCTCGGAGCCAAGCGACATGCGCTCGACCCAGTCGTCCACCGGCTCAAGCCGCACCCGGACCAGACGGCCGTGGCCGAGCGTCTCTTCGGATCCCTGGACGGCAGCCGCCTGCTGCAGGACGAACACGAGGTATCGGCCTATCTGGCCGGACACCGTGGTAAGGAAGCCTCCGCAATGGACCGTGCGATCGAGGACGCGTACTCGCTGCGGTGCACCCCGCAGATCCTCGGCCCTGTATGGGAAGCACTGCGCCAGGCGACCGACGTTGTCGAACGCGAACTGAACTCCAGCAATGACAACCCCCTCATCGTGGGGGAACCTGGCGAGGTGTTCCACAACGGCCACTTCCACGGGCAGTACATCTCCACCGCCATGGACCACGTCGCGATCGCCCTGACCACCCTCACTAACCTCGCAGACCGGCGCATCGACCGCTTCCTCGACGCATCCAGTAACGGCCTTCTGCCTGCCTTCCTGTGCGTGGAGACCCCCGGAATCCGGCTCGGCTTCATGGGCGGCCAGTTCCTGTCCGCTTCCCTCACCGCCGAGAACCGCTCCTTATGTATCCCTGTTTCGGTGCAGACCCTCACCTCCACCGGGGACTTCCAGGACATCGTCTCACTCGGCCTCATCGCCGCCAGGCGCGCCCAGGAGATCCTCACCAACGCCTTCCACGTGGTCGCCTTCGAGCTGCTGTGTGGCTGCCAGGCCGCCGATATCCGCGGGGCGGACGGACTCGGCCCGGTCAGCCGGACTCTGTACGACCGGGTCCGCCGTGACATCCCCTATCTCGACCACGACCACGAGATGACGGGCTACATCGAAGCGACCGCGGAACTACTCAAGAGCGCCTGCTTCGACACCCTGACGACAGCTGCCCTGGCGGGCTGAGATGAACGCAATCGAGCGCGGCTACCGAGCACGCACGCCGCGCTCGGCCGAACACTTCCGGCGGGCCCAGCGACTCCTGCCCGGCGGCACGACACGGACCCCCGCCGCGTATCCCCCCTACCCCCTCACGTTCGTGCGAGGAGAAGGGCCTTACCTGTGGGACGCGGACGGACACCGCTATATCGATCTACTCTCCAACTACTCCAGCCTCATCCACGGCAACTGCTTCCCGCCCGTCATCGAGGCGATCACCCAAGCTGCGGCCCTGGGCTCTGCCTGGGCGGGCGGAGCCCAAGGCACGCTGGACCTGGCCGAGGAACTCTTGGGCAGGCTCCCACGCGCCGAACACGTACGGCTATGCAACTCGGGCACCGAGGCTGCCCTACTCGCTCGCCGCATCGCCACCGCCGTCACCGGCAGACATCTGCTCCTCAGAGCCACCGGCAGCTATCACGGAATCGAGCCGATCCCCACCAGCACCGGCACCGACACCCTCTACGCGGCCTACAACGACACAGAAGCCTTCGCCCGCGTACTCACCGCGCACAAGAACAACATCGCCGCGGTCTACCTCGAACCGGTCCAGTCCGCAGGCGGAGTCATCACCGGCGATCCCGCCTTTCTGTCCAACGTCGCGCAACTAACGCGGGCCGCAGGAGCCCTGTTCGTCCTCGACGAAGTCGTCACGCTCCGCCTGCACGCCCATGGATTGCAGGCCCCCCTCGAACTCAGCCCGGATCTCACCCTCCTGGGCAAAATCATCGGCGGCGGGCTACCTATCGGCGCGATCGCAGGCAGCCGCGAACTGCTGTCCGTCCTCGACCCCGCCCACCCCCATCACCTCCACCACGCAGGCACTTTCAACGGCAACCCGCTGGCCACAGCCGCAGGCACCATTGCGCTGCGCCACTACCAAACCGCCGAGATCGAGCGGCTCGACCAGCTCGGTGCCAGACTCGAACGAGGGCTCCGCGCGGCCGCAACAGCCCACGGCATACCCCTCACCCTCCGACGAGCGGGATCCCTGCTGAACGTGGAACCCCACAGCAAGCTCCACCTCGCCTGCCTCAACCACGGGGTCGTGATCGCCCCGCGCGGATTCATGGCCCTCTCTACTGCCGTGAGCGAAAAGGACATCGCGGAAGCCTCCGAGCGGATCCACCAGGCAATCGGAGACCTCAACGGCATCCAGTGAGCCGTGATCGGCATGTCCGGGGAGGGTCCAATGGGCGTCGTCAGGTTAAGTTGCGGGGTGTGAGATGGTGCTCGTGGAGATCGTCTCGGGAGGGGCTGCTCGTGAACACGCCGCCGGGCACTGTCACGTTGTTGGGGGTGTGACCTTCCCCTCGTACCGTGGAGTCGTGACCATAGGGGTAGTTGAGGGTCATGGCGGAGAAGCGACGGAAGTACGATGCCGAGTTCCGTGAGGGTGCGGTGCGGATCGTGCTGGAGACCGGGAAGCCGTCTGCGCAGGTGGCGCGGGATCTGGGGGTGCATGAGGGCACGTTGCAGACGTGGGTTCACCGGGCGAAGGCCCGTGTGGACGCGGAGGCCCGCGGCGGGCTGGACGAGTCCGAGCGCGAGGAACTGCAGCGGCTGCGGGAGGAGAATGCCCGGCAGCGCAAGGAGATCGCTGAGCTCGGGATGGAGCGCGATGTTCTCAAGCGATCGGTGGTCCTCTGGGTGAAGGAGGCGACGAAGTGACGATGGCGGGCTTCATCGCCGACCAGCAAACCAGGCACAAGGTCCCGCACACTCTGGCCTCCCGGGCATGGGGCGTGTCCAAGTCCTGGTTCTACAAATGGCGCCGGCGCCCCGGACAGCCGACGAAGTCCGAGGTCAGACGGGCTGCGCTGGCCGAGCGGATCGTTTACTTCTTCCGCAGGTCGGGCAACACCTACGGCTCGCCCAGGATCACGCTGGACCTGTGGTCCGAGGGCTGGAAGGTCTCGCAGAATACCGTCGCCCGGCTCATGGCCGAGCTCGGCCTGCAGGGCCGCAAGCCCCCGTGCCGGCGAAGGAACCTGACCCGGCAGGGCAAGCGCAAGGCCGCCCGTGACCTGGTACTTCGTGTTGTCGACTCGTGAAAACGGTTCAGGCACGGATTTCGTGAAGTGGATCGTGCTGCTGTGCGCCGGTGACGCTCCGTCGCTTTGCCGGTCATCCTGCGGTCGTGTGAGGACTTGCTGGAGTTGGTGTTCCCGCACCTGGTGACGGTGCTGGTGGAGCACGTGATGGTGGAGAGCGGCGTCCTGCGGATCGAGGCGAGCACGAAGGACGGGACGGCGGCTGTCTGTCCGGGGTGCGGTTCGGTGTCCACGCGGGTGCACAGCCGCTACGGGCGCACGATTGCCGATGCGCCGGTCGGCGCCCGGCCCGTGGTCATCGCGTTGTCGGTGCGCCGGCTGTTCTGCGACAACGGCGACTGCGCGCGGGTGACCTTTGTCGAGCAGGTCGACGGGTTGACCAGCCGCTATGGCCGGCGAACGCCCGTCCTGCAGCACGTGATCGGTGCTCTCGGTGTCGTGCTCGCCGCTCGCGCTGTGGCCCGGCTGGCGCTGCTGCTGGGCATCGTGGTCAGCCGGATGACCGTGCTGCGCGTGGTGATGGCGCTGCCGGAGCCTGCCTGGGAGGTGCCGCGGGTGCTGGGGGTGGACGAGTTCGCCACCAGGAAGGGCCGCCGGTACGGCACCATCCTGATCGACTGTGAGACTCACCAGCCCCTGGACCTGCTGCCCGACCGCGAGGCCGAGACCCTCGCCGCCTGGCTGCGCGAGCACCCCGGCGTCCAGATCGTCTGCCGCGACCGCGCGGCGTTCTTCGCTGACGGCGCCCGCACGGGTGCCCCACAGGCCCAGCACTGTGCGGACAAATGGCTCTACCTTCTTCCTGGGTTTGCCCCAGCCGTTCGTAGGGTTGTGGCACTCAGGGGAGCCGGGTGTGGCTGACAAATGGCTGCCGTCTCGTGGCTTCAGATGCTTGGCCGCCCGGCTCCCCACGACGACTCGGCCGCCGATTGGGAAGTGCGAGGAGGTCGCTGTGTAGAGCCATGTCGGCGAGGTCGTCAGTGGAATGCGAGGCAAGAACGACCTGATGGAGCATGATGAGCCGGATATGGGCGGGGACCGACTGCGGCAAGACCCACCACCACTGCCTGGTCCTGGACAGCGAGGGCCACACGCTGCTGTCACGGCGGGTGGCGAACGACGAGCCGGAGTTACTGAAGCTGATCGGTGATGTGCTGGACCTCGCCGATGGTGACCGGGTGACCTGGGCGATGGACATGGCCGGCGGTGAGCCTGGCCTGTTGATCGCTCTGCTGGTCAACCACGGGCAGGAGCTCGTCTACATCCCCGGCATCGCGGTCAACCGGGCCTCTGACGGCTACCGCGGGGCGGGCAAGACCGATGCCGGGGACGCCCGCGTGATCGCCGATCAAGCCCGCATGCGCCGCGATCTGCAGCCGATCCGCCCTGGCGATGACGCGGGTATCGAGCTGCGGCTCTTGACCGAACATCGCGTCGACCTGGTCGCTGAGCGCACGCGCACCATCAACCGGCTCAAGGCCTTGCTGACCAGCATGTTCCCGGCTCTGGAACGGGCCCTGGACCTCGGCACGGCCGGAGCACCGCTGCTGTTGAGTCGAGTAGCCGAGGGGAGTCTCACCCCTCGGCTCTCCCAGAACGGAGCGTGACAATCTCTCGTCACTCCGCTCTTGTCATCCTGATCACCAGGCCAATGCGGCGAGCGTTGTGTCCGGCCAGTGCGCGAATATCCGCGGATACCGCTGGGCAATCTCCTGGAACTTCGCGATGGCCCTCCGCAACGGCGCCAGCCGTCGATACTTCCTGCGGATCCAACGCACCAAGTAGGCGTTGATGCGCTGAAGGAAGGGGATCAACACCCAACGGCCATAGCAACCGTAGTAGTTGAGCCACCCCGCAACGACGGGATTGATCCGCCGTGCGAGGTCCGTGAGGGTCGAACCGGTGCGGTGTTGCAGCCGCCAGGAGCGGACCTCCGCACTGATCCTCTTCAGGGCGTCCTTGCTGATAGCCGGGGAGAAGGACAGGAACGTCTGCCCACTCTGAGTCGTCCGGCTTGCTCTGGCGCGGAAGGTGTAGCCGAGGAACGTGAACTCCATATGCTCGTACGAGCCACGGCGCTTCGCGTCCCGGCAGTACACGATCCGGGTCTTGGCCGGGTGAAGTTCCAGCCCGACCTCTTCCATCCTGTTCTGGAGCGCGGCCAGCACCAGGCGGGCCTGACGCTCGGTGACGCAGTGCAGCACCGCGTCGTCCGCGTAGCGTTCGAAGGTGACGGTCGGGAACTCCCGGCTCATCCACATGTCGAACGCGTAGTGCAGAAACAGATTCGCCAGCACGGGAGACACCGGGGCGCCCTGAGGCGTCCCGCGTTCTCGTTCCAGCAGGCTGCCGTCGGACAGTTGCAGAGGTGCGGCGAGCCATCGCCGTACATACAAATTCACCCAGACGGCATCGGTGTGTGCTTCCACCGCCTTGACCAGCAGGTCCCACCGGACGCTGTCGAAGAACTTCCGGATGTCGATCTCGATCACCCAGTCGCGCTTCCAGCAGCGTTCCCGGCAGGCCCCGACCGCGTCCAGCGCGGACCGTCCGGGCCGGTATCCGTAGCTGTCGGGATGGAAGATGGGATCCACCCGTCGCATCAGATGCCGAGCCACAACGGTCTGCGCCACCCTATCGGCGACACAAGGAATGCCGAGCATCCTCATGCCACCGCCGTGGGGCTTGGGAATTTCCACCGCGCGCACCGGAGAGGGAAAGTACGAGCCCGACGACATGCGGTTCCAGACCTTGTAGAGGTTGTTCCTCAGGTCCTTCTCGAACTCGTCGATGGACTCACCGTCCACACCCGGGGCGCCTTTGTTGGCCCTGACTTCCCCCCACGCCTCCTTCACTTCCCACTTCGAGATTTCGAACGGCTTGGCCTGTGACTTCAACCGGCCCATCGAATTCCTCCCAGATACCTCTGGTTGATACGACACACTCGGTCGCGAATGACCCGGCCCCTTCGCTCCACCCCCATTACAGAGGCTTCGTCACTACTACGAGCCGGTCCGCCGGCGCACCCCGCATCGGTACTCAACCCCTTGCGGTTTCGGCCGCTTGGGGTACTCCCTCTCGCCACCCGTGCTGGGTGGACGGTGTCGGAGCACGCCTTCTCCTGTTCCATGCGAGAGCAGCAGACTGGGCTCACGTCGCCTTCATGCCGGACACCGCCTGACCAGTCGGTGGGCTCCCGTCAGGCTTATCCCGAGACAAACCAGAGTGCCTCGGTTTCGATGTCATCTGATCTGTTTTCGACACGTCAGCAGCGATTCGCTTGCGCTCGTCTTCCCAGTCCCTACCTGACACCTCTTGGATGCCTTTTCCTTATCGCTCACCACGACAGTCTTCAGCTAACGCGGCATAAGGCGGTTTAGAGCCTCCCCCCACAGGGCGACTCTGAAGGGCCAGAATCCTTCATCTCTCGCACAGCATCATTTCCAGAAGCTGCCCTACTACCAACTCCTATCCATGTTCAGGACACACCGGGCTACCAGACCCCGGCGGCGATCCGCCGCACCGGCCTGCGCCGGCTGACCACCTGGCTGGCCAACCGCAAGATCCGCAACCCTCAGGCCCTGGCAGCCAAGGCCGTCGAGGCCGCCGAGCGGCAGCACACCGCCGTTGCGGGCGAGAGCGCGATCGCGAAGATGGTGCACACCCTCGCGAGGGAGGTGATCGCCCTCAACGAGAAGATCGCCGAGACCGACAAGCTCATCGAGGGCCGGTTTCGCGAGCACGAACTCGCCGAAGTGATCCAGTCCCTGCCCGGCATCGGCACCACCCTCGGCGCCGAGTTCCTCGTCGCCGTCGGCGGCAGCCTGGACGCATTCCCCAGCCCCGACCGCCTTGCCGCCTTCGCCGGCGTGGCGCCGGCACCACGCGACTCGGGCAAGGTCAGCGGCAACTTCCACCGGCCTCAGCGCTACCACCGGCGCCTGCAGCGGGTCTTCTACACCTCGGCACTCGTCAGCATCCAGTGCGACCCCAACTCGCGGAAGTTCTACGACCGAAAACGCGCCGAGGGCAAACGCCACGTCCAGGCCGTACTCGCCCTCGCCTGCCGGCGCGTCAACGTCCTTTGGGCCCTGATCCGTGACCGACGGTGCTACCAGATCACACCCCCAGTCACCACGGCAGTTTGACTTCCAGATTGGGAAGCATGTCTGGCATAACCTCGGCGAAGCCGTCGAACGCCTCGTCTCCCGCCACCGCGCGCTTCTCCGCGACCTTGTCGAGCCCGGCCCGCCGCCCGATCCCGGGTCCGGCCAGGAGCCCGCGCCGGCCCCGGCCGACCAGGAGTTGCCGGAGCCCTACCCGCAGGGGAAGTTCCTCGACCGGCTCCGCGACACCCACGCCGCCGTCCGCGCCCAGGCCGAGCAGGGCCTGAGCCTGCGTGAGATCGCCCGCCGGCTCGGACTGGGCCGCAACACCGTCCGCAAGTACGCCCGCGCCGCCACCCCGGAAGCGATGCTGCACGGCCAGTGGCAGGACCGCACCAGCAAACTCGATCCCTACCGGCCCTACCTGCAGCAACGCATCACCGAAGGGTGTACCAACCTGTCCCGGCTTCACCGCGAGATCCAGGAGCGCGGGGCCCGCTGCAGCTACAGCACCCTGCGCGACTACGTCCGCCCACTGCGACCCGGACGCCAGCCCAACTCCGGCCGGCCGCCGATGACCCGGCCGCCCTCGCCCCGCGAAGCCACCCGCTGGATCATGAGCCACCCCGACCACCTCCGCCCCGACGACCAACTGCAACTCAAGACGCTGCTGGCCCGCTCACCCGAACTCACAGCCGCCACCAGCCACGTCCGGACTTTCGCGGCCATCATGAGCAACCGCGAAGGCGACCGGCTGCGCGGATGGATCGCCGGCGTCTGCGCCGACCAGCAGTGCGGCCTGGCCTCCTTCGCCACCGGACTGATCACCGACCTCGACGCCGTCGTCTTCGGCATGAGCACCGACTGGTCCTCCGGCCCAGTCGAGGGCCGCATCAACGACCTCAAGGCCCTCAAACGCGGCATGTTCGGCCGCGCCCGCCTCCCCCTCCTACGCAAGCGGCTCCTGCTGACCGCAGCAAGCCGCCGACCACAGACCGTGACGAACCCTCAGCGGAGCTGATCCACTTCACGAAATCCGTGCCTGAACCGAAACGAACAGAGAACGGGGAATCATGCGAATTGCAGCTCGAACCATGGGGACGGTGGCAGTCGCGGGCGCACTGCTGTTTGGCGGCGTGGTGGCGACGGCGCCGAGTGCGGCCGCCGTCGGAAGCGAGCGCTGCACCAAGAACGACGCAGATCACTGGCGCACGATAACTGACCTGGGTGTGGCGCCGATTCGTAGCGGCCCGGCCCAGGGGTACAGCGTGCGGTACACGATGGAATTTGCCCAACACTTCAGGGCGGAGTGCAGCACCGTGAACCGCCACGGGAACACGTGGTTCTACGGCAAGGGCGAGTTCCGGAGTACGAAGGGTTGGATCTACGGGGCCCGCACTGAGAAGGGCCACTTCTGACCGGCGCATAAATAGAAGCACCCGGCTCCCCGTCAATCCCTTCAGCTGTAGATCATGGTGGTTGCGGGAGTTCGAGGGTCTCTAAGCTGGGTAACTGCCGTGTATGAAGGCGGAGTTGCTGGATGTCCCGGTCGAGGTGTCGGACCGGGAGTGGGCGGAGGAGTGGGCGGGGCGGCTGGACGATCTGCTGGTGGGGGTCGGGGACCTGTTCGGCCGGGTGGAGACGCAGTGGCATGGGGAGATGTGCGTCCGGGGCCTACTGGGGCCGGTCTCGCGCAAGAACGGCTGGCAGCTGGCGGAGTGGGCCGGAGAGCGTGTGCCGTGGAACCAGCAGCACTTGCTGGACCGGGCGAAGTGGGACGTGGAGGGGGTGCGGGACTTCACCCGCCGGTACGCCGTCGCCGAGCTGGCGGACGACGGCGTGGGCGCGGGGCCCGGCGGGGCCGGGGTGCTGGTGGTGGACGAGACCGGGTTCGCCAAGCGCGGGAAGGCTTCGGCCGGGGTGGCGAGGCAGCACTCCGGGACGCTCGGCGGGGTATTCCCCTGCCAGATCGGGGTGATGTGTGCGTGGGCCACCGGTGCGGGGCAGGCGTTGATCGACCGGGAGTTGTACCTGCCACGGGAATGGACGGACGAGCCGGATCGCTGCCGGGCCGCGCACGTGCCCGAGCAGCGCGGCTTCCTGACCAAGCCACGGCTGGCGGAGGCGATGATCGAGCGGGCGCTGCCCGACCTGCCTCAGGAGCCGGGGAAGGTGTGGGTGGCCGCCGACGAGGTGTACGGGCGCGAGCGTGCGTTCCGTTCCTTCCTGGAGGAACATCGTCTGCCGTACGTGGTCAACGTGCAGGCGAACTCGCCGGTGCTGCAGCGTCCGGGCTGGCGGCACGCCGCCCGGCTGGTGGAGCGGGTCGCGCGGGAGGAGGACTGGGTCGAACTGCCCGCCGGGCCCTCCCAGTTGGATACCCGCACGTGGCAGTGGTGGGTGCGGCGACTCCCCGGCGAGGAGGAGATGGTCGATGGCCAGGCGTGGGCGCGGTGGCTGGTCGCGCGACGCCGCCTGGAGGATCCCGGCAAACGCGACTACTACCTGGGCTGGGGCCCGGCCGACACCCCGGTCGAGGAGATCGTTTTGGTGCCGGGCGCGCGCTGGCGGGTGGAAGAGGCGATCAAGCTGGCGAAGTCCGCCTGCGGGATGGCTGACTACGAGGTCCGCTCTTTCCACGGCTGGTACCGGCACGTCACCCTCGCCCAGCTGGCCGCCGCGTTCCTGGTCGGCTGCGACGCAGCCACCGCCCGCGAGAACGGCCCGCTGGCCCGGACCCGCTACGGCCAGCCCGCGCCGACAGCACCCGTCGCCGAGAGAGGGGGACCCGCCTGATCCCAGCAGCCCACCCGCCCCCGTCCGCTTCACCGCCTTCGAGATCAGGCGCCTGCTCATCTTGCTCACCCCGCTGCCCGACCGCCACCAACGCATCCGGCACGGCCTGGCCTGGTCCGCCTACCGCCGCCTCCACCAGGCCATCGCCCGTGCCTGCCACCGACGCCGCCGAGCACACGGTCACACCGTCCCAGCCGGACCCGACACACCAACAGAACTCCCGCAACCACCATGATCTACAGCTGAAGGGTCAATCCCTTCAGCTGTAGATCATGGTGGTTGCGGGAGTTCGAGGGTCTCTAAGCTGGGTAACTGCCGTGTATGAAGGCGGAGTTGCTGGATGTCCCGGTCGAGGTGTCGGACCGGGAGTGGGCGGAGGAGTGGGCGGGGCGGCTGGACGATCTGCTGGTGGGGGTCGGGGACCTGTTCGGCCGGGTGGAGACGCAGTGGCATGGGGAGATGTGCGTCCGGGGCCTACTGGGGCCGGTCTCGCGCAAGAACGGCTGGCAGCTGGCGGAGTGGGCCGGAGAGCGTGTGCCGTGGAACCAGCAGCACTTGCTGGACCGGGCGAAGTGGGACGTGGAGGGGGTGCGGGACTTCACCCGCCGGTACGCCGTCGCCGAGCTGGCGGACGACGGCGTGGGCGCGGGGCCCGGCGGGGCCGGGGTGCTGGTGGTGGACGAGACCGGGTTCGCCAAGCGCGGGAAGGCTTCGGCCGGGGTGGTGAGGCAGCACTCCGGGACGCTCGGCGGGGTATTCCCCTGCCAGATCGGGGTGATGTGTGCGTGGGCCACCGGTGCGGGGCAGGCGTTGATCGACCGGGAGTTGTACCTGCCACGGGAATGGACGGACGAGCCGGATCGCTGCCGGGCCGCGCACGTGCCCGAGCAGCGCGGCTTCCTGACCAAGCCACGGCTGGCGGAGGCGATGATCGAGCGGGCGCTGCCCGACCTGCCTCAGGAGCCGGGGAAGGTGTGGGTGGCCGCCGACGAGGTGTACGGGCGCGAGCGTGCGTTCCGTTCCTTCCTGGAGGAACATCGTCTGCCGTACGTGGTCAACGTGCAGGCGAACTCGCCGGTGCTGCAGCGTCCGGGCTGGCGGCACGCCGCCCGGCTGGTGGAGCGGGTCGCGCGGGAGGAGGACTGGGTCGAACTGCCCGCCGGGCCCTCCCAGTTGGATACCCGCACGTGGCAGTGGTGGGTGCGGCGACTCCCCGGCGAGGAGGAGATGGTCGATGGCCAGGCGTGGGCGCGGTGGCTGGTCGCGCGACGCCGCCTGGAGGATCCCGGCAAACGCGACTACTACCTGGGCTGGGGCCCGGCCGACACCCCGGTCGAGGAGATCGTTTTGGTGCCGGGCGCGCGCTGGCGGGTGGAAGAGGCGATCAAGCTGGCGAAGTCCGCCTGCGGGATGGCTGACTACGAGGTCCGCTCTTTCCACGGCTGGTACCGGCACGTCACCCTCGCCCAGCTGGCCGCCGCGTTCCTGGTCGGCTGCGACGCAGCCACCGCCCGCGAGAACGGCCCGCTGGCCCGGACCCGCTACGGCCAGCCCGCGCCGACAGCACCCGTCGCCGAGAGAGGGGGACCCGCCTGATCCCAGCAGCCCACCCGCCCCCGTCCGCTTCACCGCCTTCGAGATCAGGCGCCTGCTCATCTTGCTCACCCCGCTGCCCGACCGCCACCAACGCATCCGGCACGGCCTGGCCTGGTCCGCCTACCGCCGCCTCCACCAGGCCATCGCCCGTGCCTGCCACCGACGCCGCCGAGCACACGGTCACACCGTCCCAGCCGGACCCGACACACCAACAGAACTCCCGCAACCACCATGATCTACAGCTGAAGGGTCAATCACGGCAGCTGTAGTTCTTGATCGGTTGGTCATTGTTGCTGGTCAGGTGGTTGCTGCGGCGGTGATGTTGTTCCAGCGGCGGTGGGCTTCGGTGGCTTGCTGTTGATGGTGGCGGCGCCATGCGGACCAGTGCAGGAGGTGCTCCAGGTCGCGGCGGGGAGGGCGCAGGGCGGTGGCGCGTAGGAGTCGCAGCAGCTCGCGGGTGCTTGAGGGGGCGAGTGGGCCGCTGGGTGTCTGGGCGGCGGCGCGGGCTTGGGTGACGGCCAGGATGGCTGCGGCGAGCATGCTGATCAGGCTCCAGCGCATCCAGGAGTTCCAGCAGGTGGTCTGGCCCTCGTCCAGGCCGCAGTCGGATTTTCCGGCCTGGAAGTCCTCTTCGATTTTCCATCTGCAGCACACCACATCGACCAGGGTGGCCATGGTGACCGCGGTTGCGGAGTGGCAGCGGTAGAAGGAGAGTTCGCGGGTGTAGCGGTGGCGGCGCACCAGCAGGTAGGAGTGGCCCGGCCCGGCGCTTTCGGGGGTGTCGTCGGCGAGGACGCCGATCATGGCCCAGTCGTAGTGACGGTCGCCCTTGGTCCCGTGGCCGGTACGCATGCGCATCCAGGTGCGGCGGGGTAAGCGGGCGGCGAGTTCGGTGGCGGTGAAGCGGCCGGCTGGGGTGGTGACGCGGTGGTCGGCGCGGACCGCGAGGGCGTAGTCGAGGCCGAGTGCCCGTGCATGCCGTCGCAGCTCGCGACCGCCGTACACCTCGTCGCCGGCCAGCCAGCGGGCCGGTATCCCCAGGGCACGTACACGCTGCAGCATGGCGGCCGCGAGCTGTGGCTTGGTGGCGAACAGGGTCTCGTCGGGGACGTGGGTGAGCAGGCGGCGTTCCTCGTCGGCGGCCCACCCGGCGCCCAGGTAGAGGGCGCGGTCGATCAGCGTGTGCCCGCTTACCGAGGCGTAGGTGAGGTGGACGGAGACCTGGCACAGACCGATACCGCCGAGCGCCCCGGCGTACTGGTGGGCCGCTCCCACGTAGTCGGTCGAGGACTTCTCATCACCGGTCTCGTCCACGATCAACACCGCCTGGTCGTCCGCGAGTTCACCGGCCGCCCAGGTCATGAGCCGGTCGCGGGCCAGATCGTGGTCCCACACACCACGGGAGAGGAAGTGCTGCAGCCGGTGCGGGCCCGAGTGCCCCAGCGCCTCGCCGAGCGTCCAGCAGTTGCGCGTATCGAGCTCCATCAGCATGCCCTCGGTCATCTCCCGCGCCAGCAGGCGCGGTTCCCGGCGCGGGAAGCAGTCAGCGACCTCGGCCATCACCGCCCCGAACGCGGCCGTCCACTCCTGCCCGGCTATCGTGGCCTCCACGGCCACCTGTTCCTTGATCGTCGTCACAAACGCTCATGATCACGGTGGCCGTCCCCCTACCCTCGGCCGCCCCCGCACCCCCGTTGACCAGCACGAACACGCCAACGATCAAGAACTACAGCTGCCGTGTCTCCCTGTGGGCCATGTGGGTAAAACTGCCACTCCTTCCGCATTGGCCTGGTCGGCCAGCCCACCAGGCCAATGCACACCCCGACGCGCCCCCGCTGCGACGCGGCTGTGGCCGCCGGAGCCGACCGACAACTCCGACGGCCTCCCACCGTGCCTGCCACCACCGAGAAAACAGTGACGGGGAGAGCGGGCCGTGCCCTCCCCCGCCCCCCGTGCCGCACGGCAGTCACCGGCAACAAACCGCCACACGCAGAAGCAAGACGACCAGCTCAGAAACCGGCATCCCCGAAACCAGCCCCGGCGTCATACCCGCCGAAACCAGCCCCAGCGTCATACCCGCCCACGCCGGCACCAGCGTCATACGCCGGAGCCCCATCACCCACGGACGGCTCCGGCCACTGAGCCGGGACAGCCTCCTGCCCGGCACCATCACCCGACCCCAGCCCAGAAAGATCCTGCAAGCCCTGCCCAGACAGATCCTGCCCGGGCTGGGACTGCGCGACCGACAGACTCGACGGCAGCTGGGACTGCTGAGCCACCCCAGTCGACTGTGACCCGGCATCCGGCCGAGCCGCCAACAATCCATCCGACGCCTGCTGCCCCTCCCGCACCCGCGCCTGCTCCTGCTCCTGCTGGGCCTGCTTGTCAATCCCCTCGTTGTGTGGAGAGTTTCTAGGCGGCCAGCTCCAGGGCGGAGCCGGTCCGATGCATATGTTCGTAGTCGATCGGGCTGTGGTACTCGCATACGCTGTGTAGTCGGCGGGTGTTGTAGAAGCCGGTGATCCACGTGGCGATCTTCAGCCGGGCCTCGGTACGGGTGTCGAAGGTGTGCCGGTAGATGTATTCGACCTTGAGGACGCTGTTGAATGCCTCGCTGACGGCGTTGTCGAAACATGAGCCGACGCGTCCCATGGACTGGGTCACGCCGAGACGGCGGCAGACCCGCTTGAACCGGCGGGAGACGTACTCGCTGCCCCTGTCGCTGTGAAAGATCACGCCTTTCACGTCGCCTCCGCGGGTGGCTGCGGCCATGTGCAGTGAGGCCACGACGAGTTCGGCATCGTGGCGAGCGCCCATCGCGTAACCGAGCAGGCGGCGTGAGAACAGGTCGATCACCGTGGCCAGGTAGAGCTTGCCCTCACCCGTGACGATCTCGGTCATGTCGCCGCACCAGACTTGGTCCGGGGCATCCGCGCTGAAGTCGCGGCGCACGAAGTCCGGCGCCGCGGCCCGCCTACCGGGGCGGGTGAGCCCGCGACGCCGGCGTACCTTCCGTCCGGCCAGGCCCAGCTCGGCCATGGTCTTCGCGACGGTGTTCACCGAGACGCGCCATCCCTGCCTGACGAGCGTGATCCACACCTTCGGGGAGCCGTAGGTGCCGCCCGAGGCGTCGAAGACGCGCCGGACGGCCTCGGCCAGCTGTCCGCGCCGCACTTCGCGGGCGGTGACAGGCCTGTCCTTCCACTTGTAGAACCACGACTCGCTCACGCCCAGCACCCGGCAGGACGTGGTGTGCGGAATGTTCTTCTCGGCCTTGCAGTCGCTGATCACCCCGGCCAGCCGGGCCGGGTCCGCGGCAGCTACTTCACCCACAAGGCCATGCACTGTTTGAAGACGTCACGTTCCTCTCCAGCTCGCGGATGCGCTTGTTCTTCTCGTTCATCTCCCGGCGCAGCCGCTCCAGCTCAGCGCGTTCACCCTCCCGCAGCCGGCCGCCCGAGGCGGCGGGCGCGGGCCGGTCGGAGGAGGCCGAGCCGTTCCTCCTCCAGCGTGAGACCCAGCTGTGCAGCGTCCCCGGATGCACTCCGAGATCCTCGGCGACCTCCGGGATCGGCTTGCCCGTCTCGATCACGATGCGTACAGCACCTTCACGGAACTCGGCGTCGTACTTCTGTTGCTTGGACCCCATGAACCTCAACTTCCCCTGGTATCACGGACTCCACGCTATGAGGGGAACCTCAGCTCCTGCGACTGCTGCTGTGCTTGAGCCTGCGACTGCTGCTGTGCTTGAGCCTGCTGCTGCCGGACAGCATCGGACCACGCCTGCAACTGCTGAGCCTGCCCCTGTGACTGCGGCTGAGCCTGCTGCGCCTGGGACTGCTGGGACTGGCCCTGCACGTGGGCCTGCGGCTGCTGAGCCGACGACGAGGCCGACGCAGCCTGCTGCGACGAGGCCTGCGCCTGCTGCGCCGACGACTGCGACTGCGACTGCTGAGCCTGCGGGGCCTTCCCCCCGAGGGGTGGACACCTGTTCGTTTCGTTATGCGGCGAGTGTCAGGGTAGCTGACAGCTGTTCGTAGGCGACGGGGCTGAGCTGTCCGTTCGCCGAGTGGCGGCGCCAGGTGTTGTACCGCGTCAGCCAGCGGAACACGGTGCGCCGGCAGGCCTCGGCCCCGTCGAAGCGCCGGGCGCCCTGGAGGATCTCCCGTTTGAGGGACGCGTGGAAGGACTCGCAGGCGGCGTTGTCCGCGCTCGTTCCGACCGCGCCCATGGACTGGGTCACGCCCAGCTCAGCGCAGAGATCAGCGAATTGGCGCGACCCGTATTGCGCCCCGTGATCGCTGTGGAAGACCGCGCCTTCGAGGCTGCCGCGGGTGGCGGCGGCCATCCTGAGTGCGTCGGCGACGAGCTCGGTGCGCATGTGGTCGGCGATCGACCAGCCCGCCACGCGGCGGGAGAAACAGTCGATGACGGTCGCCAGATACAGATGCTCGCCATCGCCGCCAGGCAGATACGTGATGTCGCCCATGTACTTCTGGTTTGGCGCGGGCGCCGAGAAGTTGCGTCGGAACAGGTCCGCAACGGGCGTGACCGACGGCTCGGGGACAGTCGTACGTACCTTCTTGCGCAGGCGGAAGCCGGCGATACGGAACTTGCGCATCACGCGGGCGACCCTCTTCTCATTGATCTCCATGCCGTGTGTATCCCGCAGCTCGGCGGTGATGCGCGGGGCGCCGTAAGTGCCGCCGGAGTCGGTGTGGATGGTGCGGATCTTGCCGGCCAGCACCTCATCGGCCTGCTCGCGCTCGGCCCGGGCAGCGCGGGCCTCGCGCCCCTTGTAGTAGGTGGAGCGGGCCACTTCGAGCACCTGGCACAGTCGCGTGACCTTGAAGGTCTTGCGGTGGTCCTCGATGAACTGGCAGCGACTCACCAGCTCATCTCCGCGGCGAAAAACTTCGTCGCCTTACGCAAGATGTCCCGCTCCGTGGCCAGGGTCGCGTTGTCCTTCCGCAAGGCGGCGTTCTCCTTGCGCAGGGCCGCTAACTCGGCCTCCAGTTCTTCCTTCGTGGCCTTGCTCACCGGGGTGTCCTTCGTGTTCTTCGTGGGGCTGTCGGCGCGGGCGCGGTCGGCGCGGATCCAGTTCCGCAGCGTCTCCGGGTTGATCCCCAGATCGCGGGCGGCCTGCACGATCGTAAGGTCGGGGTCCGAGTGGTACAGCGCGACCGCGTCGGCCTTGAACTCGGGCGAATAGACCTTCATCACCATAAGTGATCCTCCTGCCAGCCCCTCACCGGGGCTGATCGAAGGTGTCCACCACTCAGGGGGAGGGTCCAGCATGGCGGCCGCGAGCTGGGGCTTGGTGGCGAAGGCGATCTCGTCGGGCACGTGCCGCAGCAGGCGCCGCTCTTCGTCCTCGGCCCAGGCGGCGGGCAGGTATAAGGCCCGGTCGATGATCGCGTGGCCGCGGTAGGCCGCGAAGGTGAGGTGGACGGCGACCTGGCACAGACCCACCCCGCCGAGCGCGCCGGAGTACTGGTGAGCAGCACCGACGCAGTCGGTGGAGGACTTCGCGTCCCCCGTCTCGTCCACGATCAACACCGCCTCGGGGCCCGCGAGTTCGCCGGCAGTCCAGGCGGCGATCCGGTCCCGGGCCAGATCATGGTCGACGGCGGCGCGGGACAGGAAGTGCTGCAGCCGGTGCGGCCCGCAGTGCCCCAGCGCCTCGGCCAGCGTCCAGCAGTTACGGGTGTCCAGCTCCATCAGCACGGCCTGCGTCATCTCCCGCGCCACACTCCGCGGCTCACGGCGCTCGAAACAGTCCGCGATCTGGTCTGTCGCAGCCCCGAGCGCTGCCGCCCACTCCTGCCCGGCTATCGTGGCTTCCGCGGCCACCTGATCCTTGATCGTCTTCACAAACGTTCATGATCACGGTGGCCGTCCACATGTCCGCAGACACCCCGGCAACAGGGCTGACCAGCAACGACGCCCTACCGACCAAGAACTACAGCTGCCGTGTCGGTTAATGCCGGTTTGCCTGGTCGTGAGAGACCATCTGATTCAGATCGTTGCTGGTAGTGGCGTTTCTGGGGTGGTCCGGTAGGTCGTGACGGGACTGGCGCCTGTGACTCTGCGTAACATGATGCCGGTCATGCACGGCAGCTGTAGATAGCTGCTTATGTGCTGTCTGGTCATGGTGTGGTGTCGGCGTATGTGTGCCTTCGGCGGTGGCAGAGGCGGGCGTGGTGTTGGTGGCGGCGGCGCCAGGTGGACCACCACAGCAGGTGTTCGGTATCCCGCCGGGGTGGCGGGAGGATCAGGGCCCGTAACAGGCGGAGGAGTTCGTGGCTGCTGAGGGGGACGAGGCCGGCTTCGGCGGGGTCGTTCCGGCTGGTCTGGGCGGTGCGTTCGAGGGCGGCGGTGACGGCCAGGAAGGCGTAGGCGACCAGGGCGATCACGCTCCAGCGGTGCCAGGAGTTCCAGCAGGTGACCTGGCCCTTGTCGAGGTGGCAGATCTCCTTCGCGTCCTGGAAGTCGTCTTCCACCCGCCATCTGCGGCATACCAGTGACACCAGTCGCGCCAGCGTCACCGGCCCGGGAGCGAAGCAGCGGTAGTAGGACATAGTGCGGGTGTAGCGGTGCCGGCGGATGAGCAGTACAGACGTCCCTCCATGGGGGTCGTGTCCGTCGGGGGTGTCGTCGGCGGTGACCTCGATCATCGCCCAGTCGTAGTCGCGGACGCCCTTTTGCCCCGTACCGGTCCGTATCCGCTGCCGGGCCCGCTTCGGCAGCCGGGCGGCGGCCCTGGTCACGCTCAGCTTCGCGGCCGGGGTGGTGACCTGGTGGTTGGAGCGCACGGCCACGACGTAGCCCAGGCCCAGCTCGCGGCAGGTGGTACGTAACTCCCGCCCTCCGTAAACCTCATCGCCCAGGAAGAACGAGGCGGATATGCCCTGCAGGCCGGCGGCACGGAGCATGCGGGCCGCGAGCTGCGGCTTCGTCGCGAAGCACAACTCCTCTGGAACACCGGTCAGCTCACGGCGTTCCTCGTCGCCGGCCCATTCCCTGGTGAAGTACAGGCGCCGGTCGATCAGGCAGTGCCCGGCGGCCGTGGCGAAGGTCAGGTGCACGGCGACCTGGCACGGCACCGTCAACTTGAGCGCGGGCCCCGTGAGACGATCTCTTCGTTGATCGTTTTGGAGAGGGTTTGCTCGTGGTCACGCTGTCGTCGTACCAGGGGTTCCGCTACCCGGTGGAGGTCATCGCGCACGCGGTGTGGCTGTACTTCCGCTTCCCCCTCTCCTTCCGCGAGGTCGAGGAGCTCCTGCTGGAGCGGGGCATCACGGTCAGCTACGAGACGGTCCGCCAGTGGACCCGGAAGTTCGGGCAGACGTACGCCGACGGGCTGCGCCGGCGCCGTCCCCGCCCAGGGGACAAGTGGCTCTACCTTCTTCCTGGGCCGACCGCAGCCGTTCGTAGGGTTGTGGGGCCCGGGGGAGCTGGGTGTGGCTGACAAGTGGCTGTCGTCTCGTGGCTTCCGGTGCTTGGCCGCCCGGCTCCCCACGACGACTCGGCCGCCGATTGGGAAGTGCGAACAGGTCGCTGTGTAGAGCAATGCCGGCGAGGTCGTCCGTGGTGCGCAAGGCAAGTACGACGACTGGAGCACGATGAGCCGGATATTGGCCGGTACCGACTGCGGCAAGACCCACCACCACTGCCTGGCCCTGGACAGCGACGGCAACACGTTGCTGTCGCGGCGGGTGGCCAACGACGAACCGGAGTTACTGAAGCTGATCGGTGACGTCCTGGGCCTCGCCGACGGCCGTGAGGTCACCTGGGCGATGGACATGACCGGCGGCGAGCCCGCGCTGTTAATCGCCCTGTGACTGGATAGGTGTCTCGGTCCGGAGGCGTGCGTGATTGCCGGTTGGCGGGACCGGTGATCAGCCGAGGGCGGGCATCCAGGGGCTGCCGCGCATGGCCTGGATGAGGACGTCGAGCATGGGCTGCTCGTGTCGGGTGGCGGTGGCCAGGTAGGTGCGGATCGCGGCGAAGTCCTGCGCGCCGTGCAGCGTGCGCAGGCAGCCGGAGACCTTGATCCGCAGCTTGGCCATCCTGATCGTCTGTTCGGCTGGGTTGTTGTCGAACGGCAGTGTGAGGTCGTGGACCCAGCGCAGGTAGTCGTTCCAGCGCTTCGTCAGCCGTCTGAACAGGGCGTGGTACTTCGCCTCGGTCTTCGAGCTGCGGGTGGCGGTCGCCTTCAGCCCGTCGGCCACCGCCTGGGCCAGCGCCCCAAGCTCACCGTCCTTCACGGACACGGCGATCGCGTCGAGCCCGTCCGCTCGGGCCTCTTCCGCGGCCTTCTTCAGGGCCAGCACGGCGTCGATGGCGCGGTAGGCCGCGCACCGGGCCTTCTCGCTGCCCCGCTCGGTGACCGCGACCAGTTCGCGTAGTACGTGTGCCGAGCACAAGGCGTGTTCGGCCTGCGGGTAGGAGTCGTAGGGCGCCCAGGCGTCGTGCATGGCGATGCCGGTGAAGCCGGGCAGTATCCCGGCCGCGTCGATGCCTTCGCGACCGCGGCGGCGGTGCACCGACAGGTGTACGAACTGGCCGCTGGAGGCGGAGTGCAGCCAGTGCAGGCACCCGGCGGTGCGGAACCCCGTCTCGTCGAAGAACGCCACCGCCGCGCCGGCGACCTTCCCGGCCACGAGACGGCCGAAGGCATCCAGCCGGCTCGCGCAAGTGCGTACCCACGAGGCCACCGTGCCCGGCGCGACGGACGCGTCGAAGAGGTCTGCCAGGGCGGTGGCGGTGCGGTCCTTGGACAGGAACTGGCCGTGCATCAGGTAGACGCCGGCGGCCGCGAGACCAGGACCGTACTGCACCGGGGCCCGCACGCCCTCGGGACCGGAGGCCTTCTCGCTCCGCCCGCACGCGCACCGGCAGGTCAGGACCTGATGCTCGGTGACCTCCAGGCCGATACGTTCGGGCAGGTCGAAGACCTGACGCCGCTCGATACCGGCCACGACGGCCCCGGCCAGGTCCGCACCGCAGCCGGCGCAAGGGCCGTGGGGCCGGTGCTCGACCCGGTGGTCGGGGTCCGCGACCTGCCGCAGCGTGATGCCCTTCTGGCCTTTCGGGCGGCCCGGCCCCCGCCCGGACTTCCCACGCAGAGACTTCGGAGCCGGTTTCGCCAGTCCGTCCGAAGACGGCGGCCTGGAAGAGTTCGCCGAGTTCTTCCCCAGCCGGGCCGTCAGGTCCACGACCTGACCCTCCAGTACCACGATCCGTTCCCGCGCCGCGGCGAGTTCCTCACGCAACTGCACCACCAGAACAGCGAGTTCCTCATAAGAAGGCGGCACAGCAGCATCAGACACGAGACAGATGATCACCGATCCAACTGACAAGATTCAACTCATCCCGCCAGGAGCACCTATCCAGTTACATCGCCCTGCTCGTCAACCACGGCCAGGAACTGGTCTACCTCCCCGGCATCGCGGTCAACCGCGCCACCGACAGCTACCGCGGGGCGGGCAAGACCGACGCCCGGGACGCCCACGTGATCGCCGACCAGGCCCGCATGAGACGCGACCTGCAGCCGATCCGCCCCAGTGAAGACGCGAGCATCGAACTGAGGCTGCTCACCGAGCGCCGTGTGGATCTCGTTGCCGACCGCACCCGCACCACCAACCGGCTCAAGGCCCTGCTGACCAGCATGTTCCCAGCCCTGGAACGCACCCTGGACATGGGCACCACCGGAGCGCTGCTGCTCCTGAGTCGAGTAGCCGAGGGGAGTCTCACCCCTCGGCTCTCCCAGAACGGAGCGTGACAATCTCTCGTCACTCCGCTCTTGTCATCCTGATCACCAGGCCAATGCGGCGAGCGTTGTGTCCGGCCAGTGCGCGAATATCCGCGGATACCGCTGGGCAATCTCCTGGAACTTCGCGATGGCCCTCCGCAACGGCGCCAGCCGTCGATACTTCCTGCGGATCCAACGCACCAAGTAGGCGTTGATGCGCTGAAGGAAGGGGATCAACACCCAACGGCCATAGCAACCGTAGTAGTTGAGCCACCCCGCAACGACGGGATTGATCCGCCGTGCGAGGTCCGTGAGGGTCGAACCGGTGCGGTGTTGCAGCCGCCAGGAGCGGACCTCCGCACTGATCCTCTTCAGGGCGTCCTTGCTGATAGCCGGGGAGAAGGACAGGAACGTCTGCCCACTCTGAGTCGTCCGGCTTGCTCTGGCGCGGAAGGTGTAGCCGAGGAACGTGAACTCCATATGCTCGTACGAGCCACGGCGCTTCGCGTCCCGGCAGTACACGATCCGGGTCTTGGCCGGGTGAAGTTCCAGCCCGACCTCTTCCATCCTGTTCTGGAGCGCGGCCAGCACCAGGCGGGCCTGACGCTCGGTGACGCAGTGCAGCACCGCGTCGTCCGCGTAGCGTTCGAAGGTGACGGTCGGGAACTCCCGGCTCATCCACATGTCGAACGCGTAGTGCAGAAACAGATTCGCCAGCACGGGAGACACCGGGGCGCCCTGAGGCGTCCCGCGTTCTCGTTCCAGCAGGCTGCCGTCGGACAGTTGCAGAGGTGCGGCGAGCCATCGCCGTACATACAAATTCACCCAGACGGCATCGGTGTGTGCTTCCACCGCCTTGACCAGCAGGTCCCACCGGACGCTGTCGAAGAACTTCCGGATGTCGATCTCGATCACCCAGTCGCGCTTCCAGCAGCGTTCCCGGCAGGCCCCGACCGCGTCCAGCGCGGACCGTCCGGGCCGGTATCCGTAGCTGTCGGGATGGAAGATGGGATCCACCCGTCGCATCAGATGCCGAGCCACAACGGTCTGCGCCACCCTATCGGCGACTCAAGGAATGCCGAGCATCCTCATGCCACCGCCGTGGGGCTTGGGAATTTCCACCGCGCGCACCGGAGAGGGAAAGTACGAGCCCGACGACATGCGGTTCCAGACCTTGTAGAGGTTGTTCCTCAGGTCCTTCTCGAACTCGTCGATGGACTCACCGTCCACACCCGGGGCGCCTTTGTTGGCCCTGACTTCCCCCCACGCCTCCTTCACTTCCCACTTCGAGATTTCGAACGGCTTGGCCTGTGACTTCAACCGGCCCATCGAATTCCTCCCAGATACCTCTGGTTGATACGACACACTCGGTCGCGAATGACCCGGCCCCTTCGCTCCACCCCCATTACAGAGGCTTCGTCACTACTACGAGCCGGTCCGCCGGCGCACCCCGCATCGGTACTCAACCCCTTGCGGTTTCGGCCGCTTGGGGTACTCCCTCTCGCCACCCGTGCTGGGTGGACGGTGTCGGAGCACGCCTTCTCCTGTTCCATGCGAGAGCAGCAGACTGGGCTCACGTCGCCTTCATGCCGGACACCGCCTGACCAGTCGGTGGGCTCCCGTCAGGCTTATCCCGAGACAAACCAGAGTGCCTCGGTTTCGATGTCATCTGATCTGTTTTCGACACGTCAGCAGCGATTCGCTTGCGCTCGTCTTCCCAGTCCCTACCTGACACCTCTTGGATGCCTTTTCCTTATCGCTCACCACGACAGTCTTCAGCTAACGCGGCATAAGGCGGTTTAGAGCCTCCCCCCACAGGGCGACTCTGAAGGGCCAGAATCCTTCATCTCTCGCACAGCATCATTTCCAGAAGCTGCCCTACTACCAACTCCTATCCATGTTCAGGACACACCGGGCTACCAGAGCCCGGCGGCCATCCGCCGCACCGGCCTGCGCCGACTGACCACCTGGCTGGCCAACCGCAAGGTCCGCAACCCCGACTCCCTGGCAGCCAAGGCCATCGAGGCTGCTGAGCGCCAGCACACCGCCGTCCCGGGCGAGACAGCGATCGCGAAGATGGTGCATACCCTGGCGAGGGAGGTGATGGCCCTCAACGAGAAGATCGCCGAGACCGACAAGCTCATCGAGGGCCGGTTTCGCGAGCACGAACTCGCCGAAGTGATCCAGTCGCTGCCGGGCATCGGCACGGTCCTCGGCGCCGAGTTCCTCGTCGCCGTCGGCGGCAGCCTGGAGGCGTTCCCCACCCCCGACCGCCTCGCCGCCTTCTCCGGCGTGGCGCCGGCGCCACGCGACTCGGGCAAGGTCAGCGGCAACCTCCACCGGCCCCAGCGTTACCACCGCCGTCTGCAAAGGGTCTTCTACACCTCCGCGCTCGTCAGCATCCGGTGCGACCCCAACTCGCGGCAGTTCTACGACAGAAAACGCGCTGAGGGCAAACGCCACGTCCAGGCCGTGCTCGCCCTCGCCCGCCGGCGCGTCAACGTGCTGTGGGCCCTGATCCGTGACCGACGGTGCTACACCATCACACCACCAGTCACCACCTCCGCTTGACTTCCAGATTGGGAAGCACATGGATGAGGTCTTCATCAAGATCAACGGGAAGCTCCACTACCTGTGGCGCGCCGTGGACCAGGACGGCAACGTCCTGGACATCCTCGTGACCAACACCCGCGATGCGAAGGCGGCGAAGCGCTTCTTCCGCCGCCTGCTCAAGGAGTGCGAGTACGTGCCGCGGGTCATCGTGACCGACAAGCTCCGCTCGTACGGGGCCGCTCACCGCGAGGTGATGCCCTCGGTCGAGCACCGCAGCTCAAAGTACTTGAACAACAGAGCGGAGAGTAGGGTCGGGGACTGGCGCGGTGGCCTGTGAGGGCTCCGTTTCCAGCCCCCGCCCGTCAAACCGGGCATGCGCTTCTCGCGCACCCGGCTTACCGACATCGTTCACCGGCTGGCATGCGCTGCCACCCTGCGTACGTTCCCGGACAGGCGGAACACCCCGAGCCGGTTGAACCACGCGCCGTCATGGCGCTTGCCCCAACTGCGGCCGGAGTAGCCGCGCTTGCGACTGTCGAAGAGCGCGAGCCGCTCGTGGACATAGCTGTCGATCGTGGAGAACTTCCCGGCCGAGTTGCCCCAGCGGAAGTACGCCGCCCAGCCCCGCAGTACGGGGTTGAGGTCGGCGACCACAGCCGTCAGCGGCCGTCCTGTCCGGCGGCGGTCGGTGGCGGCGCGGATCTTGTCCCGCAGCACCCCCATCGCCCGCTGGGACGGCCAGCGTTGCAGGTGGAACCTGCCCCGCCAACGCCACGACTCCACCTTGCGGTGGTGGAAGCCGAGGAAATCAAAGCCCTGTCCGCCTCTGGCGAGGTGGATGATGCCGGTCTTGTCCGCGTGCAGTTGCAGCCCGAGCCCGGCCAGCACCGCGCCCGCCAGCTCCCGTGCCTGCTCGGCACGTTCCCTGGTCGGACACAGGACCACGAAATCATCGCAATACCTCACCAATACGCCCAGCCGTCGTCCCTCGCCCTGCCACGCCTCATCGAGAACGTGCAGCGCAACGTTCGCCAGCAACGGTGAAATCGGTGAGCCCTGTGGGGTTCCTGCTCCTGGTGAGCCACTCCCCCCGTCCTCCAGCACCCCCACCCGCAGCCACGCCCGGATCAGCTTCAGCATCGAACCGTCCACGACGCGCCGGGCCACCTGGGCCACGATGGCGTCGTGCCGGATTGATCCGAAGCAGTCACGGATGTCGGCCTCGAGCACCCACTCCCGGCCCCGGTTCGCCTCCACACGCACGCTCTCGCAGGCGTCGATCGCGGACCTCTTGGGCCTGAACCCGTAGCTGACCGGCAGGAAGTCGGCTTCGAAAACCGGCTCGAGCACCAGTTTCGCGGCCGTCATCACCACCCGGTCCGCCACCGTGGGAATCGACAGCGGCCGCAACTCCCCCGGCCGCCCCGGCTTGGGGATCATGACCCGCCGCAGCGGCGACGGACGATACGTATGCGCCCGCAACTGCTCCGACAAGCCGCGGAGGAACTCCTCCACCCCGGCGGCGGCCACGGCATCGACGGTCACTCCGTCCACGCCGGGAGCGCCCCGGTTCGCACACACATCGGCCCAGGCCCGCCACAAGATGTCCCTGCGGGAGACGTGGCCGTACAGGGCATGGAACCGGCGTTCGGGATCTTGCTTGGCACAGCGGTAGAGCGTCCACTGCAAGGCACGAACTTTGTCCAAAGGCCGGCCGTCCGGTCGCGCGACGCCTTCCTTCCGGCGGGTGGAACTAGCCGATCCGGCACTCACCCGAGTCTCCTCCTCACACGCGATACGCATCAATGAAGCAGGGGCCCTTCGCTCCCGACGGGTTGTGTTGTCCCGCCGATCAGCACTACTACTGCCCCCTCCGACTGCCTCTCGGCGGCCCGCCACTTCCCGGCTCCACCGGTTATAGGCAGGCCCTGCTTCCCGGGCCGCAGCCCCGGGGCCGAGGAGGCCCTCTCCAGTTCCCAGGACAACCCTCCGGCCGTTCCACGCCCCTTACGCCGGGAGGTTCCTCGACGCCCGCTCCAGGATCTGGGACGTCTTCCGTGGCCTTCGCCCTGTGAGTACGGGCTCGGCTCCTCCTTGACCCGCCCTCCCGGGCGGGGGCTGTAACGACGCTGCAGACTTCACTTGATGTTGCGGACCGGCCGGTCGCGACACCCCCAAGGGATGCTCGTCGCTCCGCTTCGACACCGGCATCTCAACCGATGCCGGGAGCCCCGCTACCGGGGACCCTGGCGTCTCCCCAGACCGGACTTTCACCGGCAGGCTGCCCTGAGCTTGACATCCGGTTACATCACCCCACATCCCTTCTGATCTGCAATGATGCCCGGACTACTGGACGCACACCCGCATCAACCAGCGACCTCAACGACACCCAACCCACACCTCACATTTCCAGTGCTGGAGGGGGAAGACGGCGAACGCGGTCAGGTCTTCCTTCGCGTCCAGGAGCATTTCTTTGACCTTGGGGAACCGCTCGCCGAGCATGTCGGCGACGGTGTCCAGCTGGGCTTGGACCGCTTGGGCGGTGGGCTGGGCGAAGACGGTGCGGATGGTCGCGGCGACCATCTCGCCGGTCCCCTTGGGGATGTGTGCGAAGCAGTTGCGCAGGAAATGGACACGACAGCGCTGGTAGGCGGATCCCAGCATGACCTTGCGGATCGCCTTGACCAGGCCGCTGTGGTGGTCGGCGATGACCAGGCGCACCCCGGACAGGCCGCGCTCGCGCAAGGAGCGCAGGAACTCGGACCAGAATGCCTCGCTCTCGCTGTCGCCGACAGCGGTCCCGAGGACCTCGCGGCCGCCGTCCTCGGTGATGCCGGTGGCGATGACCACGGCCTGGGAGACGATCTGGTGGTTCACCCGTACCTTGCAGTACGTCGCGTCCAGGTAGATGTAGGGGAACCGGGTGTGGTCCAGGGGCCGGGTGCGAAAGGCGGTCAGCGGCTCGTCCAGCTCGCCGCAGATCCGGGAGACCTCGCTCTTGGATATCCCGCTGTCCCCGCCCAGGGCCTTGACCAGGTCGTCGACGGAGCGGGTGGAGACTCCGTGGACGTAGGCTTCCATGATCACGGCGTAGAGTGCCTGGTCGATGCGGCGCCTGCGCTCGAGCAGGCTGGGGAAGAAGCCGCCGGTGCGGAGCTTGGGGATCTGAAGGTCCAGGTCGCCGGCCTGCGTGGTCAGGGTCTTGTCGCGGTGCCCGTTGCGGAACGCCGTTCGCGAGGCGGTGTGCTCGTTCCACTCGGCACCGATGTGCGCGGCGGTCTCGGCCTCGATCAGTTCCTGCAGCATCCGCTCGGCCACACTGCGGACCAGCTCGATTCCATCGGACGAGCGTAGTGACCGAAGCAACCGCAGTAAGTCATCCTGGGACAGGGCCATCGTGCACTCCCATCGCTTGAACTGGCGTTTTAGCAGGGAGAGTTGCACGGTGGCCCACCCCTTGGTCAGGGAGCGGCCACCCCCATCAGGCGTGCGCCCCGGGCAGACACCCGCGCACACCCACACCTCGATCGCCTACACCACGTCGCAGGACGCCATCCGTCGCGCAGGGGCTTCTCGAAGCGATTGCGGCCTGCTCTGCGGAAGGCGGGCACTGGCTGCTCAGCTCCGAGGACAACTGCGCTCGCACGGAGGCGAGTTGGGTGCGCAGCGAGCTGAGTCGGATCGGGCTACTTCCACGGCGACAGGAGTACGTCGGTCCACGGCCGCCCCGCCGGCTCGTCGAGGGCAAGGCCTAGACGAGCGGGAGCGGCAACGGCTCCTCGCCCAAGCCCCCGCCGGCTGGCGCGCCAGGGCAGACACCGGTCGACGAGCAGGAAGCAACGAGCTTCGAGATGCTGACCGTCCGGGGCAGCGTGGGGGATGCGGTGGGCGCCCGCGTGGCGAAGGAAGACACCCTGACCGGTGAAACCGCACCCTGCAGCCCAGCCACAGACACCGAAGACTGCGCCGACAGCTCACACCCGGGGAAACCTCCTGCCCCACACCAGCCTCCAGCGCAGCCGCCGGATCCCGTACACCCGCTCCCTGCGGTGCGGCGCCAGGGCGCACCCCGCACGGCGGGGTGCGCCCTGGCCTTGCCTACATGCCTCGGCTGAACTGAAGACGTAGCGCTCCATAAGGGAGAACACGCCGGTGAACGCCCTGGCTGCCCACAACGGGCAGACAAGCAACCACCATGCCTCAGTAAGAACCGCCACTGGCATAGTTACCGGTGTCGTAACCGCCAGAGACACCCTGCGACTGATACTGCGGAGTCTCAACCGGCTGCGACTGCGGCTGCGGCTGCTGCAGGCCCTGATCCACAAACTGCTGCTGAACGGGCTGCTGCATGTCAGACGGCTGCGGATCAGCCAGAGACGTCTGCCCCACAGGAGCAGAAGCCGTCGGGGACGCAGCCTGAGATGCCCCAGGCACATTCGACGGATCCTTCAAAAGATCAGCCCAGTTCGTCTGAGCCCCCGGCTGCCAACCAGCCGCAGAGGATGAGCCATCAGCAGCCGGAGCAGGCGTGGTCGGATTCGGAGCCGCAGCTATCGCAGTCGGGGCCTGCTGCCCAAGACCAGCCGCAGGCGTATCCGACAGCTTCGTGGAAGCGGAACCACTGGAGCTGTCCGCCAGCTTGGCCGCCACTGAGTTATCCGCCAGGCCGGAACCCCCGGCCTTCACAGCCGCTGGGTCCAACAAGCCGCCCGCAGGGGAAGCGTCAGCAGCCAACTTCGCCAAACCCGCACCCGACTGAAGGCCTTGAACACCCGCGGAGGTTGAGGCATCCGCTACCGCCCCTCCTGCCAGCTTCGCCGACTCCCCAACCCCACCCACCGTCGCAGATGCGGTCGGGTTCGCAGCCGCAGGCGTCGTCGGAGCCTGCTGTCCGAGGTTGGTCGCGGGCGCATTCGAAGGATTCGTGAAGGCGGAAGCGCTGGAGCTGTCCGCAGGCTTAGGACCTGCGGATTATTAACTCGCCGTCTTGATCTCTGTAGGGATGGTGATGCCTGCCGTGCTGGCGAGGCAGCGGAGGTCGTCGAGGGTGGCGAGGTGCTGGTCGGCGGGTTGAATGGTGTGCCCGGCTGCCTCGAGGAGCTGGCGGATGTCGCGAATGCGCCGGTTGATGGTGAATGGCGTGACGCCGAAGAGGCGGGCGATGGCGACCTGCGGGAGCCCGAGTCGCTGGTGGAGGAGGGTGGCCAGGAGCCGGTCGGCGAGGGTGAGGATGGGGCGGCGGCCGGTGGTGCCGTCGCCTTTGACTCGTGGGCGATGGCCGCGCCGCTTGTCCAGCGCCGTCTCGCGTTGGCTCTCGTGGAGGGTGGTGAGCGTGGTGATCAGGGCTTCCCACTCTGGGGCCGGCATGCCGGTCAGGGTGGGGTAGCAGAGCCAGGCGAGGTCGGGGCTGGGCTGGTCGAAGGGGTCCGGTGCGTCGCTGACCTGGGTGTATGCCTCGGGCCGCAGTGTGTAGTTCCAGTCACCGTGCCATTCGTGGCGGTGCAGGGGCAGGGCATCCAGCTGCCGGTCACTGATCCGGACTCCGGTCTCGTAGGCGCCTGTGTCGAGTTCGGCGTGCACCGTCAGCCCGGTCCGGGTGGTCGTCGCGGCGATGCTGTTCACGATGACTTCGTGGCTGGTCAGCGGCCTGCCGCGCCAGTTCATGGTGATGTGGGAGAACAGCCGGTGCTCCACCTTGTTCCATTTTGAAGTACCTGGCGGAAAGTGACAGACGGTGATGTCCAGGCCCGTCTGAAGGGCCAGGGCGGCGAGTTCGGCTTTCCAGGCGCGGGTGCGGTAGCCGTTCGAGCCGCCCGCGTCCGCGGTGACCAGCAGCCGCCGCGCGTGCGGATAGGCGCCCCGCCCCTGGCTGTTCCACCAGCGGCGGATGGACTCCACGGCGAACGCTGCAGTGTCGTGGTCGGTGCCGACGCTGACCCATCCGGTGTCCGCGGCCAGATCGTAGATCCCGTACGGGATGGCCTTGCCCAGCTCCGGGTCCGGGAAGTCGTGCGTCCGCACCCGGACCGGTTCGCCCTTGCGGTGCCACTCGCCGCCGGCGTTCTTGTAGTTGCCGACGACTTCCTTCTTCTTGGTGTCGACGCTGACCACCGGGTCCCCGGCAGCCTGATACTCCTTGGCCCGCTCGTTGATGTAGCGGAACTGGCCATCGCGGTCCGGGTGTTGCCTGCCCTCTACGGTCTTGGCGTTGCCCTGGAGACTGAAGCCCTCCTCACGCAGCAGGTCGGCCACGGTCTCCGCCGAGATGCGGTGGCCCTGCCCGGTCAGCTCGGCGGCCAGGTGACGGGTCGACTTCACCGTCCAGCGCAGTGGCGACATCGGATCACCCCGCATGTCCGGCTCGACAAGGGCCAGCAGCGCGGGCCGCAGTCCCGGATCGAGCTCCACCGCACGCTTGCGGCCTCCGCCTTCCCGGCGGGCCCGGCCCAACGGGGCTGCCCCGGACTCCAGTTCAGCAACCCCACGGGAGACGGTGCCCTCACGCACCCCGGCCGCACGGGCCACCACCCGGATCCCGCCATGCCCCAGCGACCGGGCCTCCGCCCCTATGGCCAACCGGCGCTGACGCTCGTCCAAGTGCGGGAACAACGCCTCGAACTTCGCGGCCAGAGCCGCCTCAACCCCCTCCAGCATCCCCATACCACAACAACGACGAGCAACCAGGGAAGCAACGACTTGTTTCTCCGCAGGCCCTTAACAGCCGATGATGCGTCCACTAAGCCGGACCCCGCCGCCTTCAGAGCATCCGACCCCGTTAAGCCATTCGCGGCCCCAGAGCCAGCGGTTCCAGCAGGGTTGGAAGGAGCCGCAGCGGGCTTGGACAGATCCCCACCACCCGCCTGCGGGCTTTGCGTACCTGTGACGGTTGAGACGTCCGCGGCCGACTTCTCCTCCGGGCTCGCCTGACGCTGGCCAAAGGTCTGCTGCCTCCACCTGTCCCAATGATCACCCGACGACGCGCCCGGGGTAGCAGAACCAGCACCATCCGACCCAACCAGCGTCTTGCTGTCGTCAGCCTGCTGCCCCGCAGACTTGGCGTCCTGCCCAGCCAGATCGGCTTGCTCCTTCCCCAGCGTACCGCCGACCGGCTGTGCAACCTGCCCCTTCGGATCCGCCGTGGATACAGCCGACCCACCGGTGACGCCCGCGCCGTCCTGCACAAACTTCGCGGCATCACCACCCAGCTGAGCGTGCCGGGCCAAAACATCAGACGGTTTCGGATCATTCAGCTGCGAATCTGGATTCCCGCCAGCGTGAGCATCCGCCGCAGACTGCAGACCCTTTGGATCAGCAGCAGCCGCCCGCATAGCGCTCTTGCCGTCAACTGCAGCCGGGCCCGACACAGCCGAACCAGAAGACACACCCTGCTCACCCGCACCCTGCGGCTGCGCCAGCTTCGAAGACTGCGGCACGCCAACCGACGGCTGAGCCGACGTGCTCTGCCCCTGAGACTCCTTGAGGTCCTCCAGCTTCTTCCCCTGCTGCTCCGCCAGCGGATTCACGCCACGCTGTGCATGAGGCTCAGCCTGGGCCTGCTTCTGGGATCCCGGCGATGGCTGCCCAGACATCGCCGCCTGCGGCGTATCCTGCCCATTCGGCTGCTTGAGGTCCTGCGGCTTATGCTCCTGCTGCTGACCGAGCTGACTCGTATCCAGTGACGCACGCGCAGCATCACTCTGGTCCCCGATCTGATGCCGATCCTGCGACCCCGACAACTGCTCAGATCCAGCACTTCTCGCATGCCTGGTCCCCGCCCCGTTAACGAAGGCATGCTGCTGCAGATCGCTGTCGTTCGGGTACTTTTGCTTCGCATCCTTCAGAGGCATGAATTTTCCGGCAACGTTCACATACGACTGGCCAGCGACGGGTGAGCCCCCGTTAGCCATGGGGAAGGCATCAGCCTCCAGCTCTTTGCGCTTGTCCGGATGTTCCTCGATCGCCTTCTTCAGAGGAACGAGCTCGTCGCGACCATTCCGAATGTGCACATACTTATCGCCAGCACCGTTACTGAAGCTGCCGTTCCCAGGCCCAGAGTCCGGACCAGCAGAACCGGAATAGACGTCATACTGGTGCTCTAACGTTTTGGCGACCTTGTCTGGGTCCATATTTTTTTCCTTCGCCAAAGCCCGGATACGGTCGTCCAACTCTGCATCGCTCCAGCCAGCCGCCCCATATGGCCCAGGGTTTTGCCTCCGAAGTTCTAGCCGCGCATTCCTCCATGCAGAGTTTGCCTCACGTTTGTCGCTACCCAGACGGTAGGGAATATTGTGCCCAAAGATTTGAATGTTGCCCTGGAATTCATTCCGGGGATCTCCATTGAAGTCGGCGCTGAACCAGGGAGCCTTGACATCGGCTTTCCATATACCGTTGCCCTGGTAGTTGGCCTCTCCTTCCGCCAAGGTGAAACTATGGTCTTCATGGGTGCCGTCAGGGTGATTGATCCTTAGTGTTGGCTTGACCTTGAAACTCGACTCGATATGCCAGCCCGACTTCTGGTCGTAGACCACACTTCCCCCGGCACTCACGTTGCTGAACTCGTAGCTATCACCGCCCTTAGAAGGAGTGAAAGTGAACTTCGGCGCGACGCCGGCCTCTGCCTTGAAACGGAATCCGTCCTTGTCAGCCTCGATGCTCGCGCCAGCGTGCAGGCCCTGGATACTACCGCTGGCCCCACCGGACTCCAGCGTAAACTTCGGCTCGGTCTTGAAATGGCCTTCAAATTTCAGCCCACCGTTCTCCGACCATGTCAATTTGGCCCCAGTGTCCAGGCCCTCAATCGTGCCAGAAACGCCGCCGCGACCTAGCGTGAGAGATGGCTTGGTCCCCGCTTCAGCCTCAAGCTGAAGACCCTTTTCCTCCGTCCACTCAAAGTTGAGGCCAGCATACCCACCCTTAGCCCCGATGGTCATTCCATTCGGAAGAGGGATCGTCCCTCCCGGAGCAAGCTTCAAATGCCCCTTGATACTGTCCCCCTCTCTGGTTACCTCACCGTCCAACACCTGAAAGTTCAACATTTTTACCCCCAATGTTAAACTTCACCTTCGGGGCAACCTTTAAATGGCCGTTCCCCGTAAATACGTTGCCACTGGCTTCCGGCAAGACCTGAAACTCCATATTGCTCCCCTTAGGGCCAGGTAGCGTCAGGTTCGGCTTAAAATTTATGTCACCATTTCCGTCAATACTGAAAGGACCGGACCCCTTCGTGGCCGCGGGCGGCGAGGCAGCGAAGGCGGATGCCCCGGCTGCACCTATTCCCCCGATGACCCCCAGAGAAAGGGTTACGACGGCATAGCGATTCGCCGCCGTGACCGAGCTGGGACGTGCTTTCTTGTGACGTGCCATAATTTTTCCTTGCAGATTGAGAATGGGCGGTCAGCCTCATTCAAGTTCCATTACTTCTTGGAATCGGCTTCCAGGCCTCCACGCAAGATCACCGGGTACAGTTTCTTCGCCCGCATTTTCTGTGCTTGCCGTCTTGGCCTTGTTGTCCGACGTGGGTGCCACTTTCCGATGCGAAGATGTGTGTACGGCTAGGGCGCTGTGCCGGCCCTTTGACGGCTCTATGACGGTTCGATGACAGCCCGCCGGGCTGGCCACCCATGGTGGGTTGAGCTGGCTTTTCGCCCGGTGCGGGCCGGCCGCCGGTCTGGGCCTGGCCGGGATTACCGGCCGGGGGTGGGGGGGGGTGGGCCGTTCGGCTGCTGCGTCGGTGGCGGTGGCCGCGTATCGCTTCGGGGGCTGGTCCCGGGCGGCGGAATCAAGATGAGGCTTTTACCCTCAGGGCACAGGCCGCCGGCTGCGCACCGGACCGGGCAAGCCGCTAGTCGGCACCGGTCGAGTGCGGCGCGGGCCGATGTCCGGTGGCGGCAGGTAGTGGGGTGTGGCGGTCGATGCGGAGCGTGGGTGTGGTGATGAGCCGGGTGTGGGACCCCCGCACGGGCAGGCACCTCGGTGCGCTTCCGGGCCACCGCGGCGCGCTCGATGCGGTGACCGCCCTTCCCGACGGGCGGGTGATCAGTTGCGGCAGGGACGGGAAGATGCGGATCTGGGAGCCCTGCGCGACCTGGAGCCGGAGCCCCCGCAGCCGGGCAGCGACAGCGTGACCTGCCAGGCGGTCGTCGAACCGGCCTCGGGCAAGCTGCTGATCGCCACCGGCCACCGGGACGGCTGGGTGCGCGTCTGGGACGCCGAAACGGGGGCGAAAGACCTCGAGTTCAGCACGGGGCTCAGCAGTGTCGAGGCCGTGACCGGATTCACGGCGCCGGACGGCCGGACGCTGCTGGCAGTCGGGGGACAACTCTCGGAGCGCGGCGAGTACGACGGCCGGATCCGGCTCTGGGACCTGTCCACCGGCACCGAGGTCGCCGCTCTCAGCGGTCACAGCGGTGGCGTGGCCCAACTGACCACGCTCACCCGGGCGGACGGGACGCTCGTCCTGGTCAGCGGGGGATCCCAGGACGCGACCGTGAGCTTCTGGGACATCGACACCGGTGAACTGACGGCCCAGGTCGAGCTGGGCCACGGTCTCGTGTCGGGGCTGCTGCCCTTGCGCTCCGCCGACGGCAGGGACTTTCTCGTTGTCCGCGTACACCCTCATCTCCATAGCGGCGTACACCCTCACGTCCAGAGCTCTCGGCGCGTCGTAGAGACGTTCGAGGCAAGGGGCGATCACCCTTCGGTTCGTCAGCGGCCGAGCAGACGAGTCCGAAGGGTGACCGCTTCTTATGATCCTGGATCCGGAGGAATGGATGGACTTACGTAGGTTCCGTGCCCTGCATCAGGCGGGCGTGAGTATCAGCGCGATAGCCCGGGAGACCGGGCATGACTGGCGGACGGTGAAGAAGTACCTGGCCGCCGAGGGGGCGGTGGTGCCGGCGGCGCCGTCGCGCAAGGGCACCCAGCCCCGCAAGATAGCGAAGCTGGCGCCGGTGGTGGATGCTTGGCTGCGGGTCGACATCAAGTTGAAGGCCGCGGTGATCCACGAGCGGCTGGTCGATCAATACGGCTTCGAGGGGCACTACCAGCGGGTGAAGATGTATGTCGCCGAGGCCAGGCCCCGTATCCGGGTCGAACTCGGTCTGGACGAAGGCCAGTTGTTCGGACTGCACCGCCGGTTCGAGGTCGTGCCCGGGGGCCAGGCCCAGGTCGACTGGGGTGATGAGGGCGGCATCCTCGCGCATGCCGGCATCGCCAAGGTGTACTCGTTTCACATGGTCCTGTCCTATGCGCGGGACCCGTTTTGCTGCTTCACCACGTCGCAGGACCTGGCGACGTTCTTCGACTGCCACCGCCGCGCGTTCGAGCACTTCGGCGGTACTCCGGCCACGGTGGTCTACGACCGGACGAAGACCGTGGTCAAGCGGCATGTTGGGCCGGGCAAGGCGGTGCCGTTGCATCCCGAGGCGGTCGCGTTCGCCTCGTCCTACGGCTTCGACATCGACGTCCTGGCGGCCTATCGGCCCCAGGGGAAGGGACGCGTCGAAAGGCAGGTCGACATTGTCCGTGATCACGTCCTGGCGGGCCGGTCCTTCGGCTCCGTCGCGGAGATGGACGCGGCGTTCATGGCCTGGGCGCCGATCCGACGTCGGCAGGTCCACCGCACCCACAGTGAGGTGATCGGTGAGCGGGCCGTGAAGGACCGGGCCGCTCTGATCCCGCTGCCCGGGCATCCCTACCGGGTGGTCGAGCGGCACCTGCGCAGGGCCGGCAAGGACTGCCTGGTCTCCTTCGAGGGCAGCCTCTACTCGGTGCCCGCCCGCCGTATCCGTCCTGGTCAGCAGGTTGAAGTCCGGGTCGCGCAGGCCGAGATCGCCATCCACCACCTCGATGAGGCCGCGGGCAGCGACAGCCTGCTCGCGCTCCATCAGCGGGCGGACGTGCGGGGCAGCTGGGTGGTCGATGAGGCCCACTGGGATGGCCTCGCGGACGGCCACACCCGCAGCGTCACCACCGCCGACGAGCCCGACCAGCAAGACCGCCCGGACGTCACTAGGTCTGAATCCGGCTCCCTGGACGCCCTGCTGGCCCGCACCGCGGTCGCCCGCATCCCCGTCTCCCGCCGCCCGCTGGCCGACTACGACCTCGCCGCCGGCCTGACGATGCCCGGAGTGAACTGATGAGTGACCTGATCACCGCACGGATCCGCAAGCACGCCGACAAGCTGAACCTGCCCCACCTCGCGGCCAGTCTCGAGCAGCTGGCCGCCCGCGCCGACCTCGACAAGATGGGCTACCTCGACTTCCTCGATCTCGTCCTGGAAGAAGAGACCGGCGTCCGCGACGGACGGCGCTTTCGCACCGCCCTGCGTCTGTCGAAGCTGCCGCACCACAAGACCCTGGATGACTTCGACTTCGCCTTCCAGCCCGACCTCGACGTCCGCAAGGTCAAGGACCTCGCTGCCCTCTCCTTCGTCGAGGCCAAGGCCAACGCGGCCTTCATGGGTCCGCCCGGAGTAGGCAAGACACACCTCGCGGTGGGACTCGCGATAGCGGCCTGCAAGGCCGGCTTCTCCGTCTACTTCACCTCGCTGGACGACATGGTCCGCCAGCTCAAGGAAGCAGAGGCCCAGGGGCGTCTCGCGGCCAAGATGCGTACCTACCTCAAGCCCCACGTCCTGGTGGTCGATGAGGTCGGCTATCTGCCCCTGGACCGGGCCGAGGCGAACCTCGTGTTCCAGCTGGTCTCGAAAAGGTATGAGACCGGCTCGATCTTGCTGACCTCGAACAAATCGTTCAGCGAGTGGGGCCAGGTGTTCGGCGACGAGGTCTTGGCCACCGCCATCCTCGACCGGCTCCTCCACCACTGTGAGGTCATTTCGATCAACGGCCCGAGCTTCAGGCTCAAGAACCGATTCACCACTATCGAAGGAGATGACACCGTGGCATGATCCCGATGCCGACCTCTGGACGTGAGGTCGTACGCGCTTCTGTAGTTGAGGTCGTACGCGGACACTCGTCATCTCCACCTGGCCGGTCACGAGCGGCGGCGAAGCCCCCGAGGGGCACGTCGTTCTCTTCGACCTGGCGGAGGGGTCTGGCGACATCGTCATGACCGGCTCCGACCGGGTGCGGTCCGTCGCCCTGATTCCGCACCCCGAAGGCACTCTCGCGCTGGCGGTCTCCTGGGCCGACGGCGGCACGGACGTGCTCGACTTCGCGACCGGCTCGGTCAGCTCCCTGAAGGGCGCCCGGGCCAAGACCGTGGCCGCCTATCTGTCGGACCAGGGGCGCTCCGTCCTCATCACGGGCGAGCAAGACGCCGTCGTCGGCCGTGACGTCCGCACCGGTGACGAGGTGTTCTGCCTGGTCACCGGCAACAGGATCGAACACGTCGGCACCGATACCTCGAGCGGCCGGCCCATCCTGATCGTGGGCAGCGTGAACGGGGTGGCGCTCCTCGACCTTCCCTGATCCGCCCGTGCGGGCCGGCCCGGACGTCGCGCCAACCCGCACCCGCACCCGCACCCGCACCCGCACCCAACAGACTCAAGCCCCGAGAGCAGTTCTTGCACTGCTGAAGTGCCATCCAGCAGGCGTATGGCATGGCGAGGGATCCGGCTGGGGGTGCAGCGGTCAGCTGCTGCACCCCTGGCCGGAGTTGTTTCAGCCGGAGTAGTCGCCGGTGGGCGTGGGCGCATACGCCGTAGCCTCACCCGCGGGCGCTGGGCCCGGTGTGGTGACCGAAGGAGCAGCCTGGTTCTCGGCTGGCGCGACTGCCGCTGGCGTCTCTGCTGCGGGCTGCTGCTGCGACTGCTGCAGGCCCTGATCCACAAACTGCTCCTGCTGAACGGGCTGCTGCAAAGTCTTGTCAGGCGGCGAAGCCACACCCGATACATCCGACTTCTGCTCCGCCCCAGACACCGGCGCAGAATGCAACGGCTGAACCACAGACTGCACATCAGACGCAGACGCAGACGCAGGCTGCTGCGGCTGAACCACAGACTGCTGCAGGCCCAGCTCGGTCCCAGACGTCTGCCCGGTACCGCCACCACCCGCGAAAACGTTGTTCCAGTTCGTCTGGTTCGACTCCGTCTGAAGCATACTGTTCTCAGTCTTCGCCGCATCAGGCACAGACGTCACGGACCCCGCCCCGGCAGAACCAGCCCCATCACTGCCCGCAGACTTCACCTGCCCCCAGACCATCGCCGGGTCTCCGGTGTTCTGGCCGGACACGGACACTATCCCGGAGGAAACCGCCCCAGCTGCGTCACCCACCACGGCCTTCGTCTGACCCCAGGCGGTGTTGCTGCCTGTGGTTTTGAGCTGGTCCCAGGCTGTGGCCTTGGCCGGGTCCCCGGTGTTCTGGCCGGACACGGACGCCATCCCGGAGGAAACCGCCCCAGCTGCGTCACCTGCCGCAGCCTTCGTCAGATCACCAGCCGCCGCACTGCCCGACGAAGCCGACTCCCCGGCACCGCCGCCACCAGCGAACAGACCTGCGTAGTTCGTCGAACCCAGCCAGCCGGCAGCCTTACCCACTCCAGCACCGAACGCAGCAGCAGCGGGCGCAGGTGCACTGTCCGGGAACGTACCCACTGGCGTATCCGCAGGCGGCTTCCCCGACTTGACCGAAGCATCCGCCGCCGGAGCTGGATCCGACGACTGCTGCCGGAACAACGTCTGCACCGACGGCTGCGACACAGCAGCCTCAGACGACTGCCGTGGGTCAGACACCTTCGACTGAACCGGCTGCTGGGCGTTCAGTGCAGGCACAGGCGGCTTTGTTGCCGACTGCGCCAGCTCCGGATTCAGCCCCGGATTCAGCCCCAATGACTGCTGCGGCCCAGACACCTGCCCCTCCGCCGGAGCGCTGACGGGCTTAGCGGCGTCGCCCGGGACTCCCGTAACCGGGGTGCTGCCACTACCCGCCGCCTTGACAGACGCATCCAGCCAGCCACCCAGACCAGTGTCCCCCTCAGCTGGCTTCCCAACCTCATCCTGCTGAGTCTTATCCGAATCTGCCCCAACCTGCGGCTCACCAGACGAGGACAACTGACCGGCCGGCTTCAGCCCCTGCGACTGCCCCAGCTTCAGGTCCTCCGGCTTCGCCCCCTCCTCCGACGGCCCGAACCCAGGACTCTTCGCCACCCTCAACCGCGGCTCATCCGAACCACCATCCAGGCCGCCACCCGCACCAGACTCAGGCGCCTTCGAACCCTCCGACGGCCCGTCATCCGGCAGCACATCAGACCGCAAGTCTTTGCTCTCGCCGGACTTGGTGGCACCGCCCGGGGTTTCCTTGGCCGGAGAAGAACTGCTGCCGCCGGCCATGGCAGACTCGTGCAGGTTCTCCCCCGCCGGTCGGCCCTGCCCAAACTCCTGCTGGCTCGCCCCGTTCCCACCCGCAGACGGCGTCACCGCCCCATGCACAGCCTGCGCGTGGCCCTGGTTCTCCGCCTGCCGGGACGGCCGCTGACCTGGCGGCAGGGGGTTTCCGAACTCATCGACGGCCTCGTCGGCCGTGTTCTGCTGGTTGCCCTCTCCGTTTGCCTGCCGACGGGCATAGGACCCCATCTTGTGCAGCAGTGGATCGCTCATACCAGGCGGCATCTGTCCCGTGCCATCCGCCGTGGCACGTGCCTCATTGACCTTGGCCTGCAGGTCCCGCCACTGCTCCCTCGTCAGCGGGGTCTTCAAAACCGGTTCCCGCCCCGCAGCCAGGTCCTGCGTAAGCTGCTGGTAGGCATCACCGACCGGGTCCGGCTGGCCCTTGGGAATGACCGGCACCGGCTGTCCTGCCTGCCGTGCCAGTTCCCTGTCGACCCGCTCGGGCAACTGGCCTTTGAACGCAACGCGGGCAGCGGCAGCCTCCTTGGGCGTCAGCGAATACCCCGAATCACGCGCCACCACAGTACGCCCGCCGGCACCCTCCGCGACCCAAAGATCAGGAGCCCCCGACCCCTCGGGAGCAATAAACTGTCGGATATCGTGCATATCCGGCTTCAAGTACTTTCTTCCCGTGAGATCCAGCTGCTCCGGTGGATGCTCCACGAAGTCCCTGTCGAGCTTCCGGTAGTTTTCATGGAAACGGAGACTCTGATCCGCATCATCATTGTCATCAGTGAGAGACAGCTTCACTGCGTCATTCCCATAAAGCTGTGTATTGTCGGACAGATGGCCACCGTCGTCACCCTTGTACTGCCGCTCGTAGCGGGAGGCCTCGAAACCCTTCCGCACCCGCTCCGGGTCAGGATTGAATTCTTTCAGTGGATTTCCGTCCAGCGCCTCCTGGTTCTTCCTGTTCGCCAGATCGACTCTTTCCTTCACACGCTCATTGTTATACGCAGTTCCCAAATCCCCAATCGGATTAGGGATATAGCGCCCCATCGCGAGATTGTATTTGAATCGCTGAATGAATGACAGATTCCGGCGTCCGTATTCACGGGCATCGCCATCCGTGAAGGTCGACTTCCAGGCTTGCCCGGCATCTTTGAAACTGGAGGGCGACAGCAGCCCGGCCTTAAAGTCGTCCGCAAACTTCTGCTGCCCCTTCTTATACTCCGAATTCCACTCCGCTCTCTCCGCCTCCGTCGGCTGCTTCACAGCCTCATCAGAATAAATACTGTCCAGGTTCGCCCCCACATCCCCAAGCGCCCCCTTCGCACGGTCATCAATCGCCTGGACCCTCGCATCCCGCTCCCGGACAAGCGCATCCCGCTCCGCACCCCGTGCAGCAGAAATCCGCTCCTCAAAGCTCTGACGCACCCGCGCCTTCTCCCCCTCCGCCCACGTCTGAATCTTATCCCGGGCACCCCCATAATCCTCCCTGTGCATATCCAGCAGCCGCTGACCACGCGCCCGGATATAATCCTTCCACAACTCATCCCGCACCTCCAGAGTGTGCTCAGGCGTCGGATACTGATCAAGCGCCTTCTTCTTCTGCGCCCACTCTAAATGCGTTGCATAAGCCGCCATGAACCCATCCATAAGCGGATTGTTCGACTTCAGATATGTCCTCATGACGCCACGGAACCGCGGAGCCAAACGAGACAGATCCACACCACCCGGCCGGTCAAAACCCACCCCAGACAGACGCCTATCGCTCCCCCCCACCGGCGACGTCTTCGGCAACTCCACATCCCGCGGCGACGGTACCGGCTTCTCACCACTAGTAACACCCCCACCCCCCGACGAATGCCCTCTCTCCGACGGCACATTCCCTGCACCCTGCACAGGCGGCCCCGAGGACTGCTGCCGCGACACCCCCGGCTTCTCACCCGGAGCAAACCGATTCCCCGAGCCACCATCCGACCCACTCCCTGAGGTCGGCGGCACCGTCTTCGGCGGCTCCTCAGCCGGACCGCCACTAGGTGCACACCCCGTCAATGGCAACGACTGGCCGAACGACTGGCCGAATGGGCCACAAGGCACATATGAGCTGTGAGAATTTTCGTGGCCCGCCGACGAGAGGTTCATCCCCCTAGATGAGTCGCCATGAATACTAGACTGCTGTAGGTAGGGACTGAATTTTTCAAGAAGCGTCGTTTCTCTAGGGGCCTGATACCCGCGACTGTGAGCATCGAAATGTTCGTTTGAAACCCCATCGAAACCCACTTGCTGCTTATTTCCGATGGGCTTATTATCCACAGTCATGTAGTGACTTGAAATCCCCGCCTCGGACCATCTACCTGGTTGGCCCGTCTTAGGGTCAATCGGCGCAACGCGTTCGACTATCTCGGCGCCTTGGATGGCTGACCCAGGAATCTCCTGAAGGGCCATCCATTCTTGCTGTCCCATCATTTGCTTGATGGCAGTATTGCCGTCCACACCCTCTTGGTGAGCTACATGTTGGGCCGATATTAGATTGGACGGAGACTTAATCTTATACACGAGTCCGCGACTAACGGCAAAATCTTGATATTGTCCATTCGGGCCTAAACGCCTCTCAATTCCCCAGGTCGCTGGCTGGCTTCCCGAGCCCGTGGCGAACTGGAGAGCTACATCGTGGCTGGCCGTGGTCGAGATGAAAGGGCTTAAGTTCCTTACGCCGCCCGCAAGATGCTGCTGGATTCCAAAGTTCTTCATCCTCTCTTTTTCTGCCCCACTCATTCCGCCCAGCGTCTTCAAATTTACCTGAGCATGCATTCCATGCGTGAAGGCATTGATGGGGTTGTACTCGGGGAACTGGGGCGGGCTTGTATATGTCGGGTTGCGCGGGTGGGGGCCGTTCGTCATGTCAGGCCATAAACTGACACCGCGGTAGACGTATTCCGGGGGCTGAGGGGATTGCGGCACTTTGGAGCCTGGGACATGCGGCGCAGCACCGTGTCCCGTGCCTCCTGGGCCCATGGCCAGCGCCTGTCCGGAACCTAAGATGGTCCCTGACATGGCGGTCAGACCGATTACGGCCGCTGCCATGCCCAGACGGCTCGGGTCGCCTGTAGACTTCCATTTCAGCGCGGAGTTCCGATGACGTCCCTGAGTTCGATGCTTCGAATGAGTTCCCATGGCTTTCCTCGCTTTCTCCTCATACGTATGCAGGTATCAGCGCCGACTATCCAATCGGCAGCGGAAGTGGCTACGGCCCGGGTGTCTCAACGAGAGGGGCCGTCAGCAGAAGAACACACCAGGACGGGTATGTCACCCGTCGGCCAAACCGCCACTCCGTTATGCAAGGACAGGAGTGATCCTGCTCACTTCAGAACGGGACAAGAAGGGTCAGGCCCAACCCAATTCTTGTACGCGGCGTAACAAGACCACGAACCAAGGGCAACAGGCCGGCAAAAGGCACCCTTATCCCATCCGGTCAACCACGCGGCAGACACCATAATTCGAACACCGCGCGAAGAGACAACAAGCTCTGTGGCCCGACGGTCAAAGAGAGATCTTCCCGCCTGGAGGTTGTCCCGTAACCGGTGCGGCGGGTGGTGCGTTGACTGGACATGGGTGGGGTGATCTCAACGGCGTCGTCAAGTTGAGGAGCGGGGTGGGATGATCTTGGTGTAGATCGTCGTGGGAGGGGCTCGTCGTGGAGACGCCGTCGTACAAGGGCTATCGGTTCCCGGCCGAGGTGATCAGTCACGCTGTGTGGCTGTATCACCGTTTCCCTCTCTCGTTCCGCGAGGTTGAGGAGCTCCTCTTTGAACGCGGGATCACCGTCTCTTACGAGAGTGTTCGCGCCTGGTGTGCCGGCTTCGGCCCCGCCTACGCCCGGCAGCTGCGCCGCCGGCAGGCGCGCCCGGGCGACAAATGGCACATGGACGAGGTGTTCATCAAGGTCAATGGACAGATGAGGTACCTGTGGCGAGCCGTCGACCAGGACGGCAACGTCCTCGACATCCTCGTGACCAACAAGCGCGATGCGGTTGCAGCCAGGCGGTTCTTCCGCAAGCTCCTCAAGGACCTTGAGTACGTGCCCCGTGTGATCGTGACCGACAAGCTACGCAGTTACGGGGCGGCCCACCGCCAGGTGATGCCCTCCGTGGAGCACCGCAGTTCGAAGTACTTGAACAACCGCGCCGAGAACAGCCACCAGCCAACGAGGCAGCGCGAGAAAGCCATGAAGAACTTCCGCTCGACGGGGGCGGCCCAGAGATTCCTCGCCACGTTCTCCCGGATCTCACCGCTCTTCCGCCCACGCCGCACCTCATCACAGCGAGTGACTACCGCACCGAGATGACCGAACGATTCCACATCTGGAAAACCATCACCGGTATGGCAACGACCGGCTGACCGGAACGTCCCCTCGGGCCAGCCACCACCTCGGCACACCCCAACTCGCCAGTCACACCAGCAACTTGACGACACCATCCACAGGGTTCTGTCAACTCACAACCTGGTGTACACCCTCCCGGCCGGATCAGCGGGAACCGATGCGCTCGGCAGAACACCGCTCCCGCAAGGGGCTGAACAACCGGGCGAAGAGTTCACACCAGCCCACCCGCCAGCGCGAACACGCCATGAAAGGCTTCCCATTCACCCCGGTCAGTCCAGAAGTTCCTCACCGCATTCAGCCGGATCTCGCCCTCCGACCCCGCCATCACCTGATGACCGCGCCCGATTACCGGGCGAGATGACCACCCGCTTCGCAGTCTGGGACCACACATCACCGGCGTCACCACCCTGGCCACGGCAGGCTGGACCAAGGCCGCCACTCGCCCTCACCACGACCTGCCACACCACAACCAGCCCCCCAATCAAGTTGACAGCGCCGTGCCTCCACCTCGCACCAGCTGAGCGGGAAACGGAAGTACAGCCACACCACATGGAGATGATCGCCGCCGAAACCTGAACCCTATGTACGACACCGACGCCCCGGACCCCACAGCCGCCCCGGAAAGATCAACGAACCCGGCGATCGTCCCGGTCAGGATGTGGCGCCTGTGGAGCGAGTGAACATGGAGTTGAGGATCCAGGTGGCGAGCCGGTCGCGGCTCCAGCCGACGGGGTGACTGGTCTCGTCGTACAGCCTTCGACCGTCGATCACTGACGGGCAGTCGTCGCGGTTGCACAGCTGTTCAGCGAGATCCAGAATATGCACACCTCTGCTCTTATATTTTTGAGAGACCTCTTTAATGACCTTGTTCATTTCGATCGAGGAGGACCTCCAGATACCTTCCTCCTGCAGCTTGTCGGTAGTTAGATAGACAGGCGTGCCATTCTTCGCGAGAATATCAATAGCCTTCCCCATGTTTTTTTCGAATCTCCTACGAAAACCTGGGTGTTCAATGGTGAGCTGGACGCCAGCCCCGTCGAAGGATTGCGGGTGCAGATCCCAGGTTGTCGTTCGCAGCAGGACAGCATCCGGCCTGTATTTCGCAATGTATTCAGGCCATTTCTGCGGCCACTCCAAACAGTCACTCCTCACCCTTTCCCCGTCTACCAAATCTGGCAGCATGATTCCGCACCCGCCCACACCAGCGTTCACGATTACATTTCCGCTTGAGGCGACCTTGACCATTCCTTCCCCCAACCGTTCAGCCCAGGAGTCACCCACAACAAGCACCTTTTTTCCTCGAACGGCTGGAGAGAGCTCGGCGTCCCCAACAGGCGGCAGCTCTGCGGTTAAGGGCCCTTGCGAAGACGCCGGAGCGGATGGGGATGCCGGAGTTGCGGAACGCGCCGACTTTGCCCCCTGAGCCCCTCCGGCAGCGACATCTCCTTCTACGCCACAACCAACGACTGCCAGCAACAGTACGGGGAGGTAAAGGGGGAAGGACTTCCAACGACATGATGACTGTGTGAACATAGGTAAATTCCCTTTGTCCAGTTTCTCGAATAAGCCAACGCCTTTTCCGATGCGTCCGGCGCGATGGCTATGATGATTTGCATGGCGACCTTACACGGTCGGTGGAATCGGTCAGACTGCGGTGATGCGGTCGGCAGCCGGACAGCGGCACGAGTTGGCGCAGGGTGAGGTTGGTGCGCCAGTACCCGCAGCGCTTTGCACCTGTAAGCCTCGATCTCGCATGAAGGTCCGTCAGCTTGCTGACAGACCCTTTCTGCTCGTTCAAAGCAAAGACTTCTGCTTGCGGGCAGGCGTATGGCCCGGCTGGCGCGCCGGGTGCATGCCGGCTTCCGCGGCTCCGGAGCGTGCCGCTTGTAGGGACCGGGACGCTGCCGGTCAGCCGGGGTCGGGAGGCATCGAAGCGGGCGAGCGGGGCCGGTGGAGTGGGCGGCGCGGATGCGGTCCTCTACCCCGTCGCGCTGACGGTGCCACAGTTCGAGCGCCGCGATCGCTACGTCCTTGGTGTGGGTGGCGAAACAGGTCAGCCGCATGCCGTCGGCATCGGTGAAGCGTAATTGGGCGCCGGGGTGCGGCCGTTCCTTGCGGACGATCTGCTGCATCGCCTTGGGCCGGCCGGTCATGCAGTCGCGGCCTAGGCGCCGTCCCGGATCTCGCCGTACGGCTCGAGGGCCGGCGTCCAGGTCGATGCCGGTATCTTCAGAACAGCCTGGTGGATAACATCGGTGATGGTCATGCCGAGTGAGTAGGACAGCCACCGGCCGCGGGTGGAAAGCAAGTCGGCAAACTCGTGGGTGCCCCCGCCCGAGTCGGTGCGCACCAGCGTCTGCCGTCCCCGCCGGTACCTTTTCGGCAGCTGCGCCAGAGCGCGCCGGACGGCTTCGATGTGGTCGGCCGCAGCGTTGCTGCCCGCGTTGCAGGCCTGAGCAGTCGGCCACTGGCTCCCCGGCAGGGCGATTGCAAAGTCGCGGTGATTTCGCGAGTGTGCAGGTCACGGCGGTGTGACGATGCTGGTCGGGTGTGCGACCGGACGCAACGAAGCTCCGTTGTGGAGGTGGCCTTGCCAAGTCGCCTGCGCCCAACGGAGCTTCGATGTGCCGTCAGTCTGCCACCGTCTGTCTGGTCAAGTCTCCCACCCGTCAGCACTGTGCGACGGGTCCGCTGGCCGAGCGGCTGGCCACGCTGGCCGATCCGCGGTGTCGGCGCGGGAAGCGTCACCCCTTCGTGGCAGTGCTGCTGCTCCGCTGTGGTGAGCGGGGCGAGGAGCTTCGTGGCGATCGATGAGTGGGCCACCGACGCCCCGCAGGACGTTCTGGCCCGGCTCGGTGCCCGCACCGTAACCGCCCTGGCCGTGCCCATCCCGCCCAGCGGCGCGACGATCCGCCGGGTCATCAAGGACACCTGCCCCGGCGGCCTGGCCGATCTCCTGGGCCACGACCCGGCCGGCACCGACACCCTCGCCGTCGACGGCAAGAGCGCCCGCGGCTCGCGCCTCGGCGCCACCCCGGCCGCCCATCTGCTGGCCGCGATGACCGGTACCGGCATGACCGTCACCCAGCTCAGGGTCCCTGAGAAGACGAACGAAATCACCTGCTTCGCCGCCCTCCTTAACCCCTATGACCTGCAAGGAGTCACCGTGACCGGCGACGCACTGCACACCCAGCGCGGCCACGCCTGCTTCCTCGTCGAGGTGAAGAAGGCGCACTACGTCTTCACAGTGAAGCGGAACCAGAAGAACCTCTACGAACAGCTGCGCGCCCTGCCCTGGCAGGAGGCGACGGCGAAGTTCTACGACCGCACCACCGGCCACGGCCGCAAGGAGACCCGGGTCGTGCAGGCCCTGACCGTCACCGACCTCGGCGTCGACTTCCCGCACGCCGCCCAGGTCGCCAGGGTCGTACGCCACCGCACCGACACCAAGACCGGCAAGCAGAGCCGTGAGACCGTCTACGTCATCACCGACCTGACCAGCCGCCAGGCATCCCCGGAACGCATCGCGAAGATCTTGAGGGCACACTGGATGATCGAAAACCGGCTCCACTTCGTCCGCGACACCGCCTTCCGCGAGGACGCCTCCAAGATCCGCACCGGGCACAGCCCGGAGAACATGGCCACCCTCCGCAGCTTCGCCATCAACCAGCTCCGCACCGCCGGCCACACCAACATCGCCGCCGCACTCCGCACCACAGCCCTCCGCCCCTACGAACGGCCCCTGACCCTCCTCAGCCTCAACTGACCTGCGCCAACGCACAGTCAACGAACTTTGCAATCACCCTGGGCTCCCCGGACCCGCACCGGCCGTGATCGACGAACCCCATCAGCGGATGGTGGTTGAAGGCCTTCTTCCAGGTCGCCGCTGCGTCCTGCTTCTCGGGATGCGCGATCACCAGCATGCCGTCCAGGTCGGGCTCGTGACGAGTATGTGATCCGAACTGGTGGACAGCCGAAGCCGGTCCGGGAGACCTGCATTATGCAGAGTGCACTGCAATGGCCTGTCAGACGAGCGTTCGGAGCGGTCTTCCGGTATTCCGGGGAGTGATAGGTGGAGCGGATGGACCGATCTGATCCACTTTCAAACAACTACCCTGAAACGGATCCCATGATGAATCGATTAACGACCCGAAGGCATCGCAATACCCTGGCCCTCCTTGTCGCCGTGCTGACCATGACCGCCGCACCGACGGCCACCCCGAGCGCGGCCGCCACCGAGGCAGCAGCACGCGGGCAGGTGTGCATTTTCCTGGCGCCCAACGACGTCGACCCGGCCGGGCCCAGGCCACCGTTGGGGCATAACGGCTGGGGCTTTCGCCACGGGGCTTCCAGCAGTTGGACCTATGGAGCCACCGAGGGGATGACAGGCAGGCCCCAGGCGACCTTCATCAGAACCGGCTCCGGGCGCCAGATGATGCACAACTTCAAGACCAGGCGCACCGGCAAGTGGCGCTATGCGAAGTACCGGTGCATCGCGACAGCCTCCGCCTACCCGGCCAGGGCGATGCAGGCAGCCCTCGCAGGCCGCAACAGTGGCTACGACTTCTTCCGGAACAACTGTCTGACCAAGAGCGTGGACGTCTTCCGCGCCTACAGCCCCTGGCTGAGCGCCTCGGGGCATCTGCCCAACGCGAGGTACCGCAATACTTCCTGGCCCCCGAACTACTACTACAACACCCTGCTGTCCAAAGCCGGGTGGAGCAGGAGCCACAACCTCTGACCCATCCGTGCGGCCCCGAGACGTCCGAAGCGTCAGCTTGAAGTCGACCGGGTCCGGACGTCCTTGGGCAGGGCGAGGCTGAGCCCGAACTGACAGTACTGTTCCATACTGGTGCAGCCTGTGCCAGACACTCAGGTCCCCTGGGCCCAGCGGGCAGAACAGCAGCATTACCGGGAACCGGCGATCAGGGACGGAGCGTGATCGTGCGCCCGGCTCCTGCGCGGCCCTTCGTGTCCACCCTGAGCCGCACCCCGTTGGAGACGTTGGTGACGTGTACGCCCTCCTGCCCGGTGACTGTGCCGCTCCACCGCCCGGTCAGCTCGACGACTCCGTTGCTCAATTGCCTGCGAGCGACGTCTTGTTGACGGAATGATCGCTTCTGCGGTCGGGAACCTGTCGCGTGGTGTCCGTGGGGAGTGAAGCGATGTCGATGCAGCCCAAGGGTCTGCCGCCGGTCCCGGAGCAGACAGCGGTCGTGGCCCGGGCGGCGTTCCCCGATGGCAGTCTGCCGATCCGGGTCCGTGGCTGCCTGGCCGAAGTGTTCGTCGACGAGCCGTTCGCCGAGTCCTTCGGGGTGCGCGGCGCCCCGGGGATGCCTCCGGCGGTGCTGTCGCTGGTCACGGTCCTGCAGTTCGCCGAGAACCTCACGGACCGGCAGGCCGCGGAAGCGGTGCGCGACCGGCTGTCGTGGAAGTACGCGCTCGGGCGGGAGCTGACTGATGCTGGCTTCGACTTCACTGTGCTGAGCAAGTTCCGTGCCCGCCTGGCCGAGCACGGCCTGGAGCGGGTGGTCTTCGACCGGCTGGTCGACCACTGCCGGACCGAGGGGCTGGTCGGCGCGGGCGGCAAGCAGCGTACCGACTCCACCCATGTCATCTCCGCGGTGCGGGACCTGAACCGGCTGGATCTGGCCGGGGAGAGCGTGCGTGCCGCGCTGGAGGCCCTGGCGGTCGCGGCCCCGGCCTGGCTGGCGGAGCAGATTGACGTCGCCGAGTTCGCCCATCGCTACGGACCGAGGGTGAATGGCTGGACCATGCCCTCCAGCCAGGCCAAGCGGGACCGGCTGGCGCAGGTGTTCGCGCAGGACGGCTATGCGATCGTGCGGGCTGCCTACGATGCGGCCGCTCCGATGTGGATCCGTGACATCGAGGCGGTGCAGATCCTGCGCCAGGTACTGGTGCAGACCTACTACCGGCGCGCCGATACCCGGGGGCGGGAGGCGATCGTGAAGCGGGACGCCGACGAGGAGGGCATCCCGCCCGGCAGATTACGCCTGGCCTCCCCGTACGACATCGACGCCCGCTGGGCGGCCAGGGGCGAGGACCTGTTCTGGTGCGGATACAAGATCCATCTGACCGAGAGCTGCGATACTCCCGCCGAAGCCGAAGCCGAAGCCGAAGCCGAAGCCGAAGCCGAAGCCGAAGCCGAAGCCGGACGGCGGGCCGGCCCGCGGCCGAACCTGATCACGGACATGCACACCACCGACGCGACCGTGCCGGATGTGAAGGCCACGGCCGGTATCCAGCAGCGGCTCGCCGGACGCGGCCTCGCTCCGGGCGAACGTGGATCGTAAAGGTCTGGCAGAACCGGCGGCTCGACCAGTACGCGCCCTCCGGGGATCCGGGCGGCCGGCACAGCCCGAACACCCTCTTCGCCGCCGCGGCCGCGCGGGACGGGATCTGCCTGGAGATCCCGCCGCCGGAGCTCTACTACGAACTGCTGCCCGTGCACTTCGTACGGATCGACACCCGGCGCGGCGTGAAGATCGGCGGCCTCTGGTACGGCGCCCACAGCCGCGTCCTCGAACCCCACCGGGGCCGCCTGTCGGGCCGGGGCGGCCGGCACGCGGGGAAGTGGGCCGTCCACCGCGCCCCCGGGACTGCCGCCAGGTCTTCATCGAACTGGACGGAGCCTGGCACGAGCTGCTCTGGAACGGGCTCCCGCCTGGCCAGGAGGCGCCCGCCTTCTCCGATGCCCACGTCGGGGACGTCCTGCGACAGGCCGCCAAGGCTGGGCTCAAGCCCCGCAGCGATGCCGAACTGCTGCCGGTGCTCCTCGGCTTGGTGGCCTCCAAGACGCCGGTGGACGCCTGGCCGACCCAGATGACCCGGCAGCAGAAGACCGAACGAGCCCGCAACCTCGCCCGAGCCCAGGCCGCGGTCCTCGACCGGCCCGCACCGGCGCCGCCTCCAGGACCGTCACCTGCAGACGCCCGGGCTCTGCACCGGCAGGCCACCGCGGCCGTCGAGGCAGACCGGCGGCGACGCCGCATGGCCGCCGTCCCCGTCCCGCCGCCGGCGCCGCAGCTCCTGGCCGAGGGCTTGTCAAGTTGTTGGTGGTGCAGTTGAGTTGGGGCGTATTCCGGTGGTGTCGGTGGCCGCCGTCAGGCGGTCGTGGCCAGGAGGGTGGTGCCGGTGATCTGGTGCCAGACGGTGTGGCGGTTGGTCATCTCGGTGCGGTAGTCGGAGGCAGACATCAGATGGCGGCGGGGGCGGAAGTGGGGTGAGATGCGGGAGAAGGAGGCGAGGAACCTCTGGGCTGATCCGACGCTGCGGAAGCCCTTCATAGCCCGTTCGCGTTCCCTTGTGATGATATGAGAGTTTTCCGCCCGGTTGTTGAGATATTTCGAGGAGCGGTGCTCGACGGACGGCATCACGTCGCGGTGGGCAGCCCCGTAGGAGCGGAGTCTGTCCGTGACGATCACCCTCGGCAGGGTCTCGGTGCCTTTGAGGAGCTTGCGGAAGAACCGCCGGGCCGCGGCGGTGTCGCGGGTGTTGGTCACGAGGATGTCCAGGACGGTGCCGTCCTGGTCCACCGCGCGCCACAGGTAGCGCATCCGCCCGTTGACCTTGATGAACACCTCGTCCAGATGCCACTGGTCCCCGGGTCGGTGCTGCCGGCGGTGCAGCCTGGCGGCGTAGGCGGGACCGAACCGCTCGCACCACAGCCGGACCGCCTCGTACGACACCTGGATGCCACGCTCGAAGAGGAGCTCCTCCACATCACGCAAGGACAGCCGGAACCGGTGGTACAGCCAGACCGCGTGCGCGATCACCTCCAGCGGGAACCGAAACCCCTTGTATAACGGCGCTGCAGCGGTATCCATGACCGACCCTCCCACGACGATCTCCACCAAGATCATCACACGCCTCCGTGAACTTGACAGCGCCCACGACCTCAAATTCCGTAGATCATCGGTACACAAACGAGCGCTCTTCCATCAATGAGCCGCACATGAAGCGCCAATTTCTTATCGCCAACAGAGGCTTTTGACGGACCACCAGTCACCAAGAGCCGTAACGAGACGAGACGTCTCACCACGAGGCTCGCTTGACACACAGTCAAGGATTCGCAAAATGGCCCCTGACCTGCATGTTTCACAAAATCACATACTTCACTCAGTTACTCACTCGGGCACTCACCCCCGAAGCGGAGCGAAAGACGGAGACGCTCTGCAAGATCTAATGCCATCTGAATGCACGTATACATCCAAGCCAATACGCCACTCCCTTGCGAATAGATGGCGGCGCAGGAATGAAGGATAAGGTTGATCTTGACCCTCTCAACCCGCCCTGAAAAGAGACACGGTGACGTGACGTGACATAAGCTCACGGGGCCGTGTAGGGTCACGCACGAGCATGACGGGACACGCGAGCCGGTTGCGGATCGGTGTAGCCACTGTGGGCTAGCTTGCGCGTGGTCCTCGTGGCCAACTCGGGACTGCGGAGCAACCTTGGAACTCTTTGAATACACAGAGCTGCAGAGTCGGCTCAGTGCGATCGCCGACTTCGACGATCTGACGGATCCGGAAGCGCTCGAAGCACTCGTCGCCCAGATCAGGCCCTACCTGCGGAACGTCATCGGCTCAACGATCGGTAAGGGGGGCGAAGGCAAGACGACCCTTGCCACCAACCTGGCTTACATGCTGGCGGAGGAGCAGGCTCTCCGAGCAGAACAGGGCAAGTCGGCAAAGCCCATCCTGTACATGGAGATCGATGCAAACGGCGACGGAAGGACCGATCTCGGTCTCGACGCAACGGTCTTCAACGACCACGGGAAGGCTCTTCGGGACGCGATCACCAACGACGGCGGCCTGAAGGTCGTCAAGGGGGTTCGCCCTTACCTGGATGCAACGATCTCCGGCAAGTTCTGCGCCGACATCGCAGGCCGCATCAACAAGCTCGCTGACACGCACGCTCTCGCCGCGTACCTGCTTCTCGCACTCCTCTTGGCGCAGATCTCGCATCTGTACCGTTGGATCGTCCTCGACTTCTCGCCGGGCGACAAGGCCATTCAGCGGGCAGGACTGGCAGCGGCGACGCATCTCGTGTCCCCCATCCACAACACCGACAACGCAGCTCTGCGCGGCCTCTCTACGGTCACGCGACTCATCCGCGCCAACCGTCGTCTCAACCCCGAAGCCGAACTTACGGCGATCGCGTTTCTCGGTTTCCGAAAGGTAAAGGGCGAGCCGACGACGGAGCTCACTAACGTCCGTGCCAAGATCGAGCAGCTGCTGTCGGATGCCGGGATGGATCCGGGACTAATCCTGGACGAGTACGTGCGTGATGCGCGCTCTATCGCCACTCTCTGCCGCAATCATGGCAAGCCCGCCCGCGAGTTCGCTTTGGCTGCGACCGGTAAACTCCTGGACGAGGAAGGCGAGTTGGTTCCCCGACCTCGCGATGAGAACGGGCGATACGCCGACGCGGAGATGTCCGTGAACCTCGCGGATGACTACTCGAACGTGGCACGAGGAGTCATTACTCGAGTGCGACAGCGCAACGCCCAACTCCGTGAGAAGGAAATGCAGGGAGCGTCATGACCAAGTCCACAGCCGCGGGTAAGGCACCGAGCGCAGCGAAGGGCCCCGGGCCGAAGAGCGGCAAGCGCGACGAAGCGGGAGAGAAGAAGCACCTCATCGTTCCCGCGATTGATCTAGGCGGAGGGGACGAGGACGACGAGGAAGACGACTTCCGACCCGGCGGGGGGTTCGTGCTACCGACCTCGCCAAAGCCAGCCGTGACGCCGCCAGTTGCCGTTCCTCCCCAGCAGCGCGATGACGTTCCCGCGGCTTCTCGGGAAGAGGAACTTCCCGAGGCACCCGCTAGCACGTCCTCCAGGGGTAGCGCCCCGGAGCCGCAGCGGACCTCCACAGCTGCCTTCACGGCCGACGAGACCGACCGCTCTGTGAATGGAGCTGTTCAGAGTGCACCTGGCGGAACTGCACCGACTGTCACTCACTCGGACGACTTGCTCTCCCGATCGGCGCCAACGGCTCCGGCTGTCGAGCAGGAGACCGGCGGAGCGTCGACCGGCCCCGTAGTCCGGGAACGCTCATCGGAGCTGGCACGCGCGGAGCGCCCTGCTAGCGCCCCTGCGGTGCGAGGCTCGTCCTCGCTCTCCGGACTTCCGGCTCGCCGGCCCGGCCGACGGCGATCGGCTGAGCCGTTCAACGCTGATGCGCCTAGGCAGCGCAATGAGGCTGCGATGGCCGACCTGGCGGAGAACTCGCCGGGCTACGCCAATCTCCTGACCGTGTACAGCGCTTCTCAGCTCCAGTCCCTGCCGTTCGAGAACCGCAACATCAACCTGTATGGGCTGGTCGCCGACCAGGCTGGAACGCAGATCACTGCGGACAAGGCCCTGCTGAAGACACTTACGCTTCAGCGGCCGAAGCTGACCATCGCCCACTACGTTGACGCTGCCATGGAGCCCGTGCTCCGGCCTCTCGACCCGTCGGGTATCGATATGGATGCCATGGAGGCCGAGCGGGACTACGTGTGGGAACTCGCCCAGAAGGGACTGGCATATCGCCGGTACATCCTGAGTGATCAGGAAAGCGCGAGCATGAGGAACTACCGCCCGGTATGTTCGCTGCGCACCGACGTCAATGCCCGCCTCACGCGCATGATGGATCTCATGGAGTCGATCCAGGACATCCAGGCCAAGCCTTTCGAGATCGTGAGTGCCTGTGTGGCCGAGTTCCTCGGCAGGCTGCCTGATGAGCGTCCGCATCTGGCGTCGTTCTTCCAGAAGCACCTGGTCACGACCACGATTCAGTAGGCCCAGCCGGCAGCCGCGGCTCCTTCTCTGCCCCTTGCTTCCTCCACGACCTGGGGAGGAAGCAAGGGGCAGAGGCGTCCTAAGTGGTCGGCGCCGGAAGTCCTTCGGGGGTTGACTGTGGAGGCGGTGCTGTGGGCTGCGTCTGGTCAGATGTCGAGGGCGGCGAGGTGGAGTCGGCAGGCGCAGTCGAGGGCGTCCGCGGGGGTGCCTGTGGCGCTGCCGGTGGGCCGCAGGGAGTCCTCGTAGCGGTCGCTGCTGGCGTAGTAGAGGGCGAAGCCCCACCTGCTGGCGGCACCGGCATAGCGCAGCCGCATCAGCTTGGCCCGTGCGCCATGGGGCAGTTCCGCCTCGACGTAGGCGAAGGCTCCGCGATGGCGGACGTGCAGCTGATCGATCTGCGGCCAGGCGGTGCGGGCGCGCTCGCCGAGGCGCGCCTGAACGGACAGGCGGGTGTGTTCCGAGGGCGTGGGCATGGCACCCATCCTGCCCGGCAGGCCGGGCCCGGGGACGCGGCAGGCTACGGCCTGTCCTTGATCCGCTTCTCTCGATCGGCCTGCCTGCCTTGCCTGTTGCCGCTGCCCGTCCGATCACCTTGCGCGCTGCCGAGCGCGAGCGGCTAAAACTGATGGCCTACGGCCACAAGACCGAGTACCGGCTGCGGATGCGCGCGCAAATCGTCCTGCGGGGCGCACGCGGACGCTCCAACGCGCGCATCGCCCGGGAGACCGGCCTGCACCTGGACACGGTCCGGTGCTGGCGCGGCCGGTTCGCCGACCAGGGCCTGGGCGGCCTGGGCGACCGCGATCGCTCGGGTCGCCCGCCGGCGTTCACCGCGCTCCAGGTTGCCGAGGTCAAGGCGCTGGCCTGCCGGTTACCCGCCGAGACCGGCGCGCCGCTGTCTCGCTGGTCAGCGCCCGAGCTGGCCCGCGAGGCCGTGGCCCGGGGCATCGCCACGTTCGTATCGGCCTCCACCGTCCACCGCTGGCTTGATCGGGACGCGCTCAAGCCCTGGCAGCACCGCTCCTGGATCTTCATCACCGACCCCGACTTCCGCACCAGGGCCCAGCGCGTGCTGGACCTGTACGCCCGCACCTGGCAGAGCCAGCCGCTCGGCGAGGATGAGTACGTGATCAGCGCGGACGAGAAGACCTCCATCCAGGCCCGCTGCCGCTGCCACCCCACCCTCTCGCCCGGCCAGGCCCGAGCCATGCGCGTCAACCACACCTACAGCCGCGGCGGCGCCCTGGCCTACCTGGCCGCCTACGACGTCCACGCCGCGAAGGTGTTCGGCCGCACCGAGCCACGTACCGGCATCGGCCCGTTCATGAACCTTGCCACCCAGGTCATGACCCAAGAGCCCTATGCCAGCGCGAAGCGCGTGTTCTGGATCGTCGACAACGGCTCCTCGCACCGAGGCCAGAAGGCCGCCGACCGGCTGACCGCCGCGTTCCCGAACGCTGTGCTCGTGCACACCCCGGTCCACGCCTCCTGGCTGAACCAGGTGGAGATCTACTTCTCCGTCGTCCAGCGCAAGGTCGTCTCACCCAACGACTTCCCCGACCTCGCCCAGGTCGCCGACCGGCTCCGAGCCTTCGAAGACCGCTACAACGCCACAGCACAGCCATTCCAGTGGAAGTTCACCACCTCCGACCTGGACGATCTGCTGGCCAGACTCGACCGGCACACCACCGATCACCAGGAAGAATCCTCCGCCGCACCAGCAGCCTGATCAACCCCCGAAGGACTTCCGGAGCCGACCACTAAGTTACGAACCGCCTCCGTTGACTACTCACAGTAGCAATTACCTTAAACGGGCGGCGCGCCGCGTTAAAGGAAAGCTCGCGCTCGTCCCACTGGAGCTATGCCCACGCATCGAGCTCTGGGAGATCCCACTTCGTCATCAGGCGGCGTTCGGCGCCACTGATCAGGTCGAGCACATCGGTGGCGAGGTAGGCGCGGGTACCACGCTCCACCTCCTTTACCTGCACCACCCCGGCGCCGGCCAGCTCCTCCAGGGCGCTCGAGGCCGCAACGAACGAAACGCCCAGCAGCATCTGAGTCGCCCTGGCGGTCACGATGGGGACGCCCGGAAGCTGCTCCATGAGCCGCACCACCGCTGCCCCCTTGCGGGGCTGCCCGCGGCGGCCCAGGGCTTCCCGGTGGTGAGCGAGCTTGGCGTTCCACGCCTTCCGCATCGTGGCAAGCTCATCAGTGAAGCGACGAGCTTCGGAGACAGCGTCCCGCGTAGCGGCCAGAAAGACCCGGATCCAGGCGTCCATGCCGGCGGCCGCAGCTGCGCTGTCAGCGGAGCCGACATACCGGTAGGCGTTCAGGCCAGCGATGTACTCGCGGGCATGCGCCAGGAGCGACATGGAGATGGGCAGGACGTGTCCAACTGCTAGACCCTGCCGTGCGAGCGCGGTGTGAATCAGGGCCCGCCCGGTACGGCCGTTGCCGTCGTTGTAGGGGTGGATCGTCTCGAACTGAGCATGAACCAAAGCCGCTTGAACAAGCGGAAGAGGGTGCTGTTCCGAGATAAACGCGGCAAGGTCGCTCATCAGGGGAGCAACTGCTTCGGGGGCCGGAGGTACGTACTCCGCTCCGTGGGGACTGTCGGAGGTCCCGCCCACCCAGTTCTGCACGGTCCGGAGATATCCGGATGTATCGTGCTGCTCCGTTTCCACCATCAGGGCAGCCTGTAGGTCGTTGATGTCATCCACGGAAACGTCCGACGCTTCGGAGAGCGCAGTGACAGCCTTGCGAAGTGCCAGGACGTTGTTCACGACCTCTCGGGCGCTGTCGCTGATGCCTCGGTGTGTTCGGTGATCGTCGCCGGCCTTAGTGGCAAGCATCAGTTCAAGATGCGCGATGGCTCGAGCGGAGGCTACGACTCCCTCGATGCGCGAAGACGCCACCGCCTCGGAGCGGAGAAGGAAGCGGGCCAAGGACTCGAGATGTGGGCTGGTGGGCGCCGCGTCGTTGAAGGAACGAACCATCCGGTCCACTTCGGCAACTTCGGCAGCAAGTTCAGCCGAAAGTCGGATTTGGCGACCGCTGAGCAGATCCGGCTCGTACGCGGCGAACGTCCGGGGGTGCTGCCCCTCCGCGCCAGGCGTCACACCAGGCTGGGTGGGCCAGCGCCGCTCCGAAAACCTTGCCACTAGACACGCTCCAAAGGTTCAGCCTCAGGCAGATCCATTTAAGGATAGTGTGTGCCCCGTGATGTTTGGTGTGATGCACGGGGTGGTTCCGGTGAGTAGGGCTAGTGCCCGTCTCGCCGAGGGCCGGCCTGTCAGCACGCAGGACACACGAGCTTCGGGACGGAGCGAGGCGCGCCACGCCTCGGCAAGGTCAACGGTGGGATCGTCGCCACGGTCACTCGACGGTGACCTTCAGAACCGGACCGAAAGCGAAAAGGCGACCCTCTGGGTCGCCTCACCGGGCAACTTCGCCAAGTTGCCCATCGCCACTCCTCGGGGTCGCCACCCCGAGTCTTGCCATGTCCGCCGCATCGAGCCGACTTCGTCGGCGTCACTCGCGGTCTGCGGTGCCACCCGCAAATCGCAAGAGGAGGAGAAGCCAACGACAACCTGACCTGCCCATCCCGCCGATCAGGCGGGTTTCAGCCTCACCCCCGCTGACCTGGAGTTTTTCTTCAATCGGTCGAGCGGTCGGTCGCGTTATGCCTTCATCCCTATGCAGTTCTGGAGCAGATTATAGCCGCCAGCCATAGGGCTAGTCTTCCATTGCCAAAATCTGGCTCCTCCGCGTCGCGGGAAGATAACGCCCGTTCCAGCACAAAGAAGACCATTGGTCCACCGAGTCACCCTTCGTCGGCGGCCTCCGTCTCAACAAGCCATCCACTACAGCTAGGGCGCGGCATGGGGTTCCGGCTGTTGACAGCCGCCCGCGCACTGCTTGCCGATCCCAGGCTCGCCGGCCGCAAGGATGTTGTGCGTCTCGGCACCCTCGTGCTGATGGCGAAGGCGAGTCACGGCAGGTGCCGTGTTGAGATCACGGCACGGGAGTTGGCTCGTTGGCTCGGGGTATCGGAGTCGACCGTCGACCACGAGGTGCTCAGCGTTCTCCGTGAGGTTGAAGCTGTTGCTGCGCGTGTGCTGCGGGGTGGCGACGGTCTGCCGACCGGTGTCGAGTACCGGGTCGAGGCTTTGTGGGAGGCCCGGAACGACGTCGGCGCACCTTTGGCGTTGTCGAAGGCCGAGTTGGCGACGCTGCTTCGGTTCCTGGAGGGGTTGTTCGCTCCCGGGTGGGGTGAGCAGTGCGCCACGCCTCCTGGTCTGCTGGCTAGGAAGGGGCGGCGGGGGAGGGGTGCGGCGTCGGATCGGCTGGCTTTGGTTCTGCTGGCCTTGCATGCACGGCCGGACGGGCGGGTGCCGTTGGTCGGTGGCCCCTTGGCGAAGACGGTGGCTCGGCATGGCCGGGCTGCGGTGACGCTGGCGCGGATGCTGGGGTGCCGTGTGCCGGTGGCCGCGACGGTGCTGGGTCGGCTCGTGGCAGCGGAAGCGGTGGCGGTCGCACCGGGTCGACTCGTGGTGCCGGCGGTGGCGGCCGCCAATGGTTCCGCGGCCTCGGTCCCGGACCCTGCCGAGCTCAAGAGTTCCGCATCTGCTGATTCGGCGCCCGCCGGTGATGCGGCGCGTTGCGTTCGGTGTGCCGGATACGAAGAGTCCGACGTCCTTGTCGTGGAAGGGGATGGGTGGCGGCAGCTGTCCTGGGATGACGTTGAGGGCGCCGAGGAGGGTTCCGGAACTGCACCCAGGGATCTCGACGGCTCTGGGAGCGATCTTTTCGCAGGTCAGACCGTCTGTGAGACGTTCCAGGCCAGTCGTGCTGCTGCAGACCCTCACGCCGACCACGCTGCTGTGGCTGATGTACGTGGTGAGAGTGCTGGAGGTCTCGGGTTTTCCGGCAAAGCCGCGTCGGGGTACTGCCGTCAGCCGGTACGCGCGTGCGAGGGCGGGAACTCCCCGGCGCCGGAGGATGGTCTCCGGGGTGACGTGACGGTCGTCGACGGCGGGGCCGACCCGCTTCGCGGGGAAAAGCCTGATCTGCTGCTGGCGGAGGGGGAGTCGGGTTCGGCGGCCTCGGCGTCGACGCTTCAGGCGTGGCGGGATGCGTCGGGGGGGCCGCCGCCCGTGTGGGCTCAGGTGCCCAAGGGGCTGGAGCGTGTGCTGGAGCCGGTGGCCATGGTGTGGGGCCGGCTGGACCGGCTGACGACGCGGCGGTACGTCACGAAGGTGGTCCGGGCGCGGCTCGATGAGATCTCGGGGGCGTGCGGTCCGCAGGTGGATGCCGAGCGGATTCTGTGGGAGCGGCTCAAGCGCCGGTTGACCGAGCAGGGCACAGTGCCCATCACCGACCCGGTGGGCTGGCTGGTCAGCCGTGCTCTGCCGCGCCGGGCGGTGTGTCCCGACGGCCGGTGCGATGACGGACGGCGGATGGACACCCGGGCGGACTGCGCCGCCTGCCAGATGCTGGTCCTGGACGGCCGGGCGCTGCGCTCCCGTGCATTCACCAAGGCGACAACGGCGCTGACTGGCGGCCGGGTTGACCAGCCGGTGTTCGAGGCGGAGCTGAACGCGTGCTGGCAGCGGGAGGCCGCCGCCGCGGCGGTGCGCCGCGAGCACGCTGTCCAGGAGCGGCACGCCCGTGAGCGGGTGTGGACCGAGCAGCGGGCCCGGCACGCGGCCCAGGAAGCCGCCCGGCAGGCGCTTGCCTGCACGGTGTGCGGGAAGCCGGAGACAGCCGGTCTGTGCGGCCGATGCCGCGACGAGCGCCGCGTCGAGGAACTGGTGGCCGAGGCCGTCGACGTGGCCGTGGCCGCCCGGGGCATGGGCGGTGAGGCGTACCGGCTTGATGCCGTTCGCCGGACCGAGCGGGACATGCGTGGCGCGGTCGACCAGGCGGTGACGGAGCTGCTCGCTGCGGGCGGAGGCGTGTTCGCCGAGTCGGTGGCGCTCGCGGCGCGGCTGGCCGCGGAACTCCAGCTGGGCGCACTGCGGCGCCGGGCTGTCAGCCGGTTCGCCTACCAGCCGCAAGCCGAGGCCGAGTACGAGAAGGTCTTCGCCACCGAGATGCGGCGCAGCTACCTCCACGGCAGCCTCGAGGAGGCCCGCGAGGCCGCTGAAGAGACCGCCCAGACGGCACGGTTCAACACGGCGCACACGCTCCTGAACGACCGGCTGCGCACTCTGCAGGCCGCCCGGCCCACGTCCGAGGCGGACGCCGAACCCGACTCGTACGCGCAGGCGGCCGCTCAGGTCCGCGGCCTGATCCGCCCCGCGCCGCCGGAGCACGCCGTGTCCGTACGACGGTCCTCAACTCTGGCTGGCCAGCCGGCGGGTGGCAGCGGGGGGCTGGCGGGGGTGGGGACGTGAACCGTCCCGTACGCACCGTCGCGCACCGGCCTGATCGGCGGCCGTCGTTGACCGAGTGGGTGGAAGGGCTGCCGGGGCTGTCGGGGCGGGCGCGCCGGTTGCTGCTGGAGGGCGACACCGAACGCCGGTACGCGGGCAGGACGGCCGCCGATTCCGGCTACCGGCTGACGATGGCCCTGGCGGTCGCGGTCTCCCAGCCCGGCCGGGAGTGGACCCTCGCGCAGTGGTGGGAGGCCCTGGTACTGCGCCCGACGGCAGGCGGCGCATGGGCGCGGTCCCTGCGCTCGCCCAAGGGGGAGCGCTACGCCGAGGGCAAGCTCGCCGCGATGCTCGACAAGGCGCGCGCGTTCGTGGGCACTTCGGGCACGATCGTGTGCCGGGCCGATGCCATGGTGGCGATCACCCGCCTGCGGGCCGCCGTGGAAGCCGTCGTATGGCCAGGGCCCGGCGGCGGCACCGACCTCAAGAACCTCACCGCGCGACTGCAGCTCGCCGAACAGGCCGGCGGACTCGAGCACGAAGTCTCGGTACGGCAGCTGGCCGAGAGGCACTGTCAACTTGTGGTGAAGGTGGGTGAGTTGCGGTGTGTTGGGGTGCTGGGTGTCGTGGGCGGTGAGGAGGTGGCGGCGGGGGCGGAAGTGGGGTGAGATGCCGGAGAAGGCGGACAGGAATCTCTGCGCGCCTCCGGCGGAGGTGAAGCGCCGCATGGCCCGCTCCCGCTGCCGGGTGGACTGATGCGAGTTCTCCGCTCTGTTGTTCAAGTACTTTGAGCTGCGGTGCTCGACCGAGGGCATCACCTCGCGGTGAGCGGCCCCGTACGAGCGGAGCTTGTCGGTCACGATGACCCGCGGCACGTACTCGCACTCCTTGAGCAGGCGGCGGAAGAAGCGCTTCGCCGCCTTCGCATCGCGGGTGTTGGTCACGAGGATGTCCAGGACGTTGCCGTCCTGGTCCACGGCGCGCCACAGGTAGTGGAGCTTCCCGTTGATCTTGATGAAGACCTCATCCATGTGCTTCCCAATCTGGAAGTCAAGCGGAGGTGGTGACTGGTGGTGTGATGGTGTAGCACCGTCGGTCACGGATCAGGGCCCACAGCACGTTGACGCGCCGGCGGGCGAGGGCGAGCACGGCCTGGACGTGGCGTTTGCCCTCAGCGCGTTTTCTGTCGTAGAACTGCCGCGAGTTGGGGTCGCACCGGATGCTGACGAGCGCGGAGGTGTAGAAGACCCTTTGCAGACGGCGGTGGTAACGCTGGGGCCGGTGGAGGTTGCCGCTGACCTTGCCCGAGTCGCGTGGCGCCGGCGCCACGCCGGAGAAGGCGGCGAGGCGGTCGGGGGTGGGGAACGCCTCCAGGCTGCCGCCGACGGCGACGAGGAACTCGGCGCCGAGGACCGTGCCGATGCCCGGCAGCGACTGGATCACTTCGGCGAGTTCGTGCTCGCGAAACCGGCCCTCGATGAGCTTGTCGGTCTCGGCGATCTTCTCGTTGAGGGCCATCACCTCCCTCGCCAGGGTATGCACCATCTTCGCGATCGCTGTCTCGCCCGGGACGGCGGTGTGCTGGCGCTCAGCAGCCTCGATGGCCTTGGCTGCCAGGGAGTCGGGGTTGCGGACCTTGCGGTTGGCCAGCCAGGTGGTCAGTCGGCGCAGGCCGGTGCGGCGGATGGCCGCCGGGCTCTGGTAGCCCGTCAGGAGCAGCAGCGCTCCGGTGGTGCCCATGTCCAGGGTGCGTTCCAGGGCTGGGAACATGCTGGTCAGCAGGGCCTTGAGCCGGTTGGTGGTGCGGGTGCGGTCGGCAACGAGATCCACACGGCGCTCGGTGAGCAGCCTCAGTTCGATGCTCGCGTCTTCACTGGGGCGGATCGGCTGCAGGTCGCGTCTCATGCGGGCCTGGTCGGCGATCACGTGGGCGTCCCGGGCGTCGGTCTTGCCCGCCCCGCGGTAGCTGTCGGTGGCGCGGTTGACCGCGATGCCGGGGAGGTAGACCAGTTCCTGGCCGTGGTTGACGAGCAGGGCGATTAACAGCGCGGGCTCGCCGCCGGTCATGTCCATCGCCCAGGTGACCTCACGGCCGTCGGCGAGGCCCAGGACGTCACCGATCAGCTTCAGTAACTCCGGTTCGTCGTTGGCCACCCGCCGCGACAGCAACGTGTTGCCGTCGCTGTCCAGGGCCAGGCAGTGGTGGTGGGTCTTGCCGCAGTCGGTACCGGCCAATATCCGGCTCATCGTGCTCCAGTCGTCGTACTTGCCTTGCGCACCACGGACGACCTCGCCGGCATTGCTCTACACAGCGACCTGTTCGCACTTCCCAATCGGCGGCCGAGTCGGCGTGGGGAGCCGGGCGGCCAAGCACCGGAAGCCACGAGACGACAGCCACTTGTCAGCCACACCCAGCTCCCCCGGGCCCCACAACCCTACGAACGGCTGCGGTCGGCCCAGGAAGAAGGTAGAGCCACTTGTCCCCGGGGCGGGGACGGCGCCGGCGCAGCCCGTCGGCGTACGTCTGCCCGAACTTCCGGTCCACTGGCGGACCGTCTCGTAGCTGACCGTGATGTCCCGCTCCAGCAGGATCTCCTCGACCTCGCGGAAGGAGAGGGGGAAGCGGAAGTACAGCCACACCGCGTGCGCGATGACCTCCACCGGGTAGCGGAACCCCTGGTACGACGACAGCGTGACCACGAGCAAACCCTCTCCAAAACGATCAACGAAGAGATCGTCTCACGGGGCCCGCGCTCAAGTTGACGTGCCCCTGCGGGCCCTCGAACCACGTGGGGACAGAAGACGGCACAGCAGTTCAGAACGGGGCGAGGCATGACAGCGACCACGGCGGATGCGTGGCTGGACGAGATCACCGCTCAAGCGCGCAGCACGCAGGCGAAGGTGTTCTCTGTGAGCGTGCCGGTGAGTCACCCCGAGACCGCGTCCGAGGCACACGAGCAGCTGCTGTCGGCAGCCATCGAGTGCATCGAGCAGGAAGGATGGACGCTGGAGACCATGAGCACCTACGGCTCCTCTTCGGCCTACGACGGCGCCCGCTTCTGGGCCTTGCTGGTCTTCCGCACGGCCTACCACGGACGCTTCTGAACACGGGTACTGCTGTGCTGCCATGACGGCTCCCCAGCCGTTCATGCCGTGGGCCGCAACGATCCCGAATTCACAACCGCGGTCGCTGTCCCGTTCTCCCGGGCAGCTCGTTCTGCCCGTGCCCGGCGCAACGCCCGGGCACGGATGGCTTCGGCCTCCCGGCGGCGCTCCACACGAGCCGCCTCGAGCGGGGCAGGCTGGTCGTCCGATGACGCCTCCGACCCCGGGAATGCCCGTCGGCTCAGCTCGCGCATCGCGCGGGACTGCCGCTCAACTGCCTGGGCGATGGCCTCATCGACGCGCCGCTCGGGTGCGACGGCCTGATGCGCGGCGAGCGCCTCCTTGTAGCCCGGCGAGGCCGTCTGCCTGGTCTTCACCGGCGCCTCAGGCGTAGCCGCGGCCGCCGGGGCGGGCTGCGTCGTACGTGGTGCGGGCGTGGATCCGACGGCAAGGACCCGGATGGTGCGCACGGTGTCGGTGCCGACCGCGCTGTTCACCGTGGCGACGATCCGCGCGCTGATCAGCCTCAGCTGGGTGGCATACGCCGACGAGTCCGGGCGCAGGTCCAGCTGTCCGGTCTCCGGGTGGAAGGAGACGGCGGTGACGTGAAGGGGTAGCTGAGGGGAGATGGCGGCCGCGATGTCGGGCCAGCGGTCCAGCACAGTGCCGCCGGCGGCAGGAAGGTCCCAGGCCCGGTCGGCCATCAGGCCCTGGAGCACGGCGGCGAACCCGCTCGGCTCCCGGCCGTCGCGCCGTACGGCCGTCTGCTGGCGACGGCGCGGGGTGCGGGCCTCGCTGCCGCCGCGTTTGTTGGCGGCCTCGCGGGCCTGGCGCAGGGCGACGCGGGCGAGGTCGACGCCGGATACCTCCGGGGTGGTGTCACCGCTGGTCTGCACGGTGGGGTTGGTCGTCTCGGTCACGTCGGCCTCCTACCGGTGTCCGTTGGTCATCAGTGAGCTGCGGAAGCCGCGCTCGAGCTGGTCGGCGCGGCGCACCAGGCGCTTGCCGAAGATCTGCAGGGCCATGTCCGGGTGCATCGAGGTGATCAGCGTCGTCTCGCCGCGCATCAGCTCGCCCTTGGCGGTGGCGACCAGGTCCTGGCGCTCCTGCTCGTTCATCTCCAGCGGCGCGTCCTGGCCGTCGGCAGCGTGGTCCTGGTCCCGGTGGCGGCCGCCGCTGGTCGCTTCCCTGACCTTGGCGAAAGCGGCCTCCACCTCGAGCTGGACGGAGCGGCTGGACGGGGCCTGCCAGTCGCCCTCGTACCGCTCGGTGCGGGCGCGGACCTGCCGGATGCGGTCACGCCGGGCGGCCTCCTGGGCGCCGCGCCACTGCTCGATCGCGTCGGCGCGCTTGGCGGGGGTGTCCAGGACGTTCTCCGCGTTGGCGAGCAGCACGGCGAGCAGGCCGGAGCCCCGACGGACGTGGGCCGCCTCGCCGCGGAAATGCAGCCAGCCACGGACGTCGGTCACGGTCCATCCGGCATCAGCGACGTTCCGGGCGACCCAGGCGATCCTGGGTACCGAGCAGCCGCGCAGCCAGTCCAGCTCCTGGGTGAGCTCGCGGGCCAGCTGGAAGCGGCGGCCGACAACGTTGAGCTTCCGGCGACCGCCGGCCTTGGCCTTGGACTTCTTCGGGGTGGGGGACTTGCTGACCCCGCTTGCGAGCTTGCTCTCAGGGGGGAGGGAAGTAGTACCCGCAGTGGAAAGACCTGAGGTACCGACCTGCATTGGGGTGCAACGGACCTCATCCGAAACAGCCGCCACAGAGGCCTGGTCAGCCCCCTTCCGGGCGCCCTTCGCAGGGGCCTTCGAGGACGACTTCGCCTGCGGCTTGCGGACCTTGCGGGCGGCCTTCTTCGCGAGCTTCGCCATCAGCTCCCGGCCGGCCTCCGCGATCCCGGTCATCGCGCGCGTGTACGCGGGCGCGTTCCCATCCCGCAGCACCGTGCGGATCCCCAGCGCGACGTCGAACGCCTCCGGGATCATCCGCGCGAACTCGCTAGCCTGCGCCGTCTCGCCGGAGATCCGGGTTCCGCGCACGATGTAGGCGAGCAGCCCGGCCTCCCGCAGCATCCCCAGGTGGTACTCCACCGAACGCTCGGACAGGCCGGTGCGGCGCACCAGGTACTCGATCCCTGGACGGCACGGGAACAGCTGCGCGAGCTCCTGGGCGACGCGCACCGTCGTCGGTCCGAACGAGCGCGGCCCGTGCGACCGGTGCCGCCGCGGCTTGTACAGCCCGGACCCGGCGACCCAGTGGACCGCCTGCATCCAGGAGTAGCCCTCCGTCGCGATCCGGCCCGTCGACGTCGACAGCCACTGCAGCGCATCCGGCACGTACAGCTCGGGCAGCACATCGACCGCAGCGTTGTCGACGGCAGGACGTGGAGCGGGAATCAGCGTGGCGGCCGGCGCCGCCACAGCACTCACCGGCCCGCCCGAAGAGATGTCAGAGCGTGATCCATTCGGAGACCCTGACCCAGGTCACCTGTGGAAAGAATCCGCTCAGGCCCTACAGTGCCCGGCGCTCCCGCCCGACGGCAAAGAATCTTGAAACGCCTCCCGCTTGACGGGACGGCATGCCCGCGAGCGCTGCCGCGACGGCTGGAGATGAGCGATCCCCAGTAGTCGCCTCCGGAGCCGCAGGAAACTTCAGGCGGAACGGTGCGAACTATGCAAAAACGCTTCGCGTTTTGCGTCACGCGAAATGCCCGGGAGGCCGGAACTGGCCTAAAACGGGCACGGTCGAGCTGACAAGGAGCCGCGAGGTCGTGCACTATGACGGAGACACCTTTCAGATTCACGGCCGCACCAGCCCCGCGATGCGGGAAGGCGCGACCAACGGATATGGCGGGTGGCCCCCTCCGTGAGGAGCGGGCGGAACCCCGACGGGCGGGGGGAGATTTCTCCTCCCTCTTGGATGTGGGTGGATCGCCGGACCCCTGTGGTGGGGGCCCCGCGATCCGAAGCGCAGCAGGCGCTGCCTGCGGCTGTGGTGGCCGTGGTTAGCGACCGGGGTTGTGCTGACTGGTGAACTGGCTCTAGGAGCCGAAGCTCGGAACCGGCTGGAACCCGGAACTGAGCAGCCGACGCGGGTGGTTAATCCGGTCGGAGACGGGCCGCGCGAGGCCGACGGGTGGTTAGTCCGCCGTGATGGCGCGCGCGGCCGATGGCCGCTAGGTCATCCCGACCCCCTCAAATCCGAGGCTGGTCGGCATGCCTGAGGGACGGTGTGATCACGCTGATCAACGGCGAGCATGCGCGTTGAGGCTCCCGGCAGCGGGTACGCTGCATCTCGCGATCACCTCCCAATCAGGTGCGTCGTACGGACGGGGAATCCCGTCCACGAGCCCCCCGTGGCCCTGGCCGGCCTGTGGGGGCTCTTTGCGTTATGGATCAAGCCTGCAAACACCCTAACCTGCGGGTGTGTCCACACGACGCGTCGAACTCGCCGTGTGTCCGAGGCGCCGCTGACGATGACCGTGCCGACCGAGTAGGCGCCTGCAGCCGGAGTCAGCGCGGCGAGGTCACTCGCCGGCCGCGTCCAGCGCAGGTCCTGGTCTCGGTCGGGCGCATGCATCAGGCGCGCTCCTTGGGGGCGTAACGGATCAGCACCACGTCGTCGATCGGGCGGACTTCCAGCACCTTCATCCGGGCGGTCGTCCCGCCCGGGTAGTCGGCAGCGCCCAAGAATCGGGCTGCTTCCGGCTGGCCGACCAGGAGCGGGGCGATGGCGAGGTGAACTTCGTCGGCCAGGTTCGCGGCCATGAGCTGGGTGTGGATGGTGCCACCGCCCTCCACCATGAGCTGACCGACGCCACGACGTCCGAGCTCATCGAGAGCCAACTCCCACTCGAACTCCGGGCCGACGCTGACCACATCGGCCAGCCCGTCCAGCGTCGTGCGCACCTTCTCCGCCGCGCTGTCCACCGTGATCACAAGCTTCTGGCCGCCGTGGTGCCAGAAATTCAGGTTGGCGTCCAGGTCGCCCGACTTGGTGACCGTCACCTTCAGCGGGTAGGCAGGCTTCCCGTCTGCGACGCGCTGAGCGCGGCGGTCTTCGCTGTTGACCAGCAGCCGCGGATTGTCCTTCCGTATCGTGGTCGCGCCGATCAGAATCGCGTCGGACTCGGCGCGGACCTGGTCGACCCGGTCGAAATCCGCCGAGTTGGACAGACGCAGCCGCTCAGGGCTGGCGTCATCCAGATAGCCGTCGACCGACATCGCGGCGGACAGCAGAACGTACGGACGTGTGGGCGTAGTCATTGGTTCAGTGATCCGTTTCTACTCAAGATTCGTGGGCGAGTACGGCATCGAAGTTGTCCCGGAAGTCGGCGACCTCGGGCTGGCGCTGCCAGGGAATCAGCGCCTTGTCCAGCCGGGTGAGCTCGCGGACGATCCGGCCCGAGCCGGTGTCCATCGCTACCGTCAGCGCCTGAAGGCCCACCGCGGCTGCCTCCTCCGGTGAACCGGCACCGGCATGTGCGACTGCGGCCCGGGCGAGGTACACGCCCCGGTCGCGGTGGTAGCCGTCGGGCACGGACTGGATTGCCCTGGTGAAGATCTCCGCGGCCTCCGCGTGCTTGCCCAACACCTCCAGCCCTTGGGCGCGGTGCACTTCGACGTACTCTTCGTTCAGCCACACGCCCCAGGGCGTCGTGTCGCTGGAGACACGATCGAGCGCGTTGCGGACATCCTCGATCGCCCGCTCGCTGTCGGTGTCCTCGCCTCGCAGCGCGTGACCGTACGACTCGTACGTCTTGGCGACCGCCGCGAGACGGCTGCGCGGACGGGCCATGCGCTGAGCGGCCTCCGCCAGATCGACGACATCGGTCAAGTCGCGCATTTCACCGGCGAGTTGGGCCTTGCGGGCCAACACGTACGAGGTCAGGTCACCGTCACCGACGGTGTGGCTCCACTGGAATGCCCTGTCCAGCCAGAAGTGGGCGCTGTCGAAGTCCCCCGGGTCCTGGTAGAGCCAGGACGCGAATTCGGCGTACTGGGTCTGCAGCTCCATGAGGGCCTGGCGGTCAACGCCGCTGGTCTCCTTGCGCAGGTCCTTGATGGCCTCGATGTGCTCGCGGACCGACTTGATCGCCTGGCCGGGGCCAAGCAGGTTGTCACTGTCGATCAGTACCCGGCGAGCACGTCGCAGGTGTTGCACGGGGTTGTCGCTGTACGCGGCCGCGGACCGAGCAGGCCGCTTCAGTCCCGGCACGACACCCGAATCTGCGGCTGCCGGCGTCCCAGCGCCGAATGTAGCCGCTGCACCGATCCCCACCCCACCGCGCAGCATCGCGCGTCGATCGAGAGCCACGAACACCACCTGACCATCCCGTAGACGAGCGGGGACATAGATCCCCTCATGGTCAGACGCTGCCTGCTGGGAGGCAGCCGTGGCCAGCTCGATCGAGGCATCGGATACATGAGGAGCCGAAACGGATACATGGCGGCGCGTGGATACACCCGAGCCGATGCGCTCCCAGAGGTCGACCAGAAGGCCTCCGGCGCGGAGCAGGGAGTCGACCTGCTCGACTTCGCTCCGGTCCTTGGGGGCCCTGTCCCCGTTCTCCCATTTCTGCAGCTTGGAGTGCGACATGAAGGTCTTCTCCGCTAGGCCGCGTAGTGAGTAGTTCCGGGCCTCCCGGAACTCTCGCAGTGTGTAGCCGAAGCGGTGCATGGGTGACTGGTCGGGTGTCAACACCTTCGGCCGCTGGCCCACTTTGTGCCTCCTCCATGTCTCCACTCGGTGTATCCGGCGGCTGGATACACCGTTGATCTAGATCTCGCTCCACGGTCGGGCCTACAACTTTGCTAACGAAGTTGAGCCCGCCAAGGAGGGACGAACATGCACAACATGACGTGGGAAAGGACGTCAGTCTCAGCCATCGCGCCCCTTCTCGATCTTGTCGAGGCGTGCGGACAGCTCCGCAATCTGCTGCTCAAGCCTTCGGAGAGCGCGGGCAGTTTCGTCCTCAGTGGACGCGCTGGCCGTCTCGGTGATGAACGATCCACGGCCCTGGTGGGAGTAGATCAGTCCAGCTGCCCGCAGCTCGGTCAGCGCACGCTGGACAGTGCCCGGCGCGACGCCGTACTCGTCGGCCAGCTCTCGCGTGCTCGGCAATTTCGTGCCAGCAGGCAGCCGCCCCAAGCGAATCTCGTCACGGACGGCCTGGACGATGCGCTGGTAGGGCTGCATGGCCTCGTTGGTCATGAGCGCCATCGTAGGGCGACCTCCTCGACATAGCTAGCTTCCATAGCCTCATCAACTAAGTGCTTGACACACCACCAACTGTATCGGCTAAGTTAGGTATGCCGACAAGGTGAACGGGTCGGCAAGACATCCCGCCGGTCCTCACGGACCCGGCTCCCCCACCTGGAACCGCCCCCCGGCGGCGCCGGATGAGGGAGCCGGATCTTGGCCCCCTGAACCGCCCGGACTCCGACCGCGCAAGTGGAACGACAAGGAAGCGGCCGTTACTTGAGAACTCCATAGCGTGATCCACCACCGCAGTACCGGCCGTGACCACACCAGCCGGGGTGAGTGGAAACCCGTCGTGCGGCGCTATCACCCCTGGTGGTGGCAGTCGGCACGTGCAACGACCCGTCGGGCGCGCTCACCAGCGCGGCCTGGGCTAGCCCCAGCCAGGTGCTTATTACTGACGGAGAGCTCGGAGGGCCGGCATCCCCACGACGTAAAAGAACGACGCGACACGCTCCCAGACCCTCGGACCCCGGTCCCAGCCGAGGCGAGGAGCCGCGTCGGGACTGAGGGCACCTCGCCTCCCTCCAGCACGACAAGGCGAGCGGCGCGGCGGCAGAGGCCGCGCACCTGTTCTCAGCAGCCCCGCGCTGCCCGTCGCTCACCGACCCGCCTTCGGGCGGTCCCGGTGAGCGACGGAGTGCACGGAGGAGCCCCCCAACAACCAGCCAAGGAGCACCACATGGACCGACTTGACGAGATTCTCGCCCGCGCTGCGCAGCGCGACCGCGAGCTGGAGGAAATGCACGCGAACTACGAACGGATGGACTACGCGGAGTTCATGGACGAAATGGACGCACGCGACGCCGAACGCGGCTGAACCCCGTACGAACGACCACGGCCCCGGCCGCCCTGCTCAGCGTGGGGCGGCCGGGGCCGTGGCTGCTCGTACGGCAGTCAGACAAAAAGGCGGCAGCCCCAGGGATTGCGCCCCCGGGACTGCCTAAAGGGACCTGACTGGAGGCCCTGTGATCATGATTGCATCTCCCGCGCCGTTAGCCGGACTCTTCGAGGACATGGAGCGCGAGGACAACGGACGCGGACCTGAACCGGACGAGACCGAAGGCCAGTTCCTGCGCGTTGTCATGCCGTACGCCGCCCACGGCGCCAGCATCGACCTGCTGCCCCTGGCGCCGCACGGCAGCGGCGGGCAGCAGTGCGACACCTGCGGGGGCTGGTTCGGCGTGACCTTCTGGACGTGCCCGGCCTGCGCGGCGTACGCCGTGTGGCAGCAGCCGGCGCGGATGGAGGATGAGCGCCCGCCACTGCCGATGCGCCCGACACCGCATGAGCGGGACGGCCGGGATCACCCCCCGGCACCGGTTCGTCCGCACCCGCAGGCCGCGCACCCCACGGCGCCTCGGTGACCAAGCCGTCGCTCCTGAGCTGACCTTCCGCTCCCGCCCAGCGGGAGCGGAAGGCAACTTCCTGCCCACCCCCGCTGCACGTTCCGAGGCCGGCCGCCCGCACCGCGGGCCGCCGGCCTTTCGCATGACCGCGCCCGGGAAGGACCCGGGCCTGCTGTTCTCTGCAGGAGGACCGATGGCGCACACCATCCCGCTCACCACGCCGCTGGACGACAGCGGCCTGACTTGCCGTCCGGCGCCCCCCGCTCCGCGGGCCATCACCCCGGCCGACCCCACCCGGTACAACCACCCGAACTTCCTGGACATCCAGCCGGGCAAGTACGGGGGCACCACCTTCCGCTTCAAGGCCTTCACCGGCCTGGAACCCAAGCCTGAGTACCCCGCCGCCGCGAACGACGACGCGGCGCTGACCTGGGCGATGCGGGGAGACCTGCTCGACCAGTACGAGGCGGCCCGCGTGCTGTGGTCCAAGGCCCGGCTGCGCCACGAGGCCACTCCCCTGCTGCGCAAGGCAGCACCGCTGTGGACGGCCTGGACGACGGCGTGGGACGAACTGACCGCAGTCTTCGAGCAGTTCCGGACCGTCAGCGACGGCCACTGGCGCGCGCAGCTGCTCCGCCTGACCGACGCGGAGGACGCGGCGACGGCGGCCGCCGACGCCTTCGACGGCATCGCCACCCAGCTCGCCCAGGCCGTCGACGACCAGATCAGCGTCGCTGGCCGGGAGGAGGAGGTGGAGCTGACCACCCTCGCCCAGGAGCTCGGGATCGACGCCTCGGACTGGGTGGTCCACAGCCTCCGCGACTACACGTACCCGCTCCCGAACTACCGCATCGTCCGGGGCGGCATCGCCCACTACGGCCACGCCACACCGCTGGCCGCTGCAGCGGCGCGGCTGATCGCGGACCAGCGCGAGCGCCTGCGCCAGGTCGCCGACCTTGCCGGCGACCTGTCTGGCGCGGCCACCCGATGACCGGGCCGTCACCGACACCACGTGCACGAAGGGAGAACTCGTGAACACGAGTAAGACGGAGAAGAACTGGTGGGAGACGGCCCGAGGGGCCGTCACCTCGCGCGGGATGGTGCTCACCATCCTGGGAGCCGTCACGCTGGGCGTGGCCATCCTGTCGATGTACGTCAGCTTCGAGATCCTGTACCCCCGATTCAGCTGGTGGGCAGCACCGACCGTCGGCGCCCTGGACTGCCTCTGGGTGGTCATGCAGGCAACGGAGATCCTGGCGGGCAACAACAAGGCGCGCGGCAAGCGCGTTCGGAACGCTGGACTGGCCCTCACGGCCATCAACGCGGCCATCCCCACAGCTGACCTGATCATGAACGGACACGGCGAGATCGACCTGGCCGTGATCCTCACCCCGATCGCCATCGTCGCGACCAAGGTGGCCTGGTGGATCGCCCTTCCGTCGCTCGGACGGAAGGTGTCCGCCGGCACGCAGCAGCACCTCGAGGCGAAGCGCCAGGAAGTCGCTGACCGCCTGGAGGAGATGGAGGCGGAGGCTTCGCACCGCATCGAGCTGCTGGAGCTGGCCACCGAGCTGGAGGAGCGGGTGGCCGCAGCCGAGACGGCGTACCGCAAGTCGCAGCTCAAGATCCAGCAGACCATGACCGAGAAACTGCACCAGCAGGCACAGAACACCGAGAAGACGGTCGCGGAGAAGGTGCTGCCAGCCTCGGTCGCTGCGATCCGCCTGCCGGAGCTCGGCACGTGGACGCCCACCGCGCCCGCCCTGCCCGTCACGGCCGACCGTGACGCCTCGGATGCGGGATCTCCCGCACTGCCTGGTGGGCGTGACGCCTCCGGCACGGTCGCTGGTGACCGTCACGCAGGTCAGGGCGATTTCGTGAACGGCCGTGACGGTGACCGTCACGCGGGGCGTGACGGAAAGCGTGACGCCGTCACGCTCGCGGAGCTCGCGGTCGTCGCGGGCGTGCCCACGCCTCAGCCCGGCGAGCCGCTGACCGACGGTCAGTTGGACGTCGTGCTGCGACACCTGCGCTACTCCGACGACCCGCCGCTGTCCTACCGCCAGGCCGGCGGCACGTTCCGCGAGCGCGGCTTCGTCGGCAGCGAGGAGCGGGTGCGCCGTTCCTTCCGCGCGCTGCTGTCGAACGAGGAGACCGGCGAGGCGTCCGACGACAGCGAGAGCGATGAGGAGCCCGAGGACGCGGCCTCCTGACCAGTGGTCCGGCACCACCGATGCAGCCCAGGCCCGCACGGCTGGGCTGCGTCGCGACTGCCGGAACCGAACGCAGTCGAGCAGGTGCAGACCCGGCGAGCAGACCCGGCGAGCGGAACGTCCGCAGACCCGGCGAGCAGACCCGGCGAGCACCACAGAAACCCATGGAATCGAATACGCGTGCGAGTTATGCTCGCGAATTCATGATCGCAAAGGGATGGAGGGGGAGTGGGGAAGAAGAAACAGCAAGGTCAGAGCGAGGACACGTACGGGCAGATGGCAGGCGCAATCGGCGGTCTTGCCGTCGTGTTCGGTGTCCTCGCCGCCATCAAGGACAAGTTGGGGCTGGGCTGGCCGGCCACCGTGCTGCTCACCGCCGGAACACTGGTCGCACTCGGCTACGGCGCCTGGCGGCTCCGTAGTAGCCTCACACGGCTACTGGCGGGCACGGCAGAGCCTTCCGCAGCTCTGAAACAGGATGCCCCCGTGGCGGCGGGAGACCGTTCCGGGGAGGACACGGTCACGCGCGCGCCGGAAACGGCCACCATGGCCCCCCTCGACGGGGATCCGACGGACCCTGAGGCGGTGCCGGCACACCCGGAACTCACCGCGGCACTGCGCACGGCCGGCGTCATCGGCAGCGAGCAGGTCATCCGGGCCGACCAGGTCACGATTACCCCGGTGCAGACCGGCGACGTCTACGACTTTCTGGTCCCCAAGGGCCGCACATACGAGGACGTTGAGAAGCGTCTGGGCACCGTGGCCGGCATGTTCGGCGTCACCCGCCTGCACATGACCATGGAGCGCAGCCGCGACAACGAACGCCGCGTCAAGCTCCTCAAGCTGCACGAGCCCCCGTTCACCCGTCCGTTCCCGGCCCCGACCCGGCAGGAGATCGAGACGTTCGCGGGCGTTCCGCTCGGTCATGACGTGACCGGCCAGCTTGCTGGTGTGCCCACGTTCGACAAGGCGTCTCTCCTGGTCGCCGGAATGACTCAGATGGGCAAGACCACGCTGGTCAACGGGCTCATCACCTGCCTGCTGATCGCATACGGCGAATTCGAGATGTATTTGCTCGACGGTAAGTTCTGCGGACTGACCCGTTTCGAGCCGATCGCCACCCGCTATGAGTCGTCCGACGATCCGGCCGTTTTCTGGGACATGGTCCGAGAACTCAACGCCCGCTCGGACAGCCGGTACGCGAAGATTACGGAAGCCATCCGTAACCGTCAGCCCGTTCCGAAATTCAAGCCGGTCATCTTTATCGTGGATGAGGCGGCCGACTTCTTCGCGTCGGGCGCCACCAACGAAGAAAAGGACCAGGCCAAGCAGATTGCCAATGATACGCGGTCGCTGGTCTCCAAGTCCCTGGAATCCGGCATCTCCACGGTGCTCATGACGCAGCGCCCGTCAACGAATGCAATTCCCGTTATGGTGCGTGACCAGTTCCTCTACCGACTGTGCCTGTACGTGGCATCGGCGGGAACGGCCAAGGTTGGTCTCGGCGACACCTATTTCGAAACGGTTGCGCCGATTAACCCAGTACTGCTTGACCCGGACATCAAGGGTCAGGCGGTCCTGTTCGTCAACGGGCGCTCCACTCTCATCCGGGGATTCAACTTCGATGACAAGTTCATCTGGGATGTGGTGGACGAAAAGGTCGCCAAGCACGTGGAGGCCATTCCGGAGGAAACACCGCTTCGTCAGGCAATCGAGCTGATGCGAAGCAAGGGCGTGGACTTCATGACCACGCCGGACATGGCGCCCGCGCTCGGAATCCTCGAAGACGATCCCGTCAAGCGCGGAAAGAAGCTCAATGAGCTTCTCGGAGGCCCGCCCACCTACAAGAACGCACAGGGGCGCGGCTACCGCCTGGACGACCTGATCGCCTTCGCGATGTCCGATTCGTGATCGCCGCACGGCACCGCCACCACACCGCCATGGGACCGACATCGTCCGCCACGGCACCGCCATCCCGGCAGTGCCATGGCGGTCACATGGCGGTCAATGGCGGTCACATGGCGGTGTGGTGGCGGACCGCCATGGCGGATCTGACCTGCACAAATGATCAGAACACCAGGAAGGAGGGAGGAGGCCCGTTGCGTGCCTCTATAGCCGTCACGATCGGCGTGGGAGCGACCGCGGCCGTCGTCGTGGCCGCTCTCGCGCAAGCAGCTGGTGACGACCCCGTAGTGGGAGCGGCGCTCAGCCTGTCCGTCCCCGCCCAATACCGAACCCTGATCGAGGACGCGGGAAGTACTTGCTCCGAGATCAGCCCTAACCTGCTCGCCGCGCTCATCACACAGGAATCGGGTTTCGGTCCGAAAAGGACATCACCCGCCGGAGCGCAGGGCATCGCACAGTTCATGCCGTCCACGTGGGAGGAACACGGAATCGACGGCAACGGCGACGGTAAACGCGACGTGTGGGATCCCGAAGACGCGATCCCTTCATCGGCTGAATACCTGTGCTACGTAGCCAAGGAAGTTGAGGACGTTCCCGGCGACAAGCAGAGCAACATGCTGGCCGCCTACAACGCCGGAAGCTACGCAGTCCGCAAGGCCGGAGGCGTCCCTCGCATCAAAGAGACGCAGAATTACGTCCGGTCCATCACAGCACTCGCTGACCAGCCGTCCGCAGGGAAACCCGCGACCACGAACCAGGCCGATATCGCCATCAACGCGGCGACCAAAATGATCGGCAGACCGTATTCGTGGGGCGGAGGGAACGCAAGCGGTCCTAGCACGGGGATTTGCTGCTCCTCCAGGGGCCGCTCCGGAGAATCCATTACCGGCTTCGACTGCTCCGGACTCACGCTGTATGCCTACGCGAAAGCCGGAATATCCCTGCCCCGCACGGCAGCCCAGCAGTACGCCGCATCGGAGCCTGTCAAGCCCGACCAAATGCGCCCCGGCGACCTCGTCTTCTACGGAAAGAGCGCCGCGAGCATTCACCACGTCGGCATTTACCTCGGGGGCGGCTACATGCTCAACGCCCCCCGGCCCGACACCAAGGTGCGCATCGACCCCCTGGACACGATGGCCGACCTGTATGCCGTCGCCCGTCCCGTACCCCAGAACAACAAGGAGATCTGACCCATGCCCAGGTTCACCATCCTCGCCAAGCCGATCGACATGTCCGACGGCTTCAAGGACTTCTTCGACACGATCGGCCTGACCGGCGGCGGCCTCGTCACCAAGGGCATCGCCGCCGTGATCGCCGTGATCGCCGTCCACATGATGATGAAGGCGTCCAACGACCCTAAGACCGCCCTGCGGAAGGGAGCGGCGTCCGTCGGGACGCTGTTCGTCGCCGTCATCCTCGCGCTGTACGGCGACACCCTGTTCTCCACCGTGACCAACCCCCAGGGCTGACGCGTCATGGCCGAGAACCCCTGCGATGGCATCTGGGGACCGGGCAAGGAGTACTGCGAACGGTGGAACTCCGATGGTCCCCCCGACATGCGCCCCGACACCGGCACCGGCGGAGGCGGCATCACCGATGGCGCCTCCGACCACGTCCGGGATCTCGCTGACAGCCTCATCGCGGCGATCAAGGGCATGGTCGCGTCGAAGGACGCGTGGGCGCCGGAGAAGTCCGACAGCGCGCTGTACGAGCCGTTCCTGTGGCTCGGGCAGCACCTGGCGGTCTCGATCTTCGTGTGTGTGGTCGTCGTGTGCGCCCTGACCGCTTGGCAGGGCGCACCGCGCCTTCGGCAGATGGGTGCATCCACCGGATGGGCCCTGGTGGCCGTCGCCTGCATGGCATCGGTCCCTGGGGCTGTGATGCTGCTGAACCGGGCCGTGAGTTCTGCGTTCACGGTCGCGTTCAACAGCAACGAGTCGACCCTGTTCGGTGCGATCAGCGACGACTTGGAGCACGGAGCAGATTCGGGCAACCCGCTCGCAATCCTGATCATCATTAGTGCACTGGTCGTCGCCCTCGCGTTTGCCGCGCTGGTGTTCATGACCCGCCAGCTCGGCATCCTCGTGTTCGTGTGCATGGCCCCCCTGGTGCTGGCCTCGCTGGCCCGCGGGGGCGACACGACTGCGGTCAAGACGTGGGCGATGCGGCTGCTGGGGCTGATGTTCGCCCCGTTCGCACTGCTGCTGATCTCACCGTTCGTGGAGTTCACTCACGGCTCGCTCGTGATGGACGCCGTCCTGCTGGTCGCCGCGGACGTTCTGATGCTGCGGATGGTCTTCCACGGCGTGCCGTACTTCGGGCCCAAGGTCGCCCGCGCCGCCCGGACCTGGGTGGAACGCAAGACCCCCAGCCCACTGGCCCATGCCCTGGTACGGGCCGGTGCCCCCGACTTCTACGAGAAGGAGAACTCCCCGCGCGGCCCCCGCACCGTGAACACCCCGGGCCGCGCCATGTCCCAGGACCGCGGTGTCCTGTTCGCCGCCTACGGCGTCAAGGCACCCGAGCGGTCCGGACGGCTGACCACCACATCGGCCGTTGCGAAGGCGCGGCGGGAAGCGAGCGAAAGCGCATCCCGCCGTGCGCAGATCAGCGAGGTGCGCCGGCAGTACCGGCCTCGCCCCCAGGCGGCGGCCCCTACGGGCCAGCCGGCCAATCGACAGTCCTCGACACCGAGTTCTCGGCGAGGTCGGGCTGCGAATCCGAGGCCGGCCTCAGGCCAGCCGAACACCCCGTAAGAGCCGCCCCCCAGCCCGGCCGCCTCTCCTCTTCACCGCCACCAGGCGGCAGGAGCGGCGCCGGGGCCGGGGCGCTCACACAGACTTCAGGAGGTTGCTCCCATGTACTCCCTGACCGCCGGCTACCGCATCCCCGCCCTGCAGCGCGGACTCAGCCGTACCGAGAATCTGCTGACGAAGGCGAACGCCGGGGTCGGGAGCGCCGTGTTGATGTCGGCGATGCTCACCCCACCGCCCGTGTGGACGTTCGGCGCGGTGGGCGCGGCCGCGGTGCTGCTCAACGTGGCGCCGGGACCGCGCTCGATCGCCCGTTGGGCGACGGTGGGTGTCCGGCATCTGCGCGAGCGCAGCGTGCCGGACACGATGACCGCCAACCCGGGCGCGACCGCAACATGGGCGCTGTACCCGGAGCACGGCACCATGCAGGACCCGCAGCGCCGGGCCGCGTTCCACGGCACCTTCGCCAACGCCCTCACGTTCGCCGGGGGACAGGCCCGCAACGCGGGTGTCCAGGTACACGTCATCCACCACAGCGCGGTCCGCGACTACACCGACCACACCCAGACGATCTCCGTCCACGTCCCCAAAGGCCTGGTCGCCCGCCCGTCCCGGGTCCTCGACAGCCTGCAAGGCGAGTTCGCCGGCCTCGGTGCGCTGGTCCCGGTGGATCCGGAGCCGCTCCCCGCGGTGACCGAGCGGGGCTCGGGCTGGGTGGGCCTGGACGACGGCCGATACGCCGCGACCGCACGAATCACCACGTGGCCTAAAGAGACCGACGGCGACCTCATGCCGAAACTCCTGCTCGGTCCCGGCACGGACCGCTCCCTCGCCGTGCTGTACCGGCCTCTGCCGGAAGGCCAGTCCCGCCGGGCGGCGAAGTGGCAGGATGCCGCGGCCGAAGCCTTCGTTGCCGACAAGGTCAAGAAGGACGCCAACGAAATCGCGAGCGGAACGACGCACGGCGCGCTGGTCCAGGGCGCGACCCTCGTCGACGTCGACGCCTACCTGACGGTGTGGGGCGACGGTCCTGAGGCCGTCACCGACGCGCGCTGGCAGGCATCCCTCGCGGCCGATCGGCATCGCATCCGTCTCGACTGGCTCCCCGGCCAGCAGCACCGCGCTCACGTGATGACCACCCCGCACGGAGCCTCCACCAGGAAAGGGGCGATTCTCTGATGATTCGGCTGCCCTCCAACCACGCCGCGATCACGGCGCCGCTGGTCGCCTCCAACACGGCCTTCCCCGGCATCCCCATCGGACGGTCGCTCCTGGATGGGCGCCCGTTCCACCTCTCCCCCGTCCAGACGTCGGCCGCGCTGCTGCCGTCGACAAACAGCCTTGCCCTGGGCGGACTCGGCTCCGGCAAGAGCACGACGGCGAAGACACGAGCCCGCCGCGAGATCCTTGAGCACGGCCACCAGTACGTCGTCATCGACAGTTTCGGCGAGGACCAGTCCGGCGAGTGGGCGCCACTCACCCGCTCCCTCGGAGGCCGGGTCATCGAGGCCGGCACGTTCACGCTGAACCCGGTCAGCGAGCTGCTCCCGCCCGAGGTCCGTGAGCAGCTGGTCCGGTCGCTGATCCTGGCGGTCGAGCCCGGTGCACTCACCTACCAGGCCACGCACGCGTTGCAGCACGCGCTGAACCATCCCAAGGCGACGTCGCTCAACGGCCTGGTGGACGCCCTGGTGAGCCCGGAGGACGGCCGCTGGCCGGCCGCGAAGCTGACCGAGTGGGGTGAGGGGGCGGCGATCGGCCTGTCCCGCTACACCGAGGGAAGCCTGCGCGGGCTCTTCGACGGCCAGGACGCGAGCCTTCCTGAGACGGACCTGCCGATCCTGAGCTTCGACTTCTCCCACCTGGACCGCAACAGCCCGGCGATCCCTTCGCTGATGGCCGCGGTCAGCTGCTGGGCAGAGCATGTGTGGCTGCTTCAGTCGACCGCTGTGCACCGGCACCTGGTGCTGGAGGAGGCGTGGCAGATCCTGCTGTCGCCTGCCACCAGCGAGCTGATCCAGCGGCTGCTGAAGAACAGCCGGAAGGCCGGGCTGTCCCTGGACGTGCTGATGCACACGCTGTCAGACCTGGGGGAGGGCAAGGCCCGCGACCTGGCCCGGCTGTGCGAGATCGCCCACATCGGGCGACTCAACCCGGACGAGGCAGCCATCGTCGGCGTCCTGTTCGGCCTGCCCGACTGGGCAGTCGAGAAGATTCCGACACTCGATCCGGGACAGGCCGTGTGGAAGGTCGGCCCTGACTACGTCGACATCGTCCAGACCCTCCTCGAGGATGAGGAAGTCGCGCTCACCGACACCTCTTCGCGGCGTCGTATGGCGCAGCAGGCCCTGGCCGTCGAACAGGAACCCGTCGCCGTAGAGCAGGGCACGGAGCCGTACGAGGACACCGACGTCGACCCCGGCCCGGGGGACGACCTGCACGCGCCGTTCACGAACGGGGACGACGACTGGGACTGGACGTCGTTGCCTCCGAACGTCGTCGACGGCTGGCAGGCCGACATCGCCCGGCACGAGACCGTCCTGCAGGCCGCGATGGGAAGCCGGTTCGACGAAGCCGCTCAGCTGGCAGCCTTCTACGAGCGCGAGGACATCAACGCCCATGGCATCAACTCCGCCCAGGCCCTTGCCTGGTTGGAGACCCGGGCGCAGATGGCGGATCTGCGCGGCGACGCCGGACAGGCCGCGCAACTGCGCGCTACCGTCGCCCGCATGGGCAACGACGACGCTGAATGGTTCCAGACGCGCGGCGACAGCACACCACCAGCATGGGACAGCGTGCCTCAGCCGCCCGCGCCGACTGCCGACGCCAACGCCGAACAGCCTGCGCCGCCGCGTCGGCGCACCTGGCGCTACGTCGCCGCGATTGCAACCCTGTCCGTCGCAGCTGCCTGCGTGTGGCAGAACGCGGCGAACGAGCAGGAGCACCAGGAGCGCCAGGAGAAGGCCGCCGCCTACAAAGGCAGGTCGGGCGCGGCGCTCACCGTCGAAGGCGTCAAGGCGGAAATTGTGGCGCACTGGACCAGCGACAGGGACAACGTCATCGTCGAACTGCGCTCCTACTTCGACCGGAACGCTCGCTACCTCCGGATCGACGGCTCCGGCAAGAGCGCCCACAGCGTTCGGGAGAACGGATGGATCCCCCAGGACCCCGAGATCAGACTGCCGGTCGCAGACCCCCTGGCCGACGTGACGGTCCGTATAGCGGTCGGCGGGCGCACCTGGAAGGACGGCTCCCGAGCCACCTCCCGGTCAATCCGCCTGTCCCCGACCGGAATCGCGTACGACGCAGAGACCGGGGAAAAGCTCCCGTCCGATCTCTGACACATGTGCCTGAACCACTGTGGGCCCGCACCCCGACGGGGTGCGGGCCCACAGCCGTCTTCCGGACGCTCCGCCTGGTCCTCGCCCTCCCGTTACCTTTTTCGTGGCTCCGCAATGGGGCCTCCGGCCTTCGGGTCCGGCATGACTTTCCCCCTCCTGTTGTTGATGATCCGGGGGGTGGTGTCACCGGGCCCGGAGGCATCGACGGACCGCTGATGAGGGGCTTGAGCACCGGCTTCACCCGAGCCGGAAGAGCTCTCCGTAACGTGGATGTGGCAGCTCGGTGCCGTGGTAGGCCGGACGGAAAGCGTGAGCGGAGGGGCCTGCACGTGATCGACACTGGCGACATCGACGTCTTCCTCGGCCTGGACGTCGGCAAGAGCGAACACCACGCCACCGCGGTCACACCGGCCGGGAAGAAGGCGTTCGACAAGCGGCTGCCCAACACCGAGCCCACGCTCCGCGAGCTGTTCGTGAAGCTGCAGGCCAAGCACGGAACGGTGCTGGTCGTGGTCGACCAGCCAGCCTCGATCGGCGCCCTGCCGCTGGCCGTTGCGAGGGACATGGGCTGTCCGGTCGCCTACCTGCCCGGCCTGACGATGCGGCGGATCGCCGACCTCTACCCGGGCGAGGCCAAGACGGACGCGAAGGACGCGTTCATCATCGCCGACGCCGCCCGCGCGATGCCGCACACACTGCGGGCGATCGACGGCGAGGACGAGACGATCGCCGAGCTGGAGATGATCGTCGGGTTCGACGACGACCTGGCCGGTGAGGCAACCCGGGTCGCGAACCGGATCCACGGCCTGCTGACACAGATCCATCCGTCGCTGGAGCGGGTGCTGGGGCCACGGTTGCAGCACCCGGCCGTCCTGACCCTGCTGGAGAGGTTCGGGTCACCGGTCCAGATACGCAAGGCCGGTAGGCGAAGGCTGGTCACGCTGTTACGGCCGAAGGCCCCGAGGATGGCTGAGCGGCTGGTCGAGGACATCTTCGCCGCCCTGGACGAGCAGACCGTCACCGTTCCGGGGACCGAGGCGGCCGCGCTGATCGTCCCGAGCCTGGCAGGATCACTGACCGCCGCCCTGGACCAGCGCAAGCTGCTGGCCGGGCGGATCGAGGAACTCCTGGAGGCTCACCCTCTTTCGAAAGTCCTGACGTCCATGCCGGGCATCGGCGTCAGGACCGGAGCCCGCATCCTGATCGAGGTCGGCGACGGCTGCACCTTCCCGACCGCAGGGCACTTCCCCCGCAGTGGTGGACACCTTCGATCGGCCCCGGTGAGGGGCTGGCAGGAGGGACCACTTATGGTGATGAAGGTTTATTCGCCCGAGTTCAAGGCCGACGCCGTCGCGCTGTACCACTCGGACCCCGACCTCACGATCGTGCAGGCCGCCCGCGATCTGGGGATCAACCCGGAGACGCTGCGGAACTGGATCCGCGCCGACCGCGCCCGCGCCGACAGCCCCACGAAGAACATGAAGGACACCCCGGTGAGCAAGGCCACGAAGGAAGAGCTGGAGGCCGAGTTAGCGGCCCTGCGCACGGAGCTGAAGACGGTGCGCAAGGAGAATGCGACGCTCGCCCAGGAGCGCGACATCCTGCGCAAGGCCACGAAGTTTTTCGCCTCCGAGATGAGCTGGTGACGAGCCGCTTCCAGTACCTTCGAGGACCATCGCGAGACCTTCGAGGTCAAGCGGCTCTGCCACGTGCTGGACGTCGTCCGCTCCAGCTACTACAAGTGGCGCTCTTCGCGTGAGGCCCGTGCCCAGCGCGAGCGGGACGACCAGGTCCTGGCCGACAGGATCCGGGCCGTGCACACGGACTCGGACGGCGCCTACGGCGCCCCACGCATCACCGCCGAGCTCCGCGACACCCACGGCATGCACATCAACGAGAAGAGGGTCGCCCGCGTCATGCGCAAGTTCCGCATCACCGGCTTCCACCTGCGCAAGCGCATACGCACCACCATCCCCGAGCCGTCGCAGACGCCGGTGCCGGACCTGTTCAAGAGGGACTTCACCGCTGCCGCGCCGAACCTGAAGTACATGGGCGACATAACGTATCTCCCCGTCGGAGACGGCGAGCACCTCTATCTCGCTACGGTCCTGGACTGCTCCTCACGCCGGGTGGCGGCCTGGTCGATCGCCGATCACATGCGCACCGACCTCGTTGCCGACGCGCTGAAGATGGCCGCCGCCACCGGTGGCAGCCTCGACGGCGCCATCTTCCACAGCGATCACGGGGCGCAGTACGGATCCCGTGAATTCGCCGGCCTCTGCCGGGAGTTGGGAGTCACCCAGTCCATGGGTGCCGTCGGGACGAGTGCGGACAACGCCGCCTGCGAGTCCTTCCACGCGTCTCTGAAACGGGAGATCCTCAAGGGAGCACGGCGCTTCGACGGGGCCGGCGCCTGCCGGCGTACCGTCTTCCGCTGGCTGACGCGGTACAACACCTGGCGCCGCCACTCGGCGAACGGACAGCTCAGCACCGTCGCCTACGAACAGATGTCAGCTACCCTGACACTCGCCGCATAACAAACGAACAGGTGTCCACCCTTCGGGTGGAAGGCCCGTGGAAGCCGGTGATGCGGAACTTGCGCATGACGCGGGCGACCCTCTTCTCGTTGATGTGCATGCCGTGGGTGTCGCGGAGCTCGGCGGTGATGCGTGGGGCGCCGTAGGCGCCGTCCGAGTCCGTGTGCACGGCCCGGATCCTGTCGGCCAGGACCTGGTCGTCCCGCTCGCGATGGGCACGGGCCTCACGCGAAGAGCGCCACTTGTAGTAGCTGGAGCGGACGACGTCCAGCACGTGGCAGAGCCGCTTGACCTCGAAGGTCTCGCGATGGTCCTCGAAGGTACTGGAAGCGGCTCGTCACCAGCTCATCTCGGAGGCGAAAAACTTCGTGGCCTTGCGCAGGATGTCGCGCTCCTGGGCGAGCGTCGCATTCTCCTTGCGCACCGTCTTCAGCTCCGTGCGCAGGGCCGCTAACTCGGCCTCCAGCTCTTCCTTCGTGGCCTTGCTCACCGGGGTGTCCTTCATGTTCTTCGTGGGGCTGTCGGCGCGGGCGCGGTCGGCGCGGATCCAGTTCCGCAGCGTCTCCGGGTTGATCCCCAGATCGCGGGCGGCCTGCACGATCGTGAGGTCGGGGTCCGAGTGGTACAGCGCGACGGCGTCGGCCTTGAACTCGGGCGAATAAACCTTCATCACCATAAGTGCTCCCTCCTGCCAGCCCCTCACCGGGGCCGATCGAAGGTGTCCACCACTGCGGGGGAAGTGCCATCCGGCTGTGGTGCGAGCGGTTCGGGCCCGAGTACGCGCGCCGGTTGCGCCGCCGGCAGCCCCGGCCGGGTGACCGGTGGCATCTGGACGAGGTCTTCATCAAGGTCAACGGGCGGATGCGGTACCTGTGGCGCGCGGTGGACCAGGACGGGAACGTGCTGGACATCCTCGTGACCGACAGGCGCGACACCAAGGCCGCGAAGCGCTTCTTCCGCAAGCTCCTCAAGGGCACCGAGACCGTGCCCCGGGTGATCGTGACCGACAGGCTCCGCTCCTACGGCGCCGCCCACCGTCAGGTGATGCCGTCAGTCGAGCACCGCTCCTCGAAATACCTCAACAACCGGGCAGAGAATTCGCATATCCCCACGCGAGAGCGCGAGCGGCGTATGAAGGGCTTCCGCCGTGTCGGCACCGCCCAACGGTTCCTGGAGGCCTATTCATGGGGTTCACCAGCCTTTCTTGTAGAAGGCGAGGGCGGTGATGGTCTTGGCGACGAGGGCGAAGCGGGTGAGGGGGCCGCGGTAGCGGGTGGTGAAGATCTTCCAGTCCTTCAGGTGCCCGATGGCCCGTTCGACTGCGGCTCGGAGTGTGTTGACGGAGCGGTTGGCCACCTTGTCTCCTGCGGACCGTTCCTGGCCGGGCGGCTTGCGCCTGGGTGTGAGCAGGCCGGAGCCGACGTAGCCCAGATCGCCCATGCCCTCGCGTCCGGCGAAGGCCTCGGGGAAGTCGGACTTGTGCCAGGCGTGCATGTCGTGCCGGCTGCCGGGTACCGGTGCGGAGACCGCGAGGAGGTCCCCGGCGAGGGTGGCGGCGACCTGCAGGTTGAACCCGGTGTCGCGGTGCTTGCCGGAGAACATCGTGGTGCCCTCGCTGGCCCAGTCCCACGTGGTGACCAGGGTGCCGTCGACCAGCACGATCCGCCCGGCCGAGGCCTCGGCCGGGTCGGGAACGTGGCAGGCCAGGACCTTCTCCACCACTGGCAGCAGGGCCGTCCACCGTCTGGAGACGGTGGCCTGGGAGATGCCGAACAGCTCGGCCGCCGCCTCCTGGACCGGGTTCTGCCGCAGCAGGAACAGCACCAGCACCACCGACTTGTACAGGCCCAGAGCCCACATCCGCTCCGGCACCACCGGCGGGTCCGGATCCTCCACGAGCACCCGATGGACCCGCGCCACCAACCCGTCCAGTTGATCCGTCTCCAGCCCTGTCGTAACGTTCCAGCTCAACGGCCCTGCCCCCGGTAGCTTCCCTGACGTCTTCGCAACCGTCACGCTACCGAGCAGGGCCGTCCTCACGATCAAGAACGGCAGGCCGAAAACCTCCGTGAATAGGCCTCCTGGCCTCCTTCTCCCGGATCTCACCGCACTTCCGCCCCCGCCGCCACCTGATGCCCCCCCGCCTACCGCACCGAGATGACCAACCGCTTCACCCTCTGGCACCAGATCACCGGCACCACCCTCATGGCCGCGACCGCCTGAACCAGACACCGCCCGCACCACCGGCACACCCCAACCCGCCGTGACTGGATAGGTGTCTCGGTCCGGAGGCGTGCGTGATTGCCGGTTGGCGGGACCGGTGATCAGCCGAGGGCGGGCATCCAGGGGCTGCCGCGCATGGCCTGGATGAGGACGTCGAGCATGGGCTGCTCGTGTCGGGTGGCGGTGGCCAGGTAGGTGCGGATCGCGGCGAAGTCCTGCGCGCCGTGCAGCGTGCGCAGGCAGCCGGAGACCTTGATCCGCAGCTTGGCCATCCTGATCGTCTGTTCGGCTGGGTTGTTGTCGAACGGCAGTGTGAGGTCGTGGACCCAGCGCAGGTAGTCGTTCCAGCGCTTCGTCAGCCGTCTGAACAGGGCGTGGTACTTCGCCTCGGTCTTCGAGCTGCGGGTGGCGGTCGCCTTCAGCCCGTCGGCCACCGCCTGGGCCAGCGCCCCAAGCTCACCGTCCTTCACGGACACGGCGATCGCGTCGAGCCCGTCCGCTCGGGCCTCTTCCGCGGCCTTCTTCAGGGCCAGCACGGCGTCGATGGCGCGGTAGGCCGCGCACCGGGCCTTCTCGCTGCCCCGCTCGGTGACCGCGACCAGTTCGCGTAGTACGTGTGCCGAGCACAAGGCGTGTTCGGCCTGCGGGTAGGAGTCGTAGGGCGCCCAGGCGTCGTGCATGGCGATGCCGGTGAAGCCGGGCAGTATCCCGGCCGCGTCGATGCCTTCGCGACCGCGGCGGCGGTGCACCGACAGGTGTACGAACTGGCCGCTGGAGGCGGAGTGCAGCCAGTGCAGGCACCCGGCGGTGCGGAACCCCGTCTCGTCGAAGAACGCCACCGCCGCGCCGGCGACCTTCCCGGCCACGAGACGGCCGAAGGCATCCAGCCGGCTCGCGCAAGTGCGTACCCACGAGGCCACCGTGCCCGGCGCGACGGACGCGTCGAAGAGGTCTGCCAGGGCGGTGGCGGTGCGGTCCTTGGACAGGAACTGGCCGTGCATCAGGTAGACGCCGGCGGCCGCGAGACGGGGACCGTACTGCACCGGGGCCCGCACGCCCTCGGGACCGGAGGCCTTCTCGCTCCGCCCGCACGCGCACCGGCAGGTCAGGACCTGATGCTCGGTGACCTCCAGGCCGATACGTTCGGGCAGGTCGAAGACCTGACGCCGCTCGATACCGGCCACGACGGCCCCGGCCAGGTCCGCACCGCAGCCGGCGCAAGGGCCGTGGGGCCGGTGCTCGACCCGGTGGTCGGGGTCCGCGACCTGCCGCAGCGTGATGCCCTTCTGGCCTTTCGGGCGGCCCGGCCCCCGCCCGGACTTCCCACGCAGAGACTTCGGAGCCGGTTTCGCCAGTCCGTCCGAAGACGGCGGCCTGGAAGAGTTCGCCGAGTTCTTCCCCAGCCGGGCCGTCAGGTCCACGACCTGACCCTCCAGTACCACGATCCGTTCCCGCGCCGCGGCGAGTTCCTCACGCAACTGCACCACCAGAACAGCGAGTTCCTCATAAGAAGGCGGCACAGCAGCATCAGACACGAGACAGATGATCACCGATCCAACTGACAAGATTCAACTCATCCCGCCAGGAGCACCTATCCAGTTACAACCCGCCTACCACATAAGCAACTTGACAAGCCCCCCGTAGGCAGCTGTCAAGCAGACATATCGCCCGGTCATTTCTCCTGTGATGGTGTAGCAGCAGTTACGTCGGTGGTCCTTTGCGCAGTGAGTTGGTAGCGCCTGCTGGCCACTGTCCAGTCGATCAGTGCTCTGTTGAATTTCTTGAGGCCGTGGATGAATACGCAGGTGTCCTCGGTCCAGTCTGGGTCGTGGAGCGAACCGGCCAGGAACTCGAAGGTGCGTAGTTCGGCGTTGCAGAGTGCGACGACTTGGGCGGTGGCCTGGGCGTGCGTCAGGCGTTCGTAGGCCATGTAGCAGCTGATCAGGTTCTTGCCGCTGCCTGCTGCGGCTTCGACAGGAGCCGAGTACAGGTCGTTGACCCAGCAGATGATGTGGTTGAACCGCATCAGCAGGTCGAAGAGTTGCGGCGAGTGGAACACCTCGTCAGGCAGGGTCAGTGCGTAGGCGAGTTCGATCCAGCCAGCCGTGCACAGCAACCCTCCGTCGCGATCACGCCGATTCAAGTACTGGGCGATGAACGGTACTTTTCCGGGCAGTTCAAACTCCTCGAGGTTGAGCAGTGCTGTTTCCAGCCAGTCGGTGTAGTAGCGGCGGTAGCGCGCTTGCCATGTGGGATCGGTCAGGCTGCAGGTCTCTTCCCACAGGTCCGCGAAGGCTCGTACAAGGGGGTGCGAGTCGGGTGCGGGCGCCCCCTGGGTGGCCAGGATGTCCCACAGCGCGGACACCACTGTGCGCGCCTGATCAACCGATGTGCGGATCCACACGTCGTCGAAGTGGTCATCGATGACCCAGGTAATGACCAACCACTTGGCTGCTGCCTGTAGATGGGCGCCATATGGGACATCACCCCAGGCGTGCGTGATCAGGTCCACGTGCTGTTTGAGGAACCGCTCTACGGTGCGATGCGGGTCGGCTGTCACCCCCTGATCGCGGGAGACGACGATGCCCGTCGCCAGTAACCATTGCCGCAGTGAGGTCTCCAGGTCTGCAGCTTGGTGATGCTTTACCGGGGAAGGTGTTGATACGTACAAACAGGGTGTATCGGTCTTCGTTCCCGTGTTAGCCGCGGATTGTCGAACTTCAGGGAAGCCGGGAGGAGGCTCAGAGTTCATGAGGGCCTGCAGCTCAGCCACCGAGGTATGGCGCAACATCCCTGAGTCCTCCTCGTCAACCAGATCTCTAAGGTCATAGGGGGTGCGAACTAGCGGAGCGCCTGCCGTCCGCGGGTAGCCGCCGCATTGTTCGCACGCGCAGGTGTCGCCGCGCGCGCCGAGCGCCAGGGAAGACCCGGTCTCCCCCTCCCCAGTGCAGCAGCTCGCGCCGGGGCGCGTGCAGGGGTTACGGAAGCAGAAGGGCGCGCGCAGCATGCAACCTTGTGCCTTCGTGACATCCGGAGCACACCGAAACCGGAAGTCCACAAGCGAGGCAGGGAGTCGGTCGGATGATGCCGGCAGGTCTATCGGCAGCCGTCACTCAGGTAGCGGTGCAGGGAGGTTTTGGGGATGCCGGTCTTGGCTGCAATCTGGCCGAGGCTGCTGCCCTGCGCCTTGAGGAGCTTGGCGTATTCGATCTTGTCTTCGGGGTGGGCGAAGGGGCGGCCGATGTGACGGCCGGCACCTTCGGCAACGGTGCGGGCGTGGGCGGCGCGTTCGGCGGTGAAGGTGCGTTCCATCTCGGCGAAGAGGGCCAGCAGGAGGAAGGCGATGTGTCCCATGCCTTCGTCGGCGGTGTTGATCGGCAGCGGGTCGGCCAGGGAGCGTACGCCGATGTTCTTCTCGCTCAGGACGTGGACGAGGTTGAGGACTTCGCGCAGGTTCCGGCCGAGCTGGTCGAGGGTGTAGACCACGATCACGTCGCCGGGGCGGGCGTAGGTGAGCAGGGCGGCCAGGCCGGGGCGGTCGACGGTGGCGCCGCTCTTCTTGTCGACGTAGGTGCGTTCGTCGGGGATGCCCGCGGCGTTCAGCGCGTCGAGTTGGCGCTCCAGGCTCTGCTTGGTGGTGGAGACCCGGGCGTAGGCGAGTTCGTGCCCGCGTGGTGGGAGGCGGAGTCCTCTAGTACTGCAACGGTGCTTGTTCTGATTGCTGGGCAGTTTTCAGGGGCTGTGTCCGCGTCGTTTGTAGTGGCTGATGCGGGCCGGATGTTGGCGTCGTCGGCGCCAGGTTGACCAGTGCAGGACGTGGTGGATCGGTGCTGGCCGGCGGTTGGTGAGGCGGGTGATCAGGCGTCGGATCTCGGCGAGGCTGAGGTGGATGAGCTGGGAGGATCCGTTTCTGCTTTGTCCGTGTCGAGCTGGCGGGCCCGCAGGACAGTCAGACAGGCGTGGGCGGCCATGGCCAGGGTCATGTGGCGGTGCCAGCCCGGGTAGCGGCGGACCTGGTAGTCGTCCAGGCCGCATTCCTGCTTGGCGGTCTGGAAGCATTCCTCGACTGCCCAGCGGCTGCCCGCGATGCGGATCAGCTCGTCCAGCGTCGTGTCGGCGGGACAGTAGGCGATGTAGTAGGAGATCTCCTCGGGCCTGCTCACGCTGCGGCGGGCGAGGACCCAGTGCCGGCGGTCCTCGCGGTGCCAGGGCCGCACCTCGACGCGGGCCCAGTCGAAGATCCGCCGGCCGTGGGCTCCTTCACCGCAGGAACGGCGTTTCCATTTCTGCCGCGGCAGGCCGGGAAACAGGTCGTGGACGGGGTGGTCGATGGACCAGCGGGTGACGAGGTGTCGTGCCGGGTGGTGGCCATGACGTGGAAGACATCCGCCTGTTCCAGCTCGAACCGCCAGGAGGGTGTACACCAGGTTGTGTGAGTGGTGGCTGATCACTCTTGTCTAGTCTGGTTCCTGCTCTGAACAGAAAGTGGCGCTCAGTGATATCGAGGCAGGAATCCGAGGCCGGTCGGTTAGAGGCGGCGGAGCGGGTGGCGCGGGTGTTATCGCCGGAGGCGATCGATGCGCTGATCGCGGACGCGAAGGAGTCCGGGATCGGTCTGGATGGCCGGGACGGGCTGCTGCAGCAGATGATGAAGCGGGTGATCGAGCGGGCCCTGCAGGTCGAGATGGCGGACCATCTCGGCTATGAGGCGGGGGATCCGGCCGGACGGGGCAGCGGGAACAACCGCAACGGCAGCTTCGAAAAGACGGTCACCACCATGGCCGGTCCGGTCACCCTCGAGGTGCCCCGGGACCGTAAGGGCGAGTTCGTCCCGCAGATCGTGCCGAAGGGGACACGCCGGCTGGGGCAGGTCGACGAGATGATTCTGTCGCTGTACGCCCGCGGTCTGACGACCAGGGTCATCACCGCGCATCTGGCGGAGGTGTACGGGGCCGAGGTCTCCCCGGCGCTGGTCTCGAAGGTGACCGACGTGATCGCGGACGAGGTCACCAGCTGGCAGAACCGGCCCCTCGACGAGTGTATCCGGTCTTGTTCATCGACTGCGTGCACGTCAAGATTCGCGAGGGGCATGTGGCGAATCGTCCGATCTACGTTGCCGTTGCGGTGACCGCGGACGGCTACCGGGAGATCCTCGGACTGTGGGCCGGCCAGGGCGGCGAGGGCGCGAAGTACTGGCAGGCCGTTCTGACGGAGATCAAGAACAGAGGCGTCCGGGACGTGCTGATGCTGGTGTGCGACGGACTGACCGCACTGCCCGAGGCCGTCGCCAATGTCTGGCCGCAAACTGTGGTGCAAACCTGCGTCGTTCATCTGATCAGGACCTCGCTGCGGTACTCCTCACGCCGCGACTGGCCCGAACTCGCGGCCGACCTCAAGCCCGTCTACACCTCGGTCAACGAGGACGAAGCCCGCCTGAAACTCACCGAGTTCGACGAGAAGTGGGGCACGAAGTACCCCTCGATCGCCGGGATCTGGCAACGGGCCTGGAGCGAGTTCGTGCCCTTCCTCGGCCTGCCCGACGCCATCCGGCAGGCCGTGTACACCACCAACGCCATCGAGGCCTTGAACAGCCGATACCGGCGCGCGGTCCAGGCCTGCGGGCACTTCCCCACGGAACAGGCAGATCTTACGACGGTATGACTTTCTGGGCTTCGCCGCCCTGAAGCGCCTGTACCTGGCCACCCTCGCCCTCGACCCCACCGGACGTGGCCGCCAACGCTGGGAGCAACCGCTGGAAGGGCGCTCTCAACGAGTTCGACGTCCTCTTCGACGGCCGCCTCTCGGCCGGACGAGTGTAAGCCGAACAGCCCAACCGAAAACCGATAGGCCAAACAGACGAATCACACCTCCATCCTGATAGAGCCATCCGCTGTTCCGGGCCAGGCTTTGCGGGTCTTTTGGAACCGTCCCGGGGCGCTCACGGGAGTGAGTGAAGTGCCCCGGATATCCGTTCGGGAGCGCTGCCTCGCCGGCGGGCGGGGGGGCCTTGCGGTCACGGGCCGGGTGGGGGTGGCTAACTGCTGGTGGCGGGGCGGGAGTTGTCTGCAAGTCGGAGTTGTCCGGTGAGGATGGCGTGGGCGGTGTCCAGGAGGGGCTGGTTGTGGCGGTAGGCGTGGGCGCGGATGCGGGCGAGGGCGTCGGCGGGGGAGATGCCGAGCTGGGCGGCAGTCATGCCGGTGGCCTGATGGACGTCTGCCCGGTGCAGGTGGCGGACGGCGGGGGCGGCGGGGGTGGTGGGGGCGGCGAGCAGTTCGGTGAGGGCGTCGGCGAGGGCCAGGGCGTCGGTGGTCTGCTGGGGGGTGAGGGGCCCGGGGATGCGGCGGTGGCCGGTGAGGACGCCGAGGCGGATGACGCCGAGGGTGAGGGGGAAAGCGAAGACGGCGTGGACGGCGAGTTCGCCGGCGGCGGCGGCAAGCCCGGGCCAGCGGCCGGCGGGGGCATGGGCGAGGTCCGTCTCCAGGACGGGGTCCAGGCTGTGCATGGCGTCGTGGCTGGGGCCGTGGCCCTGGATGAACTGCATATCGTCCAGCAGGGCGGCCGTCTCGCCGGTGTGCCACAGCAGTTCCAGGCCGTCGCCGTGTAGGAGGGAGAGAGCCAGGCCGTCCAGGCTCAGCATCGGGTCCGCCTGGCGCAGGGCGTCGGCGGGCTGCATTTCACCCGGGACGGCCAGTTCGTGCAGCAGCCGTTCCATGTCCGCGCTGACCGCCATGAGCCCTCCCCCTGGCCCGCCGCGCGAGCCGGCGTCTGTGATGTGTGATTAGTGCTGCTCGGGTTCCAGGGTAGGGTCGGTGCCGCTTTCCATCACCTGGCGTGCGACCTTGGTCAGCAGCAGTCTGTGGTGGCGGGCGTAGCGGCGCAGCCTCTCGAAAGCCTCGTCGACGGTGATGCCCCGGCGGTGGGCGAGGGCTCCTTTGGCCTGTTCGATGATGATGCGTGAGGTCAGCGCGGTCTGCAGCTGGGTGGCGAGGGTGGCCTGTTCGTGCAGGGCGCGCTGCTGGAGGATGCCGATCGTGGCGGTGTCCGCGAGTGCCTGGCCCAGGCGCAGCTCGGCCGGGTCCAGCGGGCCGGGCCGGGTGCGCAAGAGGGTGAGCGCGCCGATGACCTCATCGCGCAGTCTGAGCGGGGCGGCTGCGAGGGAGGTGAAGCCCAGCTCGGCGGCGCGCGGGGTGAAGCGCGGCCAGTTCGCCTTCGCGTGCGGATGGGTCAGCGCGGTGTCGGGCAGCTGGCGGCCCAGGCGGTAGCAGTCCAGGTGCGGGCCTTCGCCTAAGTCGATGCCGGCCAGTACCAGAGCGCGGGCGCGTTCGTCCGAGGCGCAGACGTCCACCAGCTCGCCGCGCAGGGTGGCCAGGACCACCCCGGCGGCGGTGATATCGAGCAGGGCGACGCAGTGGTCGGTGAGCATGTGCAGGAAATGGATCACGTCGAAGTCGCCGACCAGAGTGTCCGCCAGCTCGACGAAGGCAGCAGCCAGCCGCTCCTCACGGGACGACTCGGGCATCACAGTTCACTCCTTTCGCATGGGGAACGGCAAACGGCTGCCCGCCCCAGAAGGGGGCACGGGGGCCGGTCCTTGCAAGGGACACCTGCCCGCTCCGACCGTCTGTGTGCGTGAGGGACGGGGACGTGTTTCAGCCCTCTTCCGCCCCTGCCGGGGCAGGCCGCCGCCTGCGATGGGCCCGCCGTCAGATGGCATCGGACGCCGTCGCCCCGCAAGGGCACGGGTGGTTCCCTGTCTGCTCGCCGCCCGGCCCCGGCAGACGTCAGTCGGCCGCGGGACCGGCACACTGGTCCAGCGCCTCGGCCATTGATGCCGTCACGGTGAACACGCTGTCCATGCCCGTGATCTGCAAAAGGAGCAGGGTGCGGGGGTGGTCGCAGACGAGCACGAGCCGTCCGCCGCCTGCCATGACCCGCAGGCGGGCCCGGCACAGCAGCCCCAGCCCGCAGGCGTCGATGAACTCCACCCCGCCCAGGTCGAGCACGATACGACAGCGGGGGATCGCGGTGGCAGCATCGAGCCGGGGGGTGATGGCGGCTGCGGCCGCGATGTCGATCTCACCGTGGAACGCGATGACGGTGCAGCAGTCCGCACGGTGGATGCGGATGTGCCCGAAGGCGGGTGTGGTGTGCTGGTGCATGGCGGTACCGCCTGAAAACGGCAGGCCACCCGAGCCCTGCCCCGGGAACGGGCGGCGCGACGGTCATAAAGGGAAGACCACCGGGTCCGGGGTGGCAGCGCGCGGCCAGCCTAGAGGGCTGCCCTGACGGGCAAACCGCAGAAACGGCTTACACGAGACGGCATTCCCCTATAGGGATGAAATCCAACCCAGTCCCCTTGACATGACGGATCGTCAATTAGGCGTAATCTGGCTGGCGTTGTGCCTGCGTACCACCGGATGGCCGAACACACCCCTGGGCGCGCCCGGCCACGGGGCCTAACGTGCCCGATGGCCCCGGACCCGGCCAATGCTGCAGCCCTGCGGCCCGGGGGAGGCGCTTGCACTGGCCCCGCCTCCCCGGCCGCCCGCCACGCCCTTTCAGCGGGAGTGCCAGCCATGCCGCGCGCCATCCGCCCCACCGCCATCCCCGCCCCACGCACCGCAGGACAGCCGGGGCCGTCCCTGCTCCGGCTGTCCTTCACCGTGGAGATTGAACGCGCCGTACGCACCCACACGCTCGTGGGCCAGGCCGCCCGCAGCCTGCTGGCCGCGATCGGCGCCCCGCCCCCGCTCGCCCAGCACCTGGGGGACACGGCCACCGTGGCCGCCCACTACCTCAACGGGCACAGCCAGCACTCCCGCTACCGGCTGTGGATCCACACCGACCCAGCCGGCATCACCCTCACCGTCACCGACCACCTCGAACACCCGCCCGGCGGAACACCCGCCTGGCTGCCCGCCGCCCACACCGGCCGACTCCAGCAGCCCACCCCCACACCGGACCCAGACCCGACAGGCCCCGACCATAACCACCAGCTGGGCCTGCACCACACCCCGGACGGCCACATCCGCCTCACCCACCACACCCCCTGGCCCACACCGCAACCAGGCACTGTCAAGCTTGACGGGCCATCAGGTAATCAAGAAGGTGATCCTCGATTTTCGCCTTCGAATCCACGACTGAAGCGCTGAATCGAGAGCCACAGGCGGCATTGAATCGGGATATTCCTTCTTGATCATCTGACACGTCAAACTTGACAGTGCCACTGCAGGAACTTCACCGCCGCCGGGGAGACGGGCAGAGCCCAAATGCGTTCGCCGACCTCAGCCGCAAATGCTCCAGATCACCAGACTCAGCTTGGCTGACAGCTTGTCTGGTTGGCGTGCTGGCGAGCGAGTCTTGGTTATCTGCATGCACGAGGTCTGTTTGCGCCAACTGTCGTCAAAGGGTACTCCGATGGGTTGAACGGGAGGACACTGGGGAGTGCAAGGAGAACGGACGGCCTGGCGGTCGATGCCATGAGACAGGCCGTCCAACGAGTTTCAGCGCGGGGCCGTTGAGACGCTCTGGGTGCCAGTGTTTCGCTGAAGTGATTCGTAGTGAGCGCATCTCGGTGCACTTCGGGCCGTGTTGCGAGAGTTCGCCTCTGGCCGGGCGCTTGTGAGGGATGCGTGCAGATTGCCGCGGGGAGCAGTGGTGGGCGGTTGAAGCGCATCTCAGGGCGCTTTGGGGAAATTCGTCAACGGCCGCCGCCGGATGCGGGCGAGCATCGGCGGCGGCCGCGAGGTGCGAGGACGGCGCTGGTTCCCCTACCGTCGCCGTCTCGCACTGGCCGTCCTCACCGACCCTCCCGGGGTGTGTGGGAGTTCATCCCGGGCTCGAAGCAGGGCTGGGGAGGACGAAGGGCTGGAGCTGCGTTGTCGGCGATGCGGCTCCAGCCGCTCACAGTGGTCGGATAGTCACTGCGACCCGGGGGGCTGGGGGCCGAAAGAGGAGGAACGGTAGCCCGTCGTCGGCCGGAGTCGGCGAAACGGGCGAAGCTCCTGCTGGGAAGCGTATCCGGGCCGGGGCAGTGAGGGCAGCATGCGATTCAGCCGATACCGGACTGGAATTCTGGCCCAGCACCCCCTGTCGTGCTCGTGCCGGCGACCGGATGACGGACACAGCGGTCCTGGGATGGCCCGGTCGGCCCTGTCGGGTACCCGGCGGACCGGGGGAGGGTGGGGAGGTACGGACCCGCATGCACCTCCGACCGACCCCGATCCGGAAGGGACCTGATGATGTCCGTCGACACCCAGCGGACGCCGACCCCGCTCTCCGACGACGAGCTGAGGCTGCTGGACGCGCATTGGCGCGCCGCGAACTATCTGTCCGTCGGCCAGATCTACCTCATGGCGAACTCTCTGCTGAGCGAGCCGCTGCGCCCGGAGCACGTCAAGCCGCGGCTGCTCGGCCACTGGGGCACCTCGCCCGGGCTGAACCTCGTTTACACCCACCTCAACCGCATCATCAAGGCCCGTGACCTGGACACCCTGTGCATCTGGGGCCCCGGCCACGGCGGCCCCGCGGTAGTCGCGGGCTCCTGGCTGGACGGCTCATACACCCAGACCTACCCGGACATCACCCAGGACGCGGCCGGCATGGCCCGACTGTTCAAGCAATTCTCGTTCCCCGGCGGCATCCCCAGCCACGTCGCGCCCGAGACACCGGGCTCGATCCACGAGGGCGGCGAACTGGGCTACTCCCTCTCCCACGCCTACGGGGCCGCCCTGGACAATCCCGGCCTGCTGGTCGCCTGTGTCGTCGGCGACGGCGAGGCGGAGACCGGCCCGCTGGCCGCCTCCTGGCACTCCAACAAGTTCCTCGACCCCGTGCACGACGGGGCCGTCCTGCCGATCCTCCACCTCAACGGCTACAAGATCGCCAACCCGACCGTGCTCGCCCGGCTCCCTGAGCCCGAACTCGACGCGCTCCTACAGGGGTACGGCCACGACCCCATCCATGTGACCGGCGACGACCCGATCGCCGTCCACCGCGCGATGGCTGAGGCCATGGACACCGCCCTGGACCGCATCGCCGCGCTCCAGCGCGCCGCACGCGAGGACGGCGCGACCGAGCGCCCTCACTGGCCGGTGATCGTGCTGCGCACGCCGAAGGGCTGGACCGGCCCGGCCGAGGTCGACGGTCTGCCGGTGGAAGGCACGTGGCGCTCCCATCAGGTCCCGCTGGCCGCCGTCCGCGACAACCCGGAACACCTGCGGCAGTTGGAGGCGTGGCTGCGTTCGTACCGTCCCGAGGAGCTGTTCGACGAGCACGGCCGCCCCGTCGCCGACGTTCTGGCCTGCGTCCCGGACGGTGACCGCCGCCTGGGCGCCACCCCGCACGCCAACGGTGGTCTGATGCTGCGCGAACTGCCCCTGCCCCCGCTGGAGCGGTACGCCGTCCCCGTCGACAAACCCGGAGCGACCCTGCACGAACCCACCCGCGTCCTCGGCGACTTGCTGGAAGACGTCATGCGGAACACCGCCGGCCGGCGCGACTTCCGCCTCGTCGGCCCCGACGAGACCGCCTCCAACCGCCTCCAGGCCGTCTACGCGGCCAGCGGCAAGGCATGGCAGGCCGGCACTCTCGACGTGGACGAACACCTCGACCCGCACGGCCGGGTGATGGAGATCCTCTCCGAACACACCTGCCAGGGCTGGCTGGAGGGTTATCTGCTGACCGGTCGGCACGGGCTGTTCTCCTGCTACGAGGCGTTCGTGCACATCGTCGACTCGATGGTCAACCAGCACATCAAGTGGCTGCGCGTGACCCGGCGCCTGCCCTGGCGCGCCCCCATCGCCTCCCTCAACTACCTGCTCACCTCGCACGTGTGGCGCCAGGACCACAACGGCTTCTCCCACCAGGACCCCGGCTTCGTCGACCACATCCTCAACAAGAGCCCCGAGGCCGTACGGGTCTACCTGCCGCCGGACGCCAACACCCTGCTCTCGGTGGCCGACCACGCGCTGCGCAGCCGCGACTACGTCAACGTGATCGTGGCCGGCAAGCAGCCCTGCTTCGACTGGCTGACGATGGAGCAAGCCCGCGCCCACTGCGCGCGCGGAGCCGGGATCTGGGAGTGGGCTGGCACCGAGAACGGCCGCGAGCCGGACGTGGTGCTGGCCTGCGCCGGTGACGTGCCCACTCAGGAGGTGCTGGCCGCAGCTCAGCTGCTGCGCCGGCACCTGCCCGAGCTCGCCGTCCGCGTCGTCAACGTGGTCGACATCGCCCGGCTGATGCCGAGCGAGGAACACCCGCACGGCATGGGTGACTTCGAGTACGACGGGCTTTTCACGCCGGACAAGCCGGTGATCTTCGCCTACCACGGCTACCCGTGGCTGATCCACCGACTCGCCTACCGCCGCACCGGTCACAAGAACCTGCATGTGCGCGGCTACAAGGAGATCGGGACCACGACCACGCCGTTCGACATGGTGGTCCGCAACGACCTCGACCGCTACCGCCTGGTCATGGACGTCATCGACCGCGTGCCCGGCCTCGCGGTGCGCGCCGCCGCCGTACGCCAGCGGATGGAGGACGCCCGGCTGCGCCACCACGACTGGATCCGCGCCCACGGCACCGACCTGCCGGAGGTCGCCGACTGGGCCTGGGACGGCTGACCGATGCCGACGGGCCCGGGCAGAGAGGGCCGTTCGGCCCGCCTGCCGGGCCCTGCAGCCCCTCTGCCGGGGCGTTGACGACGCGGGACATTGAAGGCGCAACGAGAGTCGTCCACATTCTGCGCGTCGCACCCCTCGAAAGGGCGTTGATGCCCCTATGGATGTCAAGCAGTGGCTTGTGCGGGGGCTGGATGGTCGGTCGCCTGCCTCGTGGGGACGATGAGCCGGTAGATCTCTCGTGCGATGTATCGCTTCAGGCAGCGGATGATCTCACGGCGTGTCTTGCCCTCGGTGAGGCGTCGTTGCAGGTAGTTCTGGGTGCGGTGGTCCCAGCGCAGGCGGCTGAGGATGATCCGGTAGAGGGCGGCGTTGGCCTGGCGGTCGCCGCCGCGGTTGAGTCGGCGTAACTGGATAGGTGCTCCTGGCGGGATGAGTTGAATCTTGTCAGTTGGATCGGTGATCATCTGTCTCGTGTCTGATGCTGCTGTGCCGCCTTCTTATGAGGAACTCGCTGTTCTGGTGGTGCAGTTGCGTGAGGAACTCGCCGCGGCGCGGGAACGGATCGTGGTACTGGAGGGTCAGGTCGTGGACCTGACGGCCCGGCTGGGGAAGAACTCGGCGAACTCTTCCAGGCCGCCGTCTTCGGACGGACTGGCGAAACCGGCTCCGAAGTCTCTGCGTGGGAAGTCCGGGCGGGGGCCGGGCCGCCCGAAAGGCCAGAAGGGCATCACGCTGCGGCAGGTCGCGGACCCCGACCACCGGGTCGAGCACCGGCCCCACGGCCCTTGCGCCGGCTGCGGTGCGGACCTGGCCGGGGCCGTCGTGGCCGGTATCGAGCGGCGTCAGGTCTTCGACCTGCCCGAACGTATCGGCCTGGAGGTCACCGAGCATCAGGTCCTGACCTGCCGGTGCGCGTGCGGGCGGAGCGAGAAGGCCTCCGGTCCCGAGGGCGTGCGGGCCCCGGTGCAGTACGGTCCCCGTCTCGCGGCCGCCGGCGTCTACCTGATGCACGGCCAGTTCCTGTCCAAGGACCGCACCGCCACCGCCCTGGCAGACCTCTTCGACGCGTCCGTCGCGCCGGGCACGGTGGCCTCGTGGGTACGCACTTGCGCGAGCCGGCTGGATGCCTTCGGCCGTCTCGTGGCCGGGAAGGTCGCCGGCGCGGCGGTGGCGTTCTTCGACGAGACGGGGTTCCGCACCGCCGGGTGCCTGCACTGGCTGCACTCCGCCTCCAGCGGCCAGTTCGTACACCTGTCGGTGCACCGCCGCCGCGGTCGCGAAGGCATCGACGCGGCCGGGATACTGCCCGGCTTCACCGGCATCGCCATGCACGACGCCTGGGCGCCCTACGACTCCTACCCGCAGGCCGAACACGCCTTGTGCTCGGCACACGTACTACGCGAACTGGTCGCGGTCACCGAGCGGGGCAGCGAGAAGGCCCGGTGCGCGGCCTACCGCGCCATCGACGCCGTGCTGGCCCTGAAGAAGGCCGCGGAAGAGGCCCGAGCGGACGGGCTCGACGCGATCGCCGTGTCCGTGAAGGACGGTGAGCTTGGGGCGCTGGCCCAGGCGGTGGCCGACGGGCTGAAGGCGACCGCCACCCGCAGCTCGAAGACCGAGGCGAAGTACCACGCCCTGTTCAGACGGCTGACGAAGCGCTGGAACGACTACCTGCGCTGGGTCCACGACCTCACACTGCCGTTCGACAACAACCCAGCCGAACAGACGATCAGGATGGCCAAGCTGCGGATCAAGGTCTCCGGCTGCCTGCGCACGCTGCACGGCGCGCAGGACTTCGCCGCGATCCGCACCTACCTGGCCACCGCCACCCGACACGAGCAGCCCATGCTCGACGTCCTCATCCAGGCCATGCGCGGCAGCCCCTGGATGCCCGCCCTCGGCTGATCACCGGTCCCGCCAACCGGCAATCACGCACGCCTCCGGACCGAGACACCTACCCAGTCACGCTGTTTCCACCCGCGCGGAGCGCGAGACCACCGCCGGTTTCCGTACGCGCAGCAGCACCATCCCGTCGAACTCGTGGTCCTGGCCGTACGCGAAGCCGACAGCCGGCTCGCCACCGCGCTGCGCTACGCCCGGGCCCTGCAGCGCGGCGGCACCGGCCGGTTCACCACCCGCGCCGGGCACGACACCTGCTTCCGCGCGCTTGCTGACGCCGTCGCCGTCGCTGAGCGGCACCCGCAGGTCGCGGCCGTGACCGTGATCCGCCGGGACGGCCACGTCCTGCTGCGCCACGAAGCCGGCGGCGCCGGGCGGGCGTCGTGGGCGCTGACGGCGGAACGGCTCCGCCCGTACACCGAACAGGAGGCCGCCGCGTTCCTCCGCCTCCACCAGGCACTGCGCCGGGCGCTCCCGCAGCACCGGGCCGAGCTGGACGAGATCGCCGCGCTCGCCCGGCCCCTGATGCCGCCTCGGGTGCAGCCGGCCCGCATCGACCGGCCACACCCGTCCGTCTGGCCCCTGCCCGTCCCACGACGGACCCTGGGCTACGACTCGTTGAGCTTCTTCAGCCGCGCCGCATAGGCGGCGGCGATCTGTTCGGCCTCTTCCGGGTCGGCGGTCGCCAGCTGCGCCTGGTCAGCGAGCGCGGCCTGACGGCCCGCCTTCAGCTCCTCGATCCGCTCCTCGTCGGGCACGGGTGCGCGGCGCTCCGCGATGATCTGGGTGTTGTACCAGTTCACCACCTCCTGGACGGCGTCCTGCGCCCCTTGCTCCTCGCCGCCTTCCAGGCCGGAGAAGTCGGGCTCGTCTGGTGTGCCGGACACGGCAAACCCCTCGATCTTGATCATGAATGGGAGTCGCCGTTGTCCTCCTCGCCCTCTCGACAGCCGCCCTTGCCACGGCGCCGGAGCGTGCTCTGGGCGGGAAGGTTCATGTGGCTGACGGCCCGCTCAGGCGGTTGATACGCGCCCTTCCTGGGGCATCCCCTGTCCTACGGCCGGGAACCTGGAAAGACTTCGACGACGTGTAAAGAGAATCCCGGACTCGTCCCTCTTCAGTGGTGACGGCCGCTCCCGAGCGGGGCAACCAGGGCCGCTATCCGAAGGAGAAGAAGATGGATCCCCTCACCCTCCTGCTCGTCGTCCTGGGTTTCCTGCTGCCGAGCATCACCTCGCTCATCAACAGCAAGGCGGACAGGACCCGCGACGCTGGGAAGGCAGAGATCATCAGAGCTCAGCGCGGCGGCCCCCCTCCCGGCTCCAAGCGGCGCAGGGGCCGACGCAATGGCTGAGGCGGGCCCGGGTGTGGGCCTCACCCTGGAGGAGGTCCACACCCGCCACTACGGCGAGTTGGTGGGGTATGCGCGTAAGAAGCTGCGTGCGGCGAACGTCCCGCAATCGTTCATCGACCCCGAGGACGTCGTGGGGAACGCCTTCGTCAAGGCCTGTCGCAACCCAGCCCGCATTGAGCAGCCCAGGGCCTACCTGTTCCAGATCGTGAAGCGGGAGATCCTCGAGCACACACGACGGGCGCGGTACGAGCAGGCGGCAGAGGCGTCGCAGGCCGATCTCCGGCTGGAGGCCGACGATGCAAGCGATGTGATCTCCGATCGATGCGAGGGGCGCCACGCCCTGGCCAACCTGCCTGCGCAACAGCGTGCGGCAGTATGGGCGACCAAAGGACTGGGCTGGTCTCAGGCCGAATACGCGCAGGCGGCGCACAAGCGCCCGGGAACGGTTGCCACCCACGTCTCACGGGCGGTGGCTGCCCTCAAGACCACGCTCACCGCGGCCCCAGTCGTGGCCGTCATCTTCGCCTGCGCTGCGGGCGGAGTGACTCTCCGCCGCTACACCGCAGCGAGCCGAGCCGGCCATCCGCACCCGGAACTGCTATTGGACGTACCCCAGTCCGTGGCACACCTGTTGATCATCGTTGCCTACATCAGCGTCGCGCTGCCCACCTTGCTGGTCGTCCCACCCCTGCGCAGACTGCTCAGAGCCATCAGGCAACGGATAGTTCGCGGCCTGCAGCTGCCACCGCTGGATGAGCCACCAGGATTCGCTTCGGGCGCCCCAAGGGACCGGAGAGAGCACTGCACAACCTGCGGCGAAGAAGCCGAACACAGACCGCTGACTGCGGAGGAGAAGAAGTGGCTGTCTGCTCAGACAGGCTATCCGCATGATCACGGGGCCAGGCGATGCACGACCAGAGGCTGCCTTGCGGTGAAGTACGGAAGGGACCCGGCAGACCCGGAAGGCATGCTTCTGCTGCCAGAAGCCAACGAGACCTCAATCATCAAGTGACGACGACCAGAGACTGGCCGTGGAGTCGTAGCTAGGCCGGCTTGAAACGGGCCGCAGCGACCGGACGCGACGGTTGACACGCGAGGCCGTCGGACCGTTCTGCAGTGGGCTCTGCCCAGTGACCCGGCCAGAATGCGATCTCAATTCCTGAACGTGCGTACGGCGCCCCTGGACCTCGGGTCTGGGGACGCCACTCAGGCGCCTTCGTCGGCCTTCAACGCCAGCGGCAGCGTCTTCCCCCCAGTCAGGATCGTCTGCGCGTCATCCGGGCACGGAGACCCCGCGATCCCCGCGTTCTCATCCCCCAGGCACTCGTGTTCCGTGTACGCGTCGACGGCATCGTTCACCCTGCCCAGTTCGGCCAGGGTCCGCGGGTAGCGGCTGCTGCCGCCGGCATCGTTGACGTCCCGCTCCAGGTCGCCGACGGCGAGCGCGATGTCTGTCAGATGCTCCGCGCACCCCTGGTCCCCGACCTGGTTGCATACGGTCTTCTTGCCGTCGGTGACGGCTGCCAGTTTTGGCGCCCACTTCGCCGACAGGCCCCCGGTCGTGCCCGACGGGGAAGACCCGGCTGGCTTGCCGTCTCCGCCCGTGTTGGAGCAGCCTCCGGTCAGCAGGACGACGAGAACGGCGGCAGTGGCGGTGGTAGTGCGGCGCATGGGTCCCCCGGGTGGTTCGGAGCCTGTCGGGGCATTCTGCGCCGCAGGGAGGCCCCTCTGGAGGCGCCGTAGCCGGACCGTGACGTGCAGCCAGGGACGATGGAGCCATGACCCAGGACCCTGCATTCCCGTCCCTGTACGAGTACGCCCTCGCGCGGCGCTGCACCAACTGCGGTGCGCAGCCTGGCCTGCCCTGCGAAGCCCCCCGGAAGCAAGACGAGATCGCTGGCCGCAACCGCATCCGTGCGATGGTCGGCCAGCCACCCGTGGAGGTCAACCCGCTGCACACCGTGCGGGTCGACGCCGGTAGCCGGCACCTGGACCGGGATGTCGCGGCTGCTCCGTGGCCGAAGGACCGCGAACCTGGACGCCCGTACGACACGCTGGACAAGCTGAAAAGGGCCGGCTAGTCGGCTTCGGTCCAGGGCGGGGGTGGGCTGGTGCTATCCCCACCACACCCACCAGCACTCGAAGATGTCCGGCGTGCGGTACTTCTGCGTCCACCAGGACATGACGGGTTCGCAGTGCTGACCACTGCTTTGCGATCATCGTGGCCGACGCTGCTGACGGAAGGCCGACTCCCCAAACTGCCCTGTACGGGCATAGGTTGAACCTGCTGGTGATCATCTTTCGGGGGTGGACGTGACAGGCCGGGATCTCAGGGCCCTGTTCAGTACGAACGACCGCAGCGTGCAGGCTGACGAGGCCTTCACCAACCGCTCCTCACAGTGGGAGACCGCGGCGACCGCGCTCACCGAGCACCTCCAGCACCTCAGCGCACCCGGCTTCGACCCCGAGGACCTCGAGGCGCCCCGCAACCACGTCCTCGTCTTCCACGGAGTGGGCGGCATCGGCAAGACAACCCTTTCCCGGATGCTGGAGGCGGCCCTCACCGACGCCGGACGCAGGCCCTCCCAGTGGGGTGAGCCTGGCTGGCCGGCCGACCGGATCCTCCCCGTACGCATCGACCTCGCCCGCTCCGCCGGCACCGACTTCGAGCAGATCGTGCTGACCATCCGGGCCGCCCTCACCCGGATCGGCCGCCCCTTGCCCGCCTTCGACCTGGCCCTGCGCCGCTACTGGGAGGCCAACCACCCCGGCGAACCGCTGGAGGAGTACCTGCGCCGCGCAGGGCTCGGCTCCCGGTTCGGCCAAGCCCTGCCACAGCAGATGCAGTCCGCGCTCGCCGACGTCGCCCAGGCACTCATGCTGCCCGGCACCATCGGCTCGGCCGTCGGCGCCCTCACTGGCGCCCTGATCGGCGCGCTGCGCGAACGCCGCCAGACCGTACGGGCCCTGGCCGGGTGCGAACGGCTGGCGGACCTGCTGGAGGCCGAACCCGACCTGGACGCCCTGTCCTTCTACCCGCACCTGCTCGCATGGGAGCTCGCCCAACTCCCCGAGGGCAAACGTGTGGTGCCGGTCGTCCTGCTCGACACATTCGAGGACATCGGCGACCGCACCCGCCGCGACCTGGAGCGGCTCATCCAGCGCACCGTGTGGCTGCTGCCCAACGCCTTCTGGGTCATCACCGGCCGCTCCCGCCTGCAGTGGGCCGACCCCGCCCTGCAGGGCCAGCTCGACTACACCGGCCCCGCCGCCTGGCCCGGCCTCGCCCACACCGCCGCGCCAGCCACCCGCACTCCCGCCCGGGCCAGCGTACGGCAGGTGCTGATCGGCGACTTCTCCCCCGAGGACTGCGACGACTACCTCGCCCGCCGCCTCACCCGCGACGGCCAGCCCCTCATCTGCGAGCCGATGCGGCAGGTCATCACCGCCCGCTCGCACGGCCTGCCCCTCTACCTCGAGCTGTCCGTCGCCCGCTTCCTCGAGCTGAGCCGCAGCGGCCGCACCCCAGTGCCCGGCGACTTCGACCACGACTTCCCCGCCTTGGTTGCCCGCACCCTGTCCGACCTCACGCCCGAGGAACGGCACGTCCTGCGATCGGTTAGCCTCCTGGACGCCTTCGACCTGGACCTCGCGACCCGGGCCGCGGGCATGACCCAGCAGGCGCCCGCCCTTCGTCTGGTGGAGCGGCCCTTCGTCCGGGAGAACCCCTTCAGCCTCTGGCGGTATCACCTCCACGACCTGATCCGCTCCACCATCCGAGGCGCGGACGACGCGACGGACGACCGCTGGTCACCCCAGGACTGGGCTCAGGCCGCCCAGCGGGCCTTCGCTGCACTCGGGGAACAGTGGGCCCAAGGCACCGGACCCGGTCGGCTGCTTCTGGTCGGCTGCCTGCGCCAGGGCCTGGCCATTGCCCGAGATTTCCGTCTCGACCTCGACTGGCTTGCCGATGCAGCCTGGGCCTACATCAGCGACTCTGTCTGGGAGCCGCTCGCGCCACCCGCCCGGCAAGGGACGGACGGAGCCTCTCTGCAAACGCCCTCCGACGCCCTGGTCGAAACCCTCAGCTCACTGGCCCGCCGCCAGCACGAGCACCGCCAGCACACCGCCGACCGGCTCACCGCCGTCATCACCGCCCGCCTGCTCCCCGCCGACCTTCACGACATGGCCGTCTACTACCTGGCCAAGGCTCAACGCGACCTCGGACACAGCGACGCCTCCCGCCAAGGCATGCAGCAAGTCATCGACGGCGGCGGCCGCCTCGGCCCCGCTGCACGGCGCGGCCTCGCTCACCTGGCCCGCCTCGCCGGCGACTTCCCCACCGCCCTCGAAGTCGCCGAGACGCTCGGGTGGGAGGGCCGGCACCACCGGGTCTTCGCTGAGGTGTGGTGGGTACAGGGCGACATGGTGCAGGCAGCAGCCGCCTACCAGCTGGGCCGTATCGAAGCGGAACAGCACTCGGTAGCGGGAGAGGCCGCCACCGCTCAGGCGATGCGCGCCCTCGCCCTCGCCTTCACCGATCCGGACCAGGCCGACAACGAACTCCAGCTCGCAGAACAACTCCTGGCCGGAGTCAACATCCGTGCCTCCCGTATCAACGCCCAGATCGCCGCCCTCGTACGGGACGCCGGGCAGAGCGGTGACTGGGAAGACCGCGCCGCACTCCTGCGCTCCGAAATCAGCATCGCTGGACTCGCTTCCGTGGAAACCACCCTCGATCTGGCCGTGTGCTTCCACCACGCCGTACGAGGCTCCCACGACGAACTAGAGGTGGGCATTGCCCGACTGCGCCGGCTCACCCAATCCGGCAATTACGCCTACTACACCGACATCGCCCACTTCATGGCCGACCTCCCACTGCCTGCCGACCATGCCCCGCCGCAATGGCTGGGCAGCGAACAGGCCACCCGCGCGCGGTGGCGCGGACTCGTCACCGCCCGGCGCGAGCACCTACGCGCGACCCAGTGAACAACGGCGGCCCCGCCGGATCAGGCGGGGCCGCATGCGTCTGCTGTTGTGGTCAGGGAGTGAGGTCCAGTACGCGGACCGGTTCTCCTGCCCACCGGTGCGGGGCGGTGGTGGCGATGATCGCGCCGTCGGGACGGTCCGGGGCGGGCTGCGCCGTGTAGTGGCTGTGCGCCGCCGCCCACGTGTTCTGCCGCGCTACAACGAGGGCGGCAGCCAGGTCCAGATCGAGGACGGTGATGCCGGGAAGGGATGCCAGGTGCTCGGCCGTGCCGGGCCGGGCGCGTTCGGCTTCGACTAACGCGCATGCCGGGGCGTACAGGAACCAGCCCGGTTCGGCGTGGGCGCGGTGGATCAGACGGGAAGCGAGGACGTTGCCCTGGCCGGCTGCGGCCATCGCGGTGTCGTCCAGGACGATGTGCACGGCGTCGCTCATCGGCTCGTGACCTGGGCCAGGCGCCGGTCCAGCTCGCTGTCCAGGTCGTGTTCCTCGGCGGCGGTCGGCGCGTAGCCGTTCCACTCCTTGAGAGCGGCCCGGGCTTTCTCCGCCCGCTCGGCCCGCTCGGCCGGAGTCAGCAGCGTCTCCGCGAGACGGGCGAGATACGCGCGCAGGGACAGACCCTCAGCAGCAGCTATAGCGGCCAGCCGGTCCTTGGCTTCCTCGGGGATACGGACGTTGGCATCGGACATCGTTGTGCTCCTTCCCATCTCCCTAGGGTACGGGTACGTACCCGTACCCGTGTATCTGATAGGGCTGCCCGTCAGCACCGAGCTCGGGCTTCGTGGCGTCCGGCGCATCCCACAAGGAGGGCGGCAGGGCATTTCGTTTCTCCGGTATGACCTTTCCACTCACACGAGCGGCGCCTCGGGGAAACCGCTGATCACGCCCCTTCGCCGGGGCTATCAACGGCACATGATCAGTACTGTCCTGCGCGGTCTCACTGCCGCTGCACTCGCTGTCATGCCCCTCTCGGTCACATCCCCTGCCCATGCTGCGGAGACTCTGCCCCTGACCGAGGCCGTCGCCCACCTGCCCGTGGCCACCGAGTCTCGCAACGGCTACAGCCGGGACAAGTTCCGCCACTGGAACACCGGCGACGATCCGGCCGACGGCTGCAACACCCGCGCCGAAGTTCTCATCCATGAGGCGGTCGACCCGCCCACCGTCGGGCCCGGCTGCCGGCTGACCGGCGGGAGTTGGTGGTCGTACTACGACGCCACCGTCGTGACGTCGGCGTCCGGGCTCGACATCGACCACATGGTGCCCCTCGCCGAAGCATGGGACAGTGGCGCATCGGCCTGGACCCCGCAGCGCCGCGAGGCATACGCCAACGACCAGGGCGCCGACCAGTCACTCGTCGCCGTCACGGCACGCTCCAACCGCAGCAAGGCCGACCAGGACCCCGCCGAATGGCTGCCACCCGCCGCCGACGTCCACTGCCGGTACCTCGTCGAGTGGGTGGGCACCAAGCTCCGCTGGGACCTCGCCGTCGACGACACCGAGCTCGCCGCGCTGGAAGGTGGCGCCTCGGGCTGCCCGGACCAGACGGTGACGTACGAACCCGCCTCCTGAGCGGGCCACCTGAACTGCCGGGCCGTGCGCTGGAATCCCAGCGCACGGCCCGGATGTCTACCATCGTCACCCCAATGGTGTTGAGCAAAGTAGATGCCGCCACTGACAGTCCGCCCCGACCTACGCACTCACTCCGTACACCGGACCGGCATAAGAGACGGCCGTGTGACCACGCGAATTGCCCGGCGGTCTCCGGACGGCGAAACAAGCAGGTCAGCGAGGCGCGGGCAAAGCCAAAGGTGAGGACCACCGTGGTTCACGTCCTCATACTGCCGCGGGCAGCGGCATCTGGTCCCACGTGCGGCCTTCCAGCTTGCGGCCGCTGGCCTTCGGCGTACGGCCCCACTGCTCCGTTGACTGCGGATAGAGTCCAACCCCGTATGCACTATCCCGGCATCGCCGTTCTGGAAGCAAATGACCACGCTCGCCCCGGCCTTGAGGGAAGGTCGGCTCGATTCCACCTACACCACTAGGGGAGAAGCATGCGCACCAAGATTGCCGGTGACTGGATAGGTGTCTCGGTCCGGAGGCGTGCGTGATTGCCGGTTGGCGGGACCGGTGATCAGCCGAGGGCGGGCATCCAGGGGCTTCTCGACGACGGCCGAACGCTGACCCTCTGACGGCGTATCAAAACTGACCCTCTTGGTGATCTTCGTCTGACTCTGGCCTTGTTGATCAAGGTCAGGAGGAAGAGGTGATCCTTGTGGAGGACTGGGCAGAGATCCGTCGGTTGCACCGGGCCGAGCAGATGCCGATCAGGGCGATCGCCCGCCATCTGGGCATTTCGAAGAACACGGTGAAGCGGGCGCTGGCGCACGACCGGCCGCCGAAGTACGAGAGGCCGGCCAAGGGCTCGGTGGTGGACGCGGTCGAGGTGCAGATCCGCGAGCTGCTGCGGGAGACGCCGACGATGCCCGCGACGGTGATCGCCGAGCGGATCGGCTGGGACCGCGGGATGACCGTGCTCAAGGAGCGGGTCCGCGACCTGCGTCCCGCCTATATCCCGGTGGACCCGGTGTCGCGGACGACGTATCGGCCGGGTGAGCTGGCCCAGTGCGACCTGTGGTTCCCCGACGCGGAGATCCCGCTCGGCTACGGGCAGACCGGGCAGCCGCCGGTGCTGGTGATGGTGTCCGGCTACTCGCGGATGATCGCCGCGAGGATGCTGCCCTCGCGGCGGACCGGGGACCTGATCGACGGGCACTGGCGGCTGCTGTCCGCCTGGGGCGCCGTCCCGAAGATGCTGGTCTGGGACAACGAGTCCGGGATCGGCCGCGGGAAGGTGACCGGCGAGTTCGCCGCGTTCGCGGGCCTGCTCTCCACCAGGATCTACCTCTGCCGCCCCCGCGATCCAGAAACGAAAGGGCTGGTGGAGCGGGCCAATGGTTACCTGGAGACCAGCTTCCTGCCGGGCCGTCACTTCTCCGGCCCCAACGACTTCAACGCCCAGCTGGGCGAGTGGCTGAAGGTCGCCAACCGGCGCCGGCACCGCGCTCTGCAGGCCCGTCCGAGCGAGCGGTGGGAGGCGGACAAGTCCGGGATGATCGCGCTGCCGCCGGTCGACCCGCCGTCCTGGTGGCGTTTCTCCATCCGGCTCGGCCGCGACCACTACGTCCGCATCGACACCAACGACTACTCCGTCGACCCCGCCGCGATCGGGAGGACGGTGACGGTGCTCTGTGACAACGATGAGGTCATCGTCCTGGCCACCGGCGGGGAGATCGTCGCCCAGCACCCCAGGTGCTGGGCGAAGCACCAGACCCTCACCGACCCCCAACACGCCGCCACCGGCACCCGGATGCGTCAGGGAGTGCACCGTCAGCAGGCAGCCCGCCAGAGCCGGCTGGCTGCTTCGTCCGGCCCGATGGTCGAGGTCGAACAGCGCGAACTGGACACCTATGACCGACTGTTCACCGTCATCGACGGCGGCGGCGACAAGGAGGCGAGCTGAATGCCCCGCCCCGCGACAGCCTCCGGCGACGACGAAGGCGAGGAAGAGCCCGGCGCCGTCGAGAAGACCACCACCGCCAGGACGGCAGCGGCGGCATCCTCCCGTCGGACGGGCCGGCAGACCTTGACTGACCTGGCTTTCCTCGCCCGCGCGATGAAGGCCCCGGCCCTGCTGGACGCCGCCGAACGGCTGGCCGAACGCGCCCGCAAGGAGTCCTGGACGCACGCCGAATACCTCGTCGCCGTGCTCCAGCGCGAGGTGAGCGCCCGCGAATCGCACGGCGGCGAGGCCCGCGTCCGCGCGGCGAGGTTCCCCGCCGTCAAAACGGTCGAGGAACTCGACGTCACCCATCTGCGCGGGATAACGCGCCAACAGCTCGCGCATCTGGGTACGTTGGACTTCATCGCCGGGAAGGAGAACGCCGTTTTCCTGGGTCCGCCCGGGACCGGAAAGACACACCTGGCGATCGGGCTCGCGGTCAGAGCCTGCCAGGCCGGACACCGCGTCGCCTTCGCGACCGCCTCCGAGTGGGTCGACCGGCTCGCCGCCGCCCACGCAGCCGGCCGTCTGGCCGACGAGCTCACCAGACTGGGCCGCTACCCGCTGATCGTGGTGGACGAGGTCGGCTACATCCCCTTCGAGGCCGAAGCCGCGAACCTGTTCTTCCAGCTCATCTCGAACAGATACGAACGCGCGTCCGTGATCGTCACCAGCAACAAGCCCTTCGGACGCTGGGGAGAGGTCTTCGGCGACGAGACCGTGGCCGCCGCCATGATCGACCGCCTCGTCCACCACGCCGAGGTCCACTCGTTCAAGGGCGATTCGTATCGCATGCGCGGCCGCGAACTCGGACGCATCCCCACCGACAACCAAGACGACTGAACACACGCAACAGAAGACACCTGGGTCACTATTCACCCGCCCAAACTGGGTCACGGTTCACCCGCCGCCGACAGGGGCTGCCGCGCATGGCCTGGATGAGGACGTCGAGCATGGGCTGCTCGTGTCGGGTGGCGGTGGCCAGGTAGGTGCGGATCGCGGCGAAGTCCTGCGCGCCGTGCAGCGTGCGCAGGCAGCCGGAGACCTTGATCCGCAGCTTGGCCATCCTGATCGTCTGTTCGGCTGGGTTGTTGTCGAACGGCAGTGTGAGGTCGTGGACCCAGCGCAGGTAGTCGTTCCAGCGCTTCGTCAGCCGTCTGAACAGGGCGTGGTACTTCGCCTCGGTCTTCGAGCTGCGGGTGGCGGTCGCCTTCAGCCCGTCGGCCACCGCCTGGGCCAGCGCCCCAAGCTCACCGTCCTTCACGGACACGGCGATCGCGTCGAGCCCGTCCGCTCGGGCCTCTTCCGCGGCCTTCTTCAGGGCCAGCACGGCGTCGATGGCGCGGTAGGCCGCGCACCGGGCCTTCTCGCTGCCCCGCTCGGTGACCGCGACCAGTTCGCGTAGTACGTGTGCCGAGCACAAGGCGTGTTCGGCCTGCGGGTAGGAGTCGTAGGGCGCCCAGGCGTCGTGCATGGCGATGCCGGTGAAGCCGGGCAGTATCCCGGCCGCGTCGATGCCTTCGCGACCGCGGCGGCGGTGCACCGACAGGTGTACGAACTGGCCGCTGGAGGCGGAGTGCAGCCAGTGCAGGCACCCGGCGGTGCGGAACCCCGTCTCGTCGAAGAACGCCACCGCCGCGCCGGCGACCTTCCCGGCCACGAGACGGCCGAAGGCATCCAGCCGGCTCGCGCAAGTGCGTACCCACGAGGCCACCGTGCCCGGCGCGACGGACGCGTCGAAGAGGTCTGCCAGGGCGGTGGCGGTGCGGTCCTTGGACAGGAACTGGCCGTGCATCAGGTAGACGCCGGCGGCCGCGAGACCAGGACCGTACTGCACCGGGGCCCGCACGCCCTCGGGACCGGAGGCCTTCTCGCTCCGCCCGCACGCGCACCGGCAGGTCAGGACCTGATGCTCGGTGACCTCCAGGCCGATACGTTCGGGCAGGTCGAAGACCTGACGCCGCTCGATACCGGCCACGACGGCCCCGGCCAGGTCCGCACCGCAGCCGGCGCAAGGGCCGTGGGGCCGGTGCTCGACCCGGTGGTCGGGGTCCGCGACCTGCCGCAGCGTGATGCCCTTCTGGCCTTTCGGGCGGCCCGGCCCCCGCCCGGACTTCCCACGCAGAGACTTCGGAGCCGGTTTCGCCAGTCCGTCCGAAGACGGCGGCCTGGAAGAGTTCGCCGAGTTCTTCCCCAGCCGGGCCGTCAGGTCCACGACCTGACCCTCCAGTACCACGATCCGTTCCCGCGCCGCGGCGAGTTCCTCACGCAACTGCACCACCAGAACAGCGAGTTCCTCATAAGAAGGCGGCACAGCAGCATCAGACACGAGACAGATGATCACCGATCCAACTGACAAGATTCAACTCATCCCGCCAGGAGCACCTATCCAGTTACCTTCTTCCTACGTTCGTAGGTGCCAACCGAAACGCCCGTAGGAAGAAGAACGCCGTGGAACGGTACGACACGCCGCCGAGTGCTGACGACTTTGAGGCGGCGGCGAATTTATTCAGCATGCTCGTGACGGAGCTGGAGGGTTATTCACGGGCTTGGTTTCTTGATCAGCAAGACGGCCCTGCTCGGTAGCCTGGCGTTTGCGACGACGTCAGTTTTCCACTGGGGCAGGGCCGTTGAGCTGGAACGTTACGACAGGGCTGGAAGCGGATCAACTGGAGGCCTTGGTGGTCCGGGTCCACACGATGCTGGTGGAGGACCCCGATCCGCCCGTGGTGCCGGGACGGATGTGGGCGCTGGGCCTGTACAAGTCCGTGGTCCTGGTGTTGTTCCTGCTGCGGCAGAACCCCGTCCAGCAAGCGGCGGCGGAACTGTTCCACATCTCCCAGGCCACCGTCTCGCGCCGGTGGACCACGCTGCTCCCGGTGGTGGAGACGGCCCTGGCCGAGCATGTGCCCGACCCCGCCGACGCCTCACACGGCAGGATCGTCCTGGCCGACGGGACCCTGGTCACCACGTGGGACTGGGCGAGCGAGGGCACCACGATGTTCTCCGGCAAGCATCGTGACACAGGCTTCAACCTGCAGGTCGCCGCCACTCTCAGCGGGGACCTGCTCGCCGTCTCCGCGCCGGTACCCGGCAGTCGGCACGACATGTACGCCTGGCGCCAGTCCCACTTTCCCAAAGCCTTCGCCGACCGGGAGAGCATGGGGGATCTGGGCTATGCCGGCTCCGGCATGCTCACCGCCCGCCGCAAGCCACCCGGTCAGGAACGCCCCGTCAAAGACAAGGTGTTCAACCAGAGCATCGGCAAGCTCCGCGCCGCCGTCGAACGAGCGATCGCACATCTGAAGGACTGGAAGGTCCTCGCCACTCGCTATCGCGGCCCTCTCACCCGGTTCCCCCTCGTCGCCAAGACCGTCACCGCCCTCGCCTTCTACAAGAACGGCTGGTGACCCCGTGAATAAGCCTCCTGGCATCGCCGACGACTGGCGATCTGGCCCATCATGAGCTGGAGGATCTCTTGGAAGACAGGGGCCGTGACCTGCTGCGGCAGCTGTTCCAGGATCACCTGGACCTGCGGGAGCGGCGCGAGCAGGAGGCTGTGGCGAGCTTGCGGCCCCGCGTGATCGGTACGGACGGTCTGCCGCGGCCGCGGCTGGAGAGGGGCCATGGCCCAAGACCGGGAAGTTAAGGATCATCCGGTGGGTGCGTAGGCGGCTCGTCCGACTTTCTTGATCAGGCCCCGGTGGGACCATTGGGACATCTGGACGCAGAAGCTGTTCATGTTGGTGATGCCGAGCAGGCGGGCGACGTCGCGAGCGTGCCACGGGGTGCCGGGCCTGCTGTTCATGATGGCGAGGGCGGGTTGGTAGCGGCCGCTGGGATCGGTGGTGTCGTCGTTGGCTGCGCCGGTCGCGGGAGCGTCGTGGGGAGCGTTGTCGCAGGTGGGTTCGGTCGCGGGTGGGGAGGTCGACTCGCCGCAGTTTGTGGTGCGTTCGTGCGTGGTGATGTCGATGCGGTCGACGGCGGTCGCGGAGGTGGGGCGGGCCTGGCCCCTGAAGGAGTGGTAGCGGGAGATGGGGGACTTGACCTTGCGGGCGCTGATGCGGGGGCGGCGTACGGGCAGCAGGTTGGTGCGGACGGCGGCGTCGATGGCACCCGGCGTGGCAGTGGTGAGGCCTTCGGCGAGGGTGACCTGGGTGCGGGCGGCTTGGAGGGCGTGGGTGAAACAGGCGCGGTCGGGGTCGGCTCCGGCTGTGTGGGCGGCGTCGGTCATGGCCATGCGTAGCAGTTGGTAGACGGTGAGGGTGGCCCACAGTTCCTGTTCGATGCCGAAGCGGTCGCGTGAGCGCAGTACGCGGCCGTTCATCAGTGTGTAGCGCAGAGCGAAGTAGGCTGACTCGATCTCCCATCTTTCCGCGTAGAGCCTGATCAGACGCTCGGCCGGGTCGAGGAGCGGGTCGAGCAGGGTGGTGGCCAGGCGGTAGCGGCCGCTGACGTGGGTGCCGTCGGCCAGGTGCAGGGTCAGGTCGGCCTCGATGATCCGGACGGTGAGGTCACCGAGGAGGGCGAGGTAGGAGCCGTCTTCCAGGATGCGCAACAGCTTCGGGCGGCGGGTGGACTTCAGTCGGGCCAGGAACTGGGCACCGGTTTCGGCGACGTCGGCCAGGAACGCGTTGCTGTCAAAGCCCCGGCCGATCAGCACCAGGTGCCGCTCGTCCAGCAGGGGCAGCAGCCGGCCGGCGTAGGCAGTCTCCCCTGTGCTGGTCGGTCCGAAGCAGGCCCCGAGCAGACCGCGGGTGCCGGTCTCCACCAGCGTCATCAGCATGACGGTCGGGTAGCCGGCCCAGGCCAGCCGGTAACGGATCTTCCCCAGCCATCCCCGGGCGCGGTCGCTGTCCGGTGTCTTGATCGAGGAGCAGCCGTCGAAGGCGACGGTGCGCCAGCAGCGATAGGACACGCCCGGGGTTGTCGGCGGGGCGAGCGGCACGGCGAGGGTCTCGAACAGGAGCTTGAGCGGGGCGGGCGTGAGGCGTCGGCGCAGGTGGCGCAGCGCGGTGGTCGACACCTGTGGCAGCGGCAGGCCGCCGAGAGCGGCGGTGAGTTGGCGCCAGACGCCCTGGTAGCCGTGATCGGGGAACAGGGCGAGGGCGAGCAGGTAGTACACGCCGACACGCGAGGGCAGGTCCCGTAATCGCTGCTGGGTGCGGCCGGTCTCCTCCAGTACCGCGTCGGCCAGCTCGAAGTCCACGATCTGGGTCAACTCGCCCAGATGCCCCGGGGCATAGACCCCTTCCGCGACCGTGCTGGTACGAGTGACGGTGATGGTGGCACACTGACCGGACAACGGGACCTCTGCTCTGGATCTCGGACTGTCTTGCGAGGACGTCCCAAGATCTACCAGCGGTCCCGTTCCCCATTCAGTCCCAGGTCAACGCGCTCGCGCGTACGTCTGGACAGCACCCTGCCGAGACTTAACTTCCCGGCCTTGGGCCATGGCCGGCTGCTGGCCACGGTGTTCGGCACGGTGACCGTCTCCCGCCTCGCCTGGAGGCGCCTGGAGGCGTCGAACGTGCACCCGGCGGATGCGGTGCTGTCACTGCCGCGGGGCCGACACTCGCACGGTCTGGCCCGCCTCGCCGTCCAGGCGGCCACCCGGATGTCCTACGACGCGGCCCACGAGACGATCATCCGGCGGTGCGGCCGCGTGCTCGGCAAGCGTCGGCTCGCCGGTCTGCTCGTCGAGGCCGCCGGTGACGTCGACGCCTTCTACAACGCCAGAATCGTTCAACCCTGCGCTCCGGCAACAGTGTTGGTGCTGTCCGCGGACGGCAAGGGCATCGTGATGAGGCCCGAGGCCCTGCGGGAGGCCACCCGGCAGGCCGCCGAAAAGCGGCAGCACGCCTTTCGCACGCGTCTGGCCGCCGGGGAGAAGAACGGCAGAAAACGCATGGCCACGCTCGGCGCGGTCTACGACGCCGAACCGGCACCCCGCCGGCCGCACGATGTGATCACGCCGCCCGGCGGCTTCACGGACGGGCACATCCGCCGGCCCGGCCCCGTTGCCCGGGACAAGTGGCTGTGCGGCTCGGTGGAACACGACGCCGAGCACGTTGTGGCGCAGGTCTTCGAGCACGCGCAGGCCCGCGACCCCGAACATCGCCGCACCTGGGTGGTCCTGGTCGACGGCGCCCGCCATCAACTCGACCTCGTCCAGGCCGAAGCCCGTCTCCACCACGTCGAGGCGCACATCGTCATCGACATCATCCACGTCCTGGAGAGGTTGTGGGCGGCGGCCTGGTGCTTCCACCGTCCCGGCGACAAGAGGGTCGAGGACTGGGTCGCCGTCCACGCCCTGGCCATCTTGAACGGCGACGCCACCGAGACGGCCGACACCCTTCAAGCCCAGGCTGATCAGGCCAAGTTGACCGGCGGACAGCGGCACGGTGTCGATACCTGCGTCCGCTACCTGCGCGGCAACGCAGATTTCCTGCACTACGAGAAGGCCCTCGCGGCCGGCTGGCCCATCGCCACCGGGATCATCGAAGGCGCGGCCCGCCATCTCGTCGCCGACCGTCTCGACATCAGCGGAGCCCGCTGGGGTCTCGACGGCGCCGAAGCCGTCCTGAAACTCCGTCCCGGGTTCGACGTAATTCGGCGGCCTGGAGAGTCGAAAGTGGGGCCTGACCTGCGGGGGCATGGGTGTGGCCGCCTGGAGGGCGTGTCTCTAGGCGGTGGTGTTGTGGCTGGTCAGCGCGGTGTGGGCTGAAGGCCGGCGATCTGCGTGGGGGCGGGGATGCCGAGCTTGGCGAGCAGGTCCTGCTGGGGCTTGGTGGGGGTGGTGACCTGCTGGAACGTGCCGGTGGGGCCGGTGAAGGTGCCCAGGTGGAGGCGGTCGAGCTCGCGGCGGATCCTGGGCCAGGTCTCGCCGGTGGCGGTCTCCGCGATGCGGATGAGCAGGAGCGCGAGCCAGCACAGCAGGACGTGGGCGCGGATGCGTTCCTCGAGCCGGTGGTAGACCGGCCGCAGGTCGATGACCTGCTTCATGTCCCGCCAGCCACGCTCGACTTCCAGGAGGGCCTTGTAGCCGCGCGCGATGTCCTCGGCGGAGAGCTTGGGGTCCGAGCAGCGCAGCAGGTACTTGCCGTCGCGGTTCTCCTCGGCTTTGACCTTGGTCTGGTCGACGCGGAGCTTCCCGGCGGGGGTGATGCGCAGGTAGCGGTTCAGGCCGGGCTTGGCGGCGATCTTGCCGCGTAGCTCGCCGCGCTTGAAGTCGCTGAGCTTGTCGGTATCGGCGATCAGCTCTTGGAGTTGGGCGACGAGTTGCTCGCGCATGTGCTGGTCGCGGTCGGCGGCTTCGGGGTTGTGGCAGATGACGAACCGTTCGGTGTCGCTGATCCGTACCTCCTTGACGCGCATGTTCCCGGTGATGTCCTGGTAGCGGCCCTGTCGGGACAGGGCCTGCTTGACCTCGGGGGATGTGGTGCGGAGCTTCTCGCCGATGATGTAGGCGTCGGTGCCGCTGCGCAGGTAGCGGCGGTTGCGGTCAGATGAGAAGCCGCGGTCGGCGACCCACACGATCTTGGAGAGGGTCCAGTCGCGCATGTCGTCCTTGACCTGCCGGATCAGGGTCTGGTCCGAGGCATTTCCGGGCCAGGACCAGACGCGGACCGGGATGCCGTCGCGGGTGACCGCCAGGCCGATCACGATCTGGGGCAGGTCGTCGCGGGAGTCCTTCGACTTGCCGTGCGTGCGGAACCCGGCCGGCTTGGCCGCGTCCCCGACGTCCTGGCCCTCGTCGCCGGCGTCGTCCCGGCGGTGGCCCTTCTCGTCGCGGGCGACGGACTCGTCGGGTTCCTCGAGTTCGAAGTAGGTGCTGGTGGTGTCGAAGAACAGCAGGTCCACTTCCAGGTTCAGCAGGTTCGCGACCTCGTCGAAGACCTGCTTCTCCAGGTCGTCCTTGACCTCGTGGAGCCAGTCCATCGCCCGGTAGCAGGACTGCTCGCCGGCCTCGGGCAGCGAGTCGATGTGCACGTCGTGGGTGATCCACTCGGCGGCGGCGAGCTTCGAGGACGGGGCCAGCGCGCGGTTGGCGACCAGCGCGAACAACACCCGCTCGGTCGCGGTCATGTCCCGGGGCCGGCCTCGCTTGGGCTGCCCGACCCGGCCCACGATCTTGTCGATCTTCAGGCGGTGCCACAGGTGGTCCAGGACATAGGCGCCCCCGAACGGCACCGAGCCCGTGTACTCCAGCCCCGGTGCGGTGTTCGCCGCCAGGGCTTCGCCGGGCTCCAGCAGCCGGGACAGGGACGCGACGAGCCGCCGGATCGCGTCGCGGTCCAGCTCGTCCTCGCGGCCGAAGGTGAACAGTACCTTCGGCACCGCCCGGCCCTTCACCGGGTCCCACTCGTTGTGGGCCAGGTGCAGGTACCGCACCGTCCCCGACTTGTTCTCCCGCTTCGTGGTCCTCACGTACACGACTCCAGACCATACGAGCTATGGCCAGGCCAGCGCAGGGAAATCAAAGAAGTCGTGTCTCTAGGCATTTTCGGGTGCGGCTCCAGCCGAGGCCTCCGTGACCAGCGGCTTCACCCCGTCGCCGCCTCCAGAACCCCCGAATTACGTCGAACCCGGGCAAGGCATACCGGGCCGATGCACTGTTCGACGCTCACCGCGACGACCCGGAGTTCGGCCACCGCTTCCTTGTCGACGAGGCCCGCGCCGCGGGCGAGGTGATGGCCGAGCGGACCGCCTGGCGGATCTGCCGGGACAACGGCTGGTGGAGCGCGTTTGGAAAGCGAAGCGGTCGCGGCAAGAACGCCAAGGCCGGGCCGCCGGTCCACGACGATCGAGTGCGGCGCATCTTCACCGCCGACGCCCCGAACCGGCTGTGGCTCACTGACATCACCGACACGGCAGCTGTAGTTCTTGATCGTTGGCGTGTTCGTGCTGGTCAACGGGGGTGCGGGGGCGGCCGAGGGTAGGGGGACGGCCACCGTGATCATGAGCGTTTGTGACGACGATCAAGGAACAGGTGGCCGTGGAGGCCACGATAGCCGGGCAGGAGTGGACGGCCGCGTTCGGGGCGGTGATGGCCGAGGTCGCTGACTGCTTCCCGCGCCGGGAACCGCGCCTGCTGGCGCGGGAGATGACCGAGGGCATGCTGATGGAGCTCGATACGCGCAACTGCTGGACGCTCGGCGAGGCGCTGGGGCACTCGGGCCCGCACCGGCTGCAGCACTTCCTCTCCCGTGGTGTGTGGGACCACGATCTGGCCCGCGACCGGCTCATGACCTGGGCGGCCGGTGAACTCGCGGACGACCAGGCGGTGTTGATCGTGGACGAGACCGGTGATGAGAAGTCCTCGACCGACTGCGTGGGAGCGGCCCACCAGTACTCCGGGGCGCTCGGCGGTATCGGTCTGTGCCAGGTCTCCGTCCACCTCACCTACGCCTCGGTAAGCGGGCACACGCTGATCGACCGCGCCCTCTACCTGGGCGCCGGGTGGGCCGCCGACGAGGAACGCCGCCTGCTCACCCACGTCCCCGACGAGACCCTGTTCGCCACCAAGCCACAGCTCGCGGCCGCCATGCTGCAGCGTGTACGTGCCCTGGGGATACCGGCCCGCTGGCTGGCCGGCGACGAGGTGTACGGCGGTCGCGAGCTGCGACGGCATGCACGGGCACTCGGCCTCGACTACGCCCTCGCGGTCCGCGCCGACCACCGCGTCACCACCCCAGCCGGCCGCTTCACCGCCACCGAACTCGCCGCCCGCTTACCCCGCCGCACCTGGATGCGCATGCGTACCGGCCACGGGACCAAGGGCGACCGTCACTACGACTGGGCCATGATCGGCGTCCTCGCCGACGACACCCCCGAAAGCACCGGGCCGGGCCACTCCTACCTGCTGGTGCGCCGCCACCGCTACACCCGCGAACTCTCCTTCTACCGCTGCCACTCCGCAACCGCGGTCACCATGGCCACCCTGGTCGATGTGGTGTGCTGCAGATGGAAAATCGAAGAGGACTTCCAGGCCGGAAAATCCGACTGCGGCCTGGACGAGGGCCAGACCACCTGCTGGAACTCCTGGATGCGCTGGAGCCTGATCAGCATGCTCGCCGCAGCCATCCTGGCCGTCACCCAAGCCCGCGCCGCCGCCCAGACACCCAGCGGCCCACTCGCCCCCTCAAGCACCCGCGAGCTGCTGCGACTCCTACGCGCCACCGCCCTGCGCCCTCCCCGCCGCGACCTGGAGCACCTCCTGCACTGGTCCGCATGGCGCCGCCACCATCAACAGCAAGCCACCGAAGCCCACCGCCGCTGGAACAACATCACCGCCGCAGCAACCACCTGACCAGCAACAATGACCAACCGATCAAGAACTACAGCTGCCGTGACCGAGCACGCCACCGACGAGGGGAAGCTGTACCTGTGCGCGGTCAAGGACGTGTTCTCGGGCCGCATTGTGGGCTATTCCATCGACGACCGGATGCAGTCCCGCCTCGCGGTCACCGCTCTGCAATCCGCCGTTGCCCGCCGTGGCCAGGTGGCCGGGTGCATTGTGCATTCGGATCGCGGCTCTCAGGGCGGATTCAACTGATCGTCGCAACGCTGGCTTGCGCTGATTGTAGATAGTCGTCGAGGGCTTCGGCGGGTGTCTTCCAGTCGAGGGTCTTGCGGGGGCGGGAGTTGAGGACCGAGGCAATGGCGGCCAGCTCGTCGGCGTTCCATCTGGACAGGTCGGTGCCCTTGGGGAAGTACTGGCGTAGCAGTCCGTTGGTGTTTTCGTTCGTGGCGCGTTGCCAGGGGGCATGCGGGTCCGCGAAGTAGACCGGTAGCCCTGTCTCGATGGTGAGTTGGGCGTGAGCGGAGAGTTCCTTCCCACGGTCCCAGGTCAGTGACCGGCGAAGCTGGTCGGGCAACGTGGACATCGTGGTGGCCAGGGCGTCCTTCATGGCCACGGCACCGTAGCCGGCCAGCGCAGGCCCGTTCTTGGTGCGCGGGATCGTGCCGTAGCCCTCGGCCCGTGGCAGGTGGACCAGCATCGTGTAGCGGGTAGTACGTTCCACGAGCGTGCCGATCGCCGACCGGTTCAGCCCGATGATCAGTCGGGTAGCGGGCCTCACGAATTCATGGCGCCCGGTGTCGCCTCGTGTTTGTAGCGAATGGTGATCTTGGGGTGGCGGGCTCTACGCCGCGGCTGCTTCCCAGGCGCGGATGACCGCGGCGATTTCATCGGGACCGGGTTGACCTGCAGGGTTGTGAATATGGCGGGCGGCGATGATCGTCCGGCGAAGCTTGATCACCATGTCGCTGAACGCCGGGGTCGCCTTCGTCGCGTACCAGGGCTGTCGTGCGCGCCGGTCGGCGATGTCGGCGGGGTGGTGCCCGTGGGCGGCGTACCAGAGGACGACGATGGTGTAGACGGCCAGGCCGAAGGGGACGGTGCGCTCCACCGCGCGCCGGGTGCGGTTGCGGGCCTGGCCGACGCCGAGATCCTGGCGCATGTGCTCGAAGATCGATTCGATCGGCCAGCGCGTGCCGTACCGTTCAATGAGGTCGTCGGCGGGACTGACCAGGTCGGTGCTGATCAGAGCGAGGTCGTACGGGCGGGTCGAGTTCAGGTCGCGGATCAGGACGAGGCGGACCGGGAGGTCCTTGAAGGCTCCGTACCACAGGCATTCCCTCTCGGTGATCCACACGAACTCCATGCGCCCGTAACGCTCCACGACGGCAAGGCGCCATGTCGCCGTCTGGGCAATCGCGGTCAGTGAGCCCAGCGCCCTGCCCTTCTTGCGGGGCCGTCCCCGCTTGTTGGTCTTGGGCGGGGTCGGCGCGGACAGGGCGGCGTTGCGCGGGAGTCGGGTGGTGAAGGTGACCGACGGGGGCAGGTCGGCGACCTTGCCGGAGTGGTAGGCAGCGTCGCCGGTGACGTGGAGAGTGCGGCCGGGGAAGAGCGCGGCCAGGTCGTGGACCATCTCCAGGGCCAGGTCGGTGCGGGAGGCGGTGGCCTTGCCCCGCCACAGCCGGGCGGCCACCGGCACAGCGACCGGCTTGGCGAGGAAGGGCAGGCGGACCACGACCGCGCAGATGACCCAGGTGTTGCCGAACCCGAGCTTGTCCTTGCCCCGCCCGGAGCCGTCATGCGCCCACAGCGCCCCGAAGACCTTCCTGCCGACCCGGTGCAGCAGGGTGTCGTCGACGACAGCCAGGATCGGCGCGTCCGCTGGGAGCAGGGCTTCGACCACGGCTCGGGCCAGGCGCAGGCCGAGCTGGTCGGGATCCCACGAGGCCTCAGAGAAGAAGGCGTGGGCCCTGCGGTGCGGCCACAGCCGCGACAGTCCCGCCCCCGTCAGCATCCCGGTGACCGTACGCCGCCCCGTCTGCGCGGCCATCCCGGCCACCAGATGGCAGAACGTCTCGAACGAATGCTTCGTGAAACACGGACGAGTGACCTGCAGAACAAGCAGCAACGACGCCGGTAACGTCATCCCCGGAACCATCAGCGGCAACTTCCTCGCTTCGAGGCGGTTGGATCAACACCGCTGATGGTTCTTCACGTTCAGCCTGACGTTCCGCAAGCCACTCAGCGGGCTCACCCGAACAGGGAAGCCACTATCTGTTCAAGATCACGATTCTCCGCAAAGTCGAGTGTCGCAGTGACAGTCGGTCACATCATGAAGGAAGGGTGCTTCCGACCTGCGATGATTCAGCTTCTCTAGGACTGGATCACGTGCAGGGGAGGCACCCTTCCGGTGTCGAAGCGTACAGAGTGGGCCGATGATCTGTCGCTGTCCGCAAGCGGGAAGAAGCTGGTGGGCAAGGCGGGCATCGTGCCGGTGCGGCGTCTGGCGGACAAGGTCGGGCTGACCGACGCGCTCGGGGCTGCCCTGGTGCGGCGGGGCTTCCGTCCCGTCCATGATCGGGGAACGGTCCTGGTCTCGGCGGCCTGCGCGGTCCTGCTGGGCGCGCGGTCGATGGCCGGGATCGATGTGATGCGCCAGACCTCGCTGGTCCTGGGCAGCCCGGCCTCGGCGTCCACGCTGTGGCGGACCCTGGAGGCGATCGGACCGGTCCAGCTGACGAAGATCGCCTCCGCACGGGCCCGGACCCGTATCCACGTCCACCAGCAGCTCGACCTGCGCCCGGGCGGCTTTCCCTGGATCAAGGTCAACGGGCGGGAGCTGACCGGTGTCACGGTGCTGGACCTGGACGCCTCAGTCGTCCCGGCGCATTCCGGCAAGGAGGGAGCCGAGCCCAACTTCAAGGGATATGGCCACCACCCGCTGTTGATGTTCTGCGACAACACCGAAGAACTCCTGGTCAACCGGCTGCGGCCGGGATCGGCGGGATCCAACACCGCCGATGACCACATCTCGGTGAGTATCGAGGGCCTGCGTCAGCTGCCCACCCGCCGTCGGCGCCGGGTCCTGTTCCGCACCGACGGCGCCGGAGCCACGATGGAGTTCCTCACCTGGATCACCTCCGGCGGCGGCAACGCGGCCAACCGCTGGGAGTACTCCGTCGGCCACACCCGCGACGACGACTTCTGGAAGGCCCTGGCCAAGGTCCCGGCCACCGCGTGGACGCCGGCCCTGGACCACAAGGGCCAGCCGCGCAAGGACGCCGACCTCGTCGAGATCACCGACATGCTCGACCTGACCGGCTGGCCGGAAGGGATGCGGGTGATCGTTCGCCGCGAACCCATCCACCCCAAGTACGAGCGCGAGCTCAAGCCGTACGAGAAGAAGACCGACTACCGCTACCAGGCCATCGCCACCAACACCACCGGCGGGCAACTGCAGTTCCTCGACGCCCGAGCCCGCTCCCACACCCACGTCGAGGCCGGCATCCGACGCGGCAAGGCCCTCTCCCTCAACCTGATGCCCTCCCGCTACTTCAAGGTCAACCAAGCCTGGTGCACCCTCCTCGCCCTGGCCACCGACCTCGCCCGCTGGTTCCAACTCCTGGCCACCGAAGGCAAACTCGCCCGGGCCGAGCCCGCCACTCTGCGCACCCGACTCCTGGACGTCCCCGCGAAACTCGCCGACCACGCCCGAAGACGCGAGCTGAAATTCGACCCCGCCTGGCCCGCATCCACCGACATCGTCGACGCCTGGGGCGCCGTCCAGGCCCTGCCCGCCCCCGGCTGACTGCCACCCCACCGACCCCGATTCCGGAAGGAGGAGACCCGCCCCGTCCTCGGCCCGTGGAAACCGACGACCACCCGTGACGACACACGGGCCGGAACGTCACCACCACCCGAAGGACGAACCAGGACGAAACCTCAACCTCGACCGATCACCTCAAGCCGGCGCGCGCACGTGAATGATCGAGGCGGGGACGCATTGCTGCGTCCCCGCCCCCTCAGAACCGTGCAAGCAGCTATTCACCGCACACGGCTCAAGCAAGCCCCAGAGGCTCGCTGGCAGGCAAAAGTACTGGACTCGTTGTCGCAGCGGCTCCATTCCGCCGCTGACAATGGGTGTGGAGGAGACGGAGTCGTTGACCGTCCGGCGTGTTCCCGTCCGGGAAGGCAATGTATTGCTTGGAGGTCGCCTTCCGGATGACAACCCGCCACGCTTCCCATTCTCCTGGGCTTTGTGGCGGGCGGTCGGCGTGCAGTAGGAGCCCTCCGCAGATCGAGCAACGGCCGTGCTGTGCCTGTAGGAGACGCACAGTCATGGCGTCGGCTGGCAGAGGAATTCCCTTGCGTCGCCGCTGAGCCCAATATGACTCCAGGGCTGGGTCGTCCGGGGACGCCTTCCCCTTGACCAACTGGTGCCGGACTATCTTCGTCCAGGAGAACTTGAGCAGGTAGGCGCCGCTGTCGCGGTCACCGAACACCCACCGGTCGTTCCTGGACCTGTTGAACCGGCCGAAGTACTTGTCGGATATCCAGTGCTTCGGCTTGTTCGGGTGACTGTGCTTGGCCCACTTGTAAGCGAGCTTCCACATGTGATTGTCCAGCGCCGTGAAGATCTCGCTGGACACCACCGTCCGGTAGTAGGCCGACCAACCCCGCACGATCGGGTTGATCTTCTTGAGTACCGCACCGGCGTTAGCTCCTCGCAAGGCCACCATTTCGGTACTGAGCCGTTCCCGTATCCGTCTCTGAGCCGCCGTGCTCGGTTTGATCAGCAGTTTGCCGTGATAGCGGCGGACGTTGAACCCCAGGAAGTCGAATCCGCTCTCCGCGTGGACAATGCGTGTCTTGTCCTCGTGAAAGGCGAGTCCCCTGGGCGTCAGCCATGCAGCCAGCCGTTCCTTGACCTGCTCGGCCTGTTCACGGCTGGTGCACATCGCGACAAGGTGAGTCGGCGGCGGGAATCGCACCCGCCGCCGCTCGCAGAACCGTGCGGGAGCCTCTCGGCTCACACGGCTCCCGTTGCCCAGCCATCAGGTTTGAGGCCGAACCGCCAATGGGCGAACATGTTGGGATACCGGCGGGCCGTGCCCGCCAGTAGTTCTCCCGCGCGTTTCTCCCGGCGGCGTAGTCGTTTGTACTTCTGGCAAGCCCAGCCCCCACCAACATTCTGTTGATGCGCCGGAGGAGGGGATACAACATGGACTTGTAGAAGCGCCCGTAATAGTTGATCCATCCCTGCACGACGCTGTTGAACATCCGCGCAAGGTCCATCAGGGACTTGTCACTGCGCTGGGCGATGCGCCAGGAACGCATTTCCTTGCCCATCGCCTTGATCGCCGCCCTGCTGACCGCGGGCAGGAAGTTCACGAAATGCTTCCCGTACCGGTTCTTGGCCAGCCTGGGCCGGAACGTATACCCGAGGAACGTGAACGACGTGTGCTCGTACGAGCCCCGCCGGTCCGCGTCCTTGCAGTAGACGATGCGCGTCTTGTCCGGATGCAACTCCAGACCGACCTGCGCCAATCGCTGCGCGAGAGCATCCCGTACGCGACGGGCCTGGCTTTCGCTCTTGCAGTGGATTACCGCATCATCGCAGTACCGCTCGAAGGCGACGTGCGGGAACTCCCGCACGAGCCACGCATCGAACGCGTAGTGCAGATATAGATTCGCCAATACGGGAGAAATAGCCGACCCCTGAGGAGTCCCCCTTTCCCGTTGCTGCACCGAGCCGTCCGGCTTCGCCAGCGGAGCCACAAGCCACCGCTTGACGTAGAGCAGGACCCACTTCCCGTCCTCATCGACATGCCGCTCAACAGCCCTGAGCATCAGCTCATGGTCCACGCTGTCGAAGAACGCCCGGATGTCGAGATCGACCACCCAGTCGCTGCGCCAGCAACGCCGCCGGCACTGCTCCACCGCGTCCAACGCCGACCGCCTGGGCCGGTAGCCGTAGGAGTCCGGATGGAACACAGGCTCCACCCGTCTCTCCAAATACATTGCGGCCACCGTCTGCGCGATCCGGTCAGACACAGAAGGAATCCCAAGGACACGGACACCTTTTCCGCCCGCCTTGGGGATCTCGACGGCTTTCACCGCCGGAGGGAAGTACGAACCGGACGACATCCGATTCCACAGCTTGAACAGGTTCCTCGAAAGGTTCTGCTCGAACTGCTCGATCGTGACGCCGTCCACCCCGGGTGCACCCCGATTGGCTTTGACCCTCTGATACGCCTCCCACACCCCCGGGTTCGACGTAATTCGGGGGTTCTGGAGGCGGCGGCAGGGTGAAACTGCTGGTCAAGGGCGCGTGGGCTGGAGTTGCACGCGAAAGTGCCTAGAGACACGATTTCTCTGGTTTTCCTGTACTGGCCTGGCCTTGTCCCGTATGGTCTGGAGTCGTGTATGTGAGGACGACCAAGCGGGAGAACAAGTCCGGGACGGTGCGGTACCTGCACCTGGCCCACAACGAGTGGGACCCGGTCAAGGGCCGGGCCGTGCCGAAGGTGCTGTTCACCTTCGGCCGGGAGGACGAGTTGGACCGCGACGCGATCCGGCGGCTGGTCGCGTCCTTGTCGCGGCTGCTGGAGCCCGGCGAGGCCCTGGAAGCGGGCACCACGCCGGGGCTGGAGTTCACCGGCTCGGTCCCGTTCGGCGGGGCCTACGTCCTGGACCACCTGTGGCACCGACTGAAGATCGACCAGATCGTGTCCGGGGTCGGGCAGCCCAAGCGGGGGCGGCCCCGGGACATGTCCGCGACCGAGCGGGTGTTGTTCGCGCTGGTCGCCAACCGCGCGCTGGCCCCGTCCTCGAAGCTCGCCGCCGCCGAGTGGATCACCCACGACGTGCACATCGACTCGCTGCCCGAGGCCGGCGAGCAGTCCTGCTACCGGGCGATGGACTGGCTCCACGAGGTCAAGGACGACCTGGAGAAGCAGGTCTTCGACGAGGTCGCGAACCTGCTGAACCTGGAAGTGGACCTGCTGTTCTTCGACACCACCAGCACCTACTTCGAACTCGAGGAACCCGACGAGTCCGTCGCCCGCGACGAGAAGGGCCACCGCCGGGACGACGCCGGCGACGAGGGCCAGGACGTCGGGGACGCGGCCAAGCCGGCCGGGTTCCGCACGCACGGCAAGTCGAAGGACTCCCGCGACGACCTGCCCCAGATCGTGATCGGCCTGGCGGTCACCCGCGACGGCATCCCGGTCCGCGTCTGGTCCTGGCCCGGAAATGCCTCGGACCAGACCCTGATCCGGCAGGTCAAGGACGACATGCGCGACTGGACCCTCTCCAAGATCGTGTGGGTCGCCGACCGCGGCTTCTCATCTGACCGCAACCGCCGCTACCTGCGCAGCGGCACCGACGCCTACATCATCGGCGAGAAGCTCCGCACCACATCCCCCGAGGTCAAGCAGGCCCTGTCCCGACAGGGCCGCTACCAGGACATCACCGGCCACATGCGCGTCAAGGAGGTACGGATCAGCGACACCGAACGGTTCGTCATCTGCCACAACCCCGAAGCCGCCGACCGCGACCAGCACATGCGCGAGCAACTCGTCGCCCAACTCCAAGAGCTGATCGCCGATACCGACAAGCTCAGCGACTTCAAGCGCGGCGAGCTACGCGGCAAGATCGCCGCCAAGCCCGGCCTGAACCGCTACCTGCGCATCACCCCCGCCGGGAAGCTCCGCGTCGACCAGACCAAGGTCAAAGCCGAGGAGAACCGCGACGGCAAGTACCTGCTGCGCTGCTCGGACCCCAAGCTCTCCGCCGAGGACATCGCGCGCGGCTACAAGGCCCTCCTGGAAGTCGAGCGTGGCTGGCGGGACATGAAGCAGGTCATCGACCTGCGGCCGGTCTACCACCGGCTCGAGGAACGCATCCGCGCCCACGTCCTGCTGTGCTGGCTCGCGCTCCTGCTCATCCGCATCGCGGAGACCGCCACCGGCGAGACCTGGCCCAGGATCCGCCGCGAGCTCGACCGCCTCCACCTGGGCACCTTCACCGGCCCCACCGGCACGTTCCAGCAGGTCACCACCCCCACCAAGCCCCAGCAGGACCTCCTCACCAAGCTGCAGATCCCCACCCCCAAGCAGATCGCCGGCCTTCAGCCCGCACCACGCTGACCAGCCACAACCCCACCGCCTAGAGACACGCCCTCCAGGCGGCCACAACCATGTTCCCCCAGGTCAGGCCCCACTTTCGGCTCTCTAGGCCGCCGAATTATGTCGAACCCGGGACACCATCGACTTGGGAATGTCAAACGACTTGGCCATGGCCTGCGGCCTTGATCCGTTCACCTGGCTCCTCCCGGGAACTCCGGTTGACCACCAAACAAGATCCGAGCAACCCGCCCCCTTCGCTCCGCCCCCATTACAGGAGCTTCATCACTACTACGAGGCGGTCCGTCCCCCTGCCACGCATCGGTACTACCTCTGCCCCTCACAGTTTCAGCTGTTTGGGGTTCTCCCTTATCGCCAACCGGCCTTCAACCCGACCGGCGGCAGCATCATGGCGAGGGGTTCCCACGTTCCGCACTGGCGCCTGTCGCCGAGCTCGCGCCACCTTCATGCCGGGCCGCCACCTGGCCAGGAAAACAGGAACCTGCCAGACTCGTCCCGGGGCAACAACTGGACCCCGGTTTCGGCAACCACTCATACGCTTACGACACTTCAGCAGTGGTTCACTCGCGTTCGCCTTCTCGGCACACACCTGACGCATCTCGTGCGCCTTTTCCGCAGTGCTCATCACCCCGGCTCATTCACCGGAGCAACCTGCGGCGGTTTGAGACCTCCCCCTGCGTGGGCGGTCTCGGAGGGCCTACCTCCATCACCAGTGCAGCACCACGTCAAGAGCTTCCGTCTACATCAGAACCTCCTGTTGTGTTCGTGGCGCACAATCATCTGCGTACCGCACCAGCACGGGGCTGCCGCTCTGCGCACTCCCGGCATCTCTGCCGGTGGTGTAATAGCGGACCCCTGCGGCTTCCTCCATTCCGTGCAGGGCCACGTTGAAGAGCAACGGGCTAATCACCCCCTCCTTGCGGAGTTCCCTCCTCGGTCGGGGCGAACCGGCCGCGATCCACGACCCCGGCCTTCAGCCACTGACCTCGATCATTCACGTGCGCGCGCCGGCTTGAGGTGATCGGTCGAGGTTGAGGTTTCGTCCTGGTTCGTCCTTCGGGTGGTGGTGACGTTCCGGCCCGTGTGTCGTCACGGGTGGTCGTCGGTTTCCACGGGCCGAGGACGGGGCGGGTCTCCTCCTTCCGGAATCGGGGTCGGTGGGGTGGCAGTCAGCCGGGGGCGGGCAGGGCCTGGACGGCGCCCCAGGCGTCGACGATGTCGGTGGATGCGGGCCAGGCGGGGTCGAATTTCAGCTCGCGTCTTCGGGCGTGGTCGGCGAGTTTCGCGGGGACGTCCAGGAGTCGGGTGCGCAGAGTGGCGGGCTCGGCCCGGGCGAGTTTGCCTTCGGTGGCCAGGAGTTGGAACCAGCGGGCGAGGTCGGTGGCCAGGGCGAGGAGGGTGCACCAGGCTTGGTTGACCTTGAAGTAGCGGGAGGGCATCAGGTTGAGGGAGAGGGCCTTGCCGCGTCGGATGCCGGCCTCGACGTGGGTGTGGGAGCGGGCTCGGGCGTCGAGGAACTGCAGTTGCCCGCCGGTGGTGTTGGTGGCGATGGCCTGGTAGCGGTAGTCGGTCTTCTTCTCGTACGGCTTGAGCTCGCGCTCGTACTTGGGGTGGATGGGTTCGCGGCGAACGATCACCCGCATCCCTTCCGGCCAGCCGGTCAGGTCGAGCATGTCGGTGATCTCGACGAGGTCGGCGTCCTTGCGCGGCTGGCCCTTGTGGTCCAGGGCCGGCGTCCACGCGGTGGCCGGGACCTTGGCCAGGGCCTTCCAGAAGTCGTCGTCGCGGGTGTGGCCGACGGAGTACTCCCAGCGGTTGGCCGCGTTGCCGCCGCCGGAGGTGATCCAGGTGAGGAACTCCATCGTGGCTCCGGCGCCGTCGGTGCGGAACAGGACCCGGCGCCGACGGCGGGTGGGCAGCTGACGCAGGCCCTCGATACTCACCGAGATGTGGTCATCGGCGGTGTTGGATCCCGCCGATCCCGGCCGCAGCCGGTTGACCAGGAGTTCTTCGGTGTTGTCGCAGAACATCAACAGCGGGTGGTGGCCATATCCCTTGAAGTTGGGCTCGGCTCCCTCCTTGCCGGAATGCGCCGGGACGACTGAGGCGTCCAGGTCCAGCACCGTGACACCGGTCAGCTCCCGCCCGTTGACCTTGATCCAGGGAAAGCCGCCCGGGCGCAGGTCGAGCTGCTGGTGGACGTGGATACGGGTCCGGGCCCGTGCGGAGGCGATCTTCGTCAGCTGGACCGGTCCGATCGCCTCCAGGGTCCGCCACAGCGTGGACGCCGAGGCCGGGCTGCCCAGGACCAGCGAGGTCTGGCGCATCACATCGATCCCGGCCATCGACCGCGCGCCCAGCAGGACCGCGCAGGCCGCCGAGACCAGGACCGTTCCCCGATCATGGACGGGACGGAAGCCCCGCCGCACCAGGGCAGCCCCGAGCGCGTCGGTCAGCCCGACCTTGTCCGCCAGACGCCGCACCGGCACGATGCCCGCCTTGCCCACCAGCTTCTTCCCGCTTGCGGACAGCGACAGATCATCGGCCCACTCTGTACGCTTCGACACCGGAAGGGTGCCTCCCCTGCACGTGATCCAGTCCTAGAGAAGCTGAATCATCGCAGGTCGGAAGCACCCTTCCTTCATGATGTGACCGACTGTCACTGCGACACCGGGCGCCATGAATTCGTGAGGCTTGCACGGTTCTGAGGGGGCGGGGACGCAGCAATGCGTCCCCGCTACCCGACTGATCATCGGGCTGAACCGGTCGGCGATCGGCACGCTCGTGGAGCGAACGACCCGCTACACCATGCTCGTTCACCTGCCACGAGCCGAGGGATACGGCACCATCCCACCGACAAAGAACGGCCCCGCACTGGGCGGCTACGGTGCCGTGGCCATGAAGGACGCCCTGGCCACCACGATGACCACCCTGCCCGACCAGCTCCGCCGGTCACTGACCTGGGACCGCGGCAAGGAGCTGGCCGCTCACGCCCAAGTCACGGTCGAGACCGGGCTGCCCGTCTACTTCGCAGACCCACACGCTCCCTGGCAGCGGGCCACGAACGAGAACACCAACGGGCTACTGCGCCAGTACTTCCCGAGGGCACCGACCTGTCCCGATGGAGCGCCGACGAACTGTCCGCCATCGCCGCGGTCCTCAACTCCCGCCCCCGTAAGACCCTCAGCTGGAAGACACCCGCGGAAGCCCTCGACGATCATCTACGATCGGTGCACGCCGGTGTTGCGACGACCGGTTGAATCCGCCTTCCGACCCGCGATCGCTGTGGAAGATCGCGCCGCGCAGGCTGCCGCGGGCGTGCGCGGCCATCTTCAGCGCGTCGGCGACGAGCTGGGTGCGCATGTGGTCGGCGATCGACCAGCCGACCACGCGGCGCGAGAAGCAGTCGATGACGGTGGCCAGATAGCGGAACTCGCCGTCGCCGACGGGGAGATAGGTGATGTCACCCATGTACTTCAGGTTCGGAGCCGGGGCGGTGAAGTCCCGTCTGAACAGGTCCGGTACCGGTGTGGCCGATGGCTCGGGCACGGTGGTGCGGACCTTCTTGCGCACGCGGAAACCGGTGATGTGGAACTTGCGCATCACGCGGGCGACCTTCTTCTCGTTGATCTCCATGCCGTGGGTATCCCGCAGCTCGGCGGTGACGCGCGGGGCACCGTAGGTGCCGTCGGATTCGGCGTGGACGGTCTTGATCTTCTCGGCCAGGTCCTCGTCGGCCCGCTCGCGCGCGGCGCGGGCCGCACGGGCCTCGCGCCATTTGTAGTAGGTGGAGCGGGCCACCTCGAGTACCTGGCACAGTCGCTTGACCTTGAAGGTCTTGCGGTGATCCTCAATGAAGCGGCAGCGACTCACCAGTTCATCTCGGCGGCGAAAAACTTCGTCGCCTTGCGCAGGATGTCCCGCTCGGTGGCCAGGGTCGCGTTCTCCTTGCGCGCGGCCTTCAGCTCCTTGCGTAAGACCTCGTTCTCGGCCTTCAGTTCTTCGACGGTGGCCTGGTCGGCCCGGGTGGTGCTGGTCACGTTCTTCCTTGTGGTGCTGACGCCGCCGCGGGCGCGGTCGGCACGGATCCAGTTCCGCAGGGTCTCCGCATTGATCCCCAGGTCACGCGCGGTCTGCGCGATCGTGAGGTCGGGGTCCGAGCTGAACAAGGCCACAGCATCAGCCTTGAACTCGGGCGAATAGACCTTCATCACCATAATCGGTCACCCTCTCACGACCCCCACCGGGGCCGGCGTGCAGGGTGTCCACCACCCAGGGGGAAGCGCCGCACATGGCACCCACAGATCGCGCGAGGGCCGGCGCAGGGGGCGGCCCTCGCCGCAGTGCAGCCAGTGTCGGCATCAGCGACTCGCGGCGCACCAGGCTGCCGGCCCATGTGCTGCCGATTCCGCCACCAGCGGCAGCCACGGCAGAATGTCCACGTACAACGTCCCTCATAGTTGCGACACCGGCAACCGAAGCCCAACCGCTATGCAGGGAAGCGTGAGCGGCAAGGTTTTCCGCGCTGTACAGGCCTTGGCCGCCGCACTGCGAACCGGACGTGGGGCACCACTGGCTCAACCGGCCGCAGCCCTTCATGAGTTTCGGAAGACGTCCATGGGGCCGTGCAGCCGGTCTGGCCTCGCTCAGGACCGCGGGCGCTCCTCCACGCCAAGTGACCCACCGTGCTGATGTCCCCGACGCACTGACCTGCGGTGATTCCAGGTTTCGGCGTCGCGGCGTGTGGGTCTGCACATGGTGGCGGGCCGGTGGTCCGGTCAGAGCCCGATCATCCGGACCCTGTTGCCGCACAACCGGGTCATGTCATCGACGTCCGACGTGAGGATGGCAACCGGGCCGGGCTGACGCAGGGCCGCTTCCGCGACGGTGGCGTCGATCGCGTACTTGTGCCCGTGTAGAGCGGTGGCTTTGAGCAGGTGCGCCGCAGCCTTGGCCGCTTGCTCCGTGACCGGCTCCACCTTGACCCTGGAGAGCGCCCATTGCAACCGGGGCATGTTCACCCGGGAGTGGCTCACCTCCACGATGGTGTTGGCGCTGACGACGAGATCAGAGCCCATCTCGTAGAACACCTGGAACAACGCCAGAATCTTCCGGTCCTGGGCCACCCAGGCCGACAGGCCTTCACTGTCCAGGACGACGGTCTCGATGTGCCCGCTCATGCCGCGCTAGCGCCGGCCGAGGCCTGAGTCGTACCGAAGATCCTCGCTCGGGCCTCGGCCAGCTCCTCTTCGCTGAAGGCCCCGTGCTCGTCCGTGTGGCTGCGCAGGTCTGCGCCGAGGAGCTGGTGCCGGATCTGCCGGGCGACCGCCTCGGCCACATAACCGGAGATGTTGTCCGTGAGCTTCTTCAGCTCCGCCACCTGCTCGGCGGGGAGCGTCACCGTGATTCGCGTGGTGTCGGCCATGACGTCAAGCATACTACGGTATGCGCATCGCGGGCGGGCATTCCGCTCCCCGCACTCGATCCAGTCAGTGCCGGTCGAGGCTCGCCGTCATGCTGCACTTGCCTGGCGAGTACGAGCACCCTGCCGACTGCCGTCCATGCCGCCGTATCAACAAGCTCTTCCGCTGGGCCCCAAAGGGCGCAGCAACACGTGAGTAGCCACACCCCGGCCGGCCAGAACTGAGCGAATGCCCGCAGCCGTTGGAGCCGGCTGCGGGCATTCGCCAATGCGGGCACTTCCCCACGGAACAGGCCGCTCTCAAGCGCCTGTACCTGGCCACCCTCGCCCTCGACCCCACCGGACGCGGCCGTCAGCGGTGGAGCAACCGCTGGAAGCGGGCACTCAACGAGTTCGACGTGCTCTTCGACGGCCGCCTCTCGGCCGGACGAGTGTGAGCCGGACAGCCCAACCAGAAACCGATAGGCCAAACAGACGAATCACACCTCAATCCTGATAGAGCCGCGTGGCAGGCCGATCCGACCCCGGGCCGGTTCGGTCGCCGGGGCGGCGTACAGGCCGGGTCGCGGATGTCGAGGCACAGCACCTGGTACGTGAACCCTCGGGTATTGCATCAGGCGGGCCGGGGTGTTGTTGCTGGCCGGGGCGTCGTCAACTTATCGGGGCTGGTGGGTTGTTGGGGCGTGGCGGGGCGTGGTGGGGCCGGATGGCAGTCTTGGTTCAGGAGGGTTATTCACGGGCTTGGTTTCTTGATCAGCAAGACGGCCCTGCTCGGTAGCCTGGCGTTTGCGACGACGTCAGTTTTCCACCGGGGTAGGGCCGTTGAGCTGGAACGTTACGACAGGGCTGGAAGCGGATCAACTGGAGGCCTTGGTGGTCCGGGTCCACACGATGCTGGTGGAGGACCCCGATCCGCCCGTGGTGCCGGGACGGATGTGGGCGCTGGGCCTGTACAAGTCCGTGGTCCTGGTGTTGTTCCTGCTGCGGCAGAACCCCGTCCAGCAAGCGGCGGCGGAACTGTTCCACATCTCCCAGGCCACCGTCTCGCGCCGGTGGACCACGCTGCTCCCGGTGGTGGAGACGGCCCTGGCCGAGCATGTGCCCGACCCCGCCGACGCCTCACACGGCAGGATCGTCCTGGCCGACGGGACCCTGGTCACCACGTGGGACTGGGCGAGCGAGGGCACCACGATGTTCTCCGGCAAGCATCGTGACACAGGCTTCAACCTGCAGGTCGCCGCCACTCTCAGCGGGGACCTGCTCGCCGTCTCCGCGCCGGTACCCGGCAGTCGGCACGACATGTACGCCTGGCGCCAGTCCCACTTCCCCAAAGCCTTCGCCGACCGGGAGAGCATGGGGGATCTGGGCTATGCCGGCTCCGGCATGCTCACCGCCCGCCGCAAACCACCCGGTCAGGAACGCCCCGTCAAAGACAAGGTGTTCAACCAGAGCATCGGCAAGCTCCGCGCCGCCGTCGAACGAACGATCGCACATCTGAAGGACTGGAAGGTCCTCGCCACTCGCTATCGCGGCCCTCTCACCCGGTTCCCCCTCGTCGCCAAGACCGTCACCGCCCTCGCCTTCTACAAGAACGGCTGGTGCCCCCGTGAATAAGCCTCCTTCCACGCGTCTCTGAAACGGGAGATCCTCAAGGGAGCACGGCGCTTCGACGGGGCCGGCGCCTTCCGGCGTACCGTCTTCCGCTGGCTGACGCGGTACAACACCTGGCGCCGCCACTCGGCGAACGGACAGCTCAGCCCCGTCGCCTACGAACAGATGTCAGCTACCCTGACACTCGCCGCATAACAAACAAACAGGTGTCCACCCTTCGGGTGGAAGGCCCGCCGCAGCACCAGCCGCAGTCTCAGGCGCAGCAGTTATCGCCTGCCGGGCGGTCTCAGGGGGCTGCGTCGGCCCAGTCGCCGTCGTCTGCCGCGCCGTCCCAGGCGCAGTCTCCGTCGGCGCCGTGGTCTGGGGCGCACGCTCAGTCACAGTCTCAAGTGCCGGCCCCCGCCCCGGCCTCGGCGCAGTCTCAGGTGCCAGCGCAGCCGCAGTCTCAGGCCTCGGCGCAGTCGTCGTCTGCCGCGTCGGTGCAGTCTCAGGCGTTGGGGCAGGGGACTCCGTTCTCGTCGCAGGTGCCGTCGGGGCAGCAGTCGGCGGCGGGTGTCTCAACCTCTGCGGGCACGCAAGGCGTGCAGGGGGGACGGGAATCTGGCCAGGCTTCCCGCGGATGTTGCCGGCACTGCTGGAACGTCCGGTTCTGCTTCCCCGGACGGTTCGCTGGGCTCGGCTGCCCAGAGGGCAGGCAGTTCCGGCTTTGGGGACGCTACAGCAGCTGCTGCCAAGCCCGCGGATGGCTCCGCCCTTCTTTCCGGCGCCACGGATCCGGCGGCTGTGCCGGGGGCTGGCGCGGGGCAGCAGCCTTCGGCGGGCGGTCAGCAGTCGGCCGCGCCAACCGGTGAGGAGCCGGTGCAGCCTTCGGTGCCTGTGGCTGGGCAGCAGGGTGCGGCTTCACCGGACGCCGCTGTGGCGGGTTCGGGGTGGCAGCCGGGGACACAGCCGAACTGGGGGGATCTGTTCGGGCAGGGTGGCGGTGCCGGGGAGTCGGTTTCCCAGCCGGTGGAGCAGCTGCCGGTGCAGTCTGAGCAGCCGTCCTCGTTCGGTGGTGATTACTCCGGCGGCTATTACGGCTAGAGCCGTGGTGGAGGAGCGGGTTGCTGGTCGCGTCTGGTACCCGGGGATGCCCCGGGTACCAGACGCGACGCGACTGTCCATGATGCGTCCGCCCGTTCTGCCTCCGTAACTGGATAGGTGCTCCTGGCGGGATGAGTTGAATCTTGTCAGTTGGATCGGTGATCATCTGTCTCGTGTCTGATGCTGCTGTGCCGCCTTCTTATGAGGAACTCGCTGTTCTGGTGGTGCAGTTGCGTGAGGAACTCGCCGCGGCGCGGGAACGGATCGTGGTACTGGAGGGTCAGGTCGTGGACCTGACGGCCCGGCTGGGGAAGAACTCGGCGAACTCTTCCAGGCCGCCGTCTTCGGACGGACTGGCGAAACCGGCTCCGAAGTCTCTGCGTGGGAAGTCCGGGCGGGGGCCGGGCCGCCCGAAAGGCCAGAAGGGCATCACGCTGCGGCAGGTCGCGGACCCCGACCACCGGGTCGAGCACCGGCCCCACGGCCCTTGCGCCGGCTGCGGTGCGGACCTGGCCGGGGCCGTCGTGGCCGGTATCGAGCGGCGTCAGGTCTTCGACCTGCCCGAACGTATCGGCCTGGAGGTCACCGAGCATCAGGTCCTGACCTGCCGGTGCGCGTGCGGGCGGAGCGAGAAGGCCTCCGGTCCCGAGGGCGTGCGGGCCCCGGTGCAGTACGGTCCTGGTCTCGCGGCCGCCGGCGTCTACCTGATGCACGGCCAGTTCCTGTCCAAGGACCGCACCGCCACCGCCCTGGCAGACCTCTTCGACGCGTCCGTCGCGCCGGGCACGGTGGCCTCGTGGGTACGCACTTGCGCGAGCCGGCTGGATGCCTTCGGCCGTCTCGTGGCCGGGAAGGTCGCCGGCGCGGCGGTGGCGTTCTTCGACGAGACGGGGTTCCGCACCGCCGGGTGCCTGCACTGGCTGCACTCCGCCTCCAGCGGCCAGTTCGTACACCTGTCGGTGCACCGCCGCCGCGGTCGCGAAGGCATCGACGCGGCCGGGATACTGCCCGGCTTCACCGGCATCGCCATGCACGACGCCTGGGCGCCCTACGACTCCTACCCGCAGGCCGAACACGCCTTGTGCTCGGCACACGTACTACGCGAACTGGTCGCGGTCACCGAGCGGGGCAGCGAGAAGGCCCGGTGCGCGGCCTACCGCGCCATCGACGCCGTGCTGGCCCTGAAGAAGGCCGCGGAAGAGGCCCGAGCGGACGGGCTCGACGCGATCGCCGTGTCCGTGAAGGACGGTGAGCTTGGGGCGCTGGCCCAGGCGGTGGCCGACGGGCTGAAGGCGACCGCCACCCGCAGCTCGAAGACCGAGGCGAAGTACCACGCCCTGTTCAGACGGCTGACGAAGCGCTGGAACGACTACCTGCGCTGGGTCCACGACCTCACACTGCCGTTCGACAACAACCCAGCCGAACAGACGATCAGGATGGCCAAGCTGCGGATCAAGGTCTCCGGCTGCCTGCGCACGCTGCACGGCGCGCAGGACTTCGCCGCGATCCGCACCTACCTGGCCACCGCCACCCGACACGAGCAGCCCATGCTCGACGTCCTCATCCAGGCCATGCGCGGCAGCCCCTGGATGCCCGCCCTCGGCTGATCACCGGTCCCGCCAACCGGCAATCACGCACGCCTCCGGACCGAGACACCTATCCAGTCACCAACCGACAACGCCTCCACAGCGCCATCGGTGACCTCCCACCCGCCGAGTACGAGGCCATGTACTACCGTTCACACCAAGTGACTCAGACCAACTGAGAACCACACATCACACTCTCCAACGAACCCGGTGCGGTTCACTAATGGCTGTTCCGTTGTTCCCCGAGGCCGGAATACGAGAGCCCACCAGTACCCAAGGCCGGTAGAGGCCCCCGCAGGCCGAAGCCCATCGCGGCCGCGGGTCCGGGCGGCGATGGGCTTCGGCGTGGTCCGGACCCGTGTCTCCGGGCGGGAGCGCCGGTCGCGACGGGTACCGCGTCAGTTGTTCTGAGTGGTGCGGCGGCGACGGATGAGGTACATGGTCGCGGCGCCGCCGAGGAGGAGTGCCCCGCCCGTGCCGGCGATGAAGGGTGTGGCGGAGTTGCCGCCGGTCTCGGCAAGGTTCATGCCGTTGTTGCCGGTCTGTGTGCTGGCCTGATTGCCCGCAGCGTCGGCGTTCTCGGCATCCGTGGAGTCGGCCGGCTCGCCGGCGGACTGGCCGTCGGACGAGCCGTCCTCGGCACCACTGCCGGATCCATCACCATCGGATCCATCACCATCGGATCCGGCACCATCGGATCCGGCACCATCGGATCCGGCACCATCGGATCCGGCACCGTGCGAACCGTCACTGCCCGAACCGTCACGGGCGGCGCCGGAGTTGTCCGGAATCGCACAGGTGGCCTCGGCGAGCACGATGTCCCCGGATGCCTTCACCACGCCCAGCTTGGCCGGGGTCACGGTGTACTTCAGCCGAAGCGCGGTGGCTGCGCTTGTGCTGTCCGTTGTGGTCGCGTTCTCCAGGACGAGGTCGACAGTGCCGACGCCGGGCACCTCGATGTGCTGGTCGTCGGGTCCGTTCACGGGGACGGGCTTGCCGAGGACGGTCACGTTGTCCGCCAGCGCGGCCTTCGCGGTCGGCTTTTTGCCTGTCTCGCAGGAGGCTGTGGCCTTCAGAAGGTCGGCGCTCAGCAGCGGGTTGGCGGGCAGGCCGGGTGCGTAGACCCGTACGCGGACGAGCCTGACGTCGCCCACCGACCGGTGCGCGTCCGCCTTGACGCTGGAATGCGCGACCTCCGCCTTGACCAGCGTGGTGGGCTGCCCCTTGTTCACACCGTTCACCTTGGCGGTGAGCACCGTCTGCTGCGCGTCCCCTGGCGCGCTCAGGTCTCCGAGCGCCTTCTTCACCGGAACGTCACCGACGCCGTCCACCAGGACATCGAGGTCGGCACGTGCCGCGACGGCGGTTGCCTTGCCGGTGGAGCCGGAACGTTCGCCCCCCGGGGCGGCATAGGCCGGGCCGACGACCAGTGCGCCGCCGATCACCAGAGCCGAAACGCTCAGGAGAACGGCGGGGCGCGCGGGCATGCTGAAGACATTCATGTGCAACTGAAAAACCCTCACACAGAGACTTGGAGCCGTCGGCGACTGCCGTGCTCGGTACAACGTGTCCACCGACGACCTCGACCCGCAGATCATGACGGCACAGATGTCGATCATGCGAAAATCCGACAGAACGTCACCTAAACGGGTGGTTTCCTCACCCTTTCTTGGCCTGTCGCGCAACCTCCTGCCCGTTAGCTCGTCACCACCTTCGGTGCCCCAAGGTTGGGGGAGTGTCTAACTACTCCAGCCGCGCTTCCACGAAGGGGCAGCTGGTCGATCGGCAGATCGCGGCCCTGACCGCGGCCGACTGCGTGCGGGTCTTCGCCGACAAGAAGGCGGGCAAGAACGCGGAGCGCGAGGAACTGTGGAGGTGTCTCGACTACCTCCGGCCCGGCGACACCCTGGTGGTGGCCCTCCCTCGACCGGCTGGGCCGCTCGGCCCAGGACCTGATCTCGATCGTCTCCGGGTTGCGTCAGCGGGGCACCGGCTTCCAGTCGCTGCACGAGGCGCTGGACACCACGACCCCGGGCGGCCGCCTCGTCTTCCACGTGTTCGCCGCCCTCGCGGATAACCCCTCCACCTGCCCTGAAGCTGTTCGGTACGAACGTGCCCGACGGGCCGCGGACGCCTCCGCCCGCGGCGCCGGAGCGTCAAACGCGCGAGCGGCCGAAAGGCATGACCTGACGGGCGGTCGGCGGGATACCGCGGGCGGATCTGGGTACCCCGGCCGTACTGCTGCGGGAAGAGGCGCGACCCGGCGGGCTGCCGCTGTCCACGGATAGGCCGGCACCGGCCCAGATCAACGGCCCAGGAGGCAAACCATGATCCATGCAGCCGACATCCGCGAGTGGCGCAACCACAACGTCGTCGACCCCAAGGACCACAAGATCGGCGTCCTCGAAGCGATCTGGGTGGACACCACCACCGACGAACCGGCCATGGCCACCGTCCGCACCGGACTGCCCACCCGCCACCGGTTGGCCTTCGTGCCCCTCGACGGCGTGACCCTGGGGCCGGACTACGTCAAAGTCTCCTACGCAAAGGCCCTGGTGAAAAGGGCACCCGCGGTCGGCATGGACGACGTCCTGCCCGCCGAGGCAGAGAAAGCGATCTTCCATCACTACGACCTGTCCTACCAGACCGGCGCAGACGGCGAGAGGCAGCTCGCACGCCGCTGACCGCCTGCGCTCAGCCCAAGGAGGCGTCCGCGTCACGGTCCTCTTCCTGCTCCTCGTTCTGGGCGCCATCGCGCTGGGAATCATCGGAACGGTGACGGAGGGGCTCGGCTACCTGCTGCTCATCGGCGTCGCGCTCTTCGTGGCTGCTCTGGCCTTCATCGTCATGCGCTGGTCCCGGCGTTCCAGTCGCCACCCCATCCGATGACGACCAGCCCGTGGCCTCAGTGCCGAACACGGCCAGGGCTGTCCCTGTCGGCGGCGGGTGAACCGTGACCCAGTTTGGGCGGGTGAATAGTGACCCAGGTGTCTTCTGTTGCGTGTGTTCAGTCGTCTTGGTTGTCGGTGGGGATGCGTCCGAGTTCGCGGCCGCGCATGCGATACGAATCGCCCTTGAACGAGTGGACCTCGGCGTGGTGGACGAGGCGGTCGATCATGGCGGCGGCCACGGTCTCGTCGCCGAAGACCTCTCCCCAGCGTCCGAAGGGCTTGTTGCTGGTGACGATCACGGACGCGCGTTCGTATCTGTTCGAGATGAGCTGGAAGAACAGGTTCGCGGCTTCGGCCTCGAAGGGGATGTAGCCGACCTCGTCCACCACGATCAGCGGGTAGCGGCCCAGTCTGGTGAGCTCGTCGGCCAGACGGCCGGCTGCGTGGGCGGCGGCGAGCCGGTCGACCCACTCGGAGGCGGTCGCGAAGGCGACGCGGTGTCCGGCCTGGCAGGCTCTGACCGCGAGCCCGATCGCCAGGTGTGTCTTTCCGGTCCCGGGCGGACCCAGGAAAACGGCGTTCTCCTTCCCGGCGATGAAGTCCAACGTACCCAGATGCGCGAGCTGTTGGCGCGTTATCCCGCGCAGATGGGTGACGTCGAGTTCCTCGACCGTTTTGACGGCGGGGAACCTCGCCGCGCGGACGCGGGCCTCGCCGCCGTGCGATTCGCGGGCGCTCACCTCGCGCTGGAGCACGGCGACGAGGTATTCGGCGTGCGTCCAGGACTCCTTGCGGGCGCGTTCGGCCAGCCGTTCGGCGGCGTCCAGCAGGGCCGGGGCCTTCATCGCGCGGGCGAGGAAAGCCAGGTCAGTCAAGGTCTGCCGGCCCGTCCGACGGGAGGATGCCGCCGCTGCCGTCCTGGCGGTGGTGGTCTTCTCGACGGCGCCGGGCTCTTCCTCGCCTTCGTCGTCGCCGGAGGCTGTCGCGGGGCGGGGCATTCAGCTCGCCTCCTTGTCGCCGCCGCCGTCGATGACGGTGAACAGTCGGTCATAGGTGTCCAGTTCGCGCTGTTCGACCTCGACCATCGGGCCGGACGAAGCAGCCAGCCGGCTCTGGCGGGCTGCCTGCTGACGGTGCACTCCCTGACGCATCCGGGTGCCGGTGGCGGCGTGTTGGGGGTCGGTGAGGGTCTGGTGCTTCGCCCAGCACCTGGGGTGCTGGGCGACGATCTCCCCGCCGGTGGCCAGGACGATGACCTCATCGTTGTCACAGAGCACCGTCACCGTCCTCCCGATCGCGGCGGGGTCGACGGAGTAGTCGTTGGTGTCGATGCGGACGTAGTGGTCGCGGCCGAGCCGGATGGAGAAACGCCACCAGGACGGCGGGTCGACCGGCGGCAGCGCGATCATCCCGGACTTGTCCGCCTCCCACCGCTCGCTCGGACGGGCCTGCAGAGCGCGGTGCCGGCGCCGGTTGGCGACCTTCAGCCACTCGCCCAGCTGGGCGTTGAAGTCGTTGGGGCCGGAGAAGTGACGGCCCGGCAGGAAGCTGGTCTCCAGGTAACCATTGGCCCGCTCCACCAGCCCTTTCGTTTCTGGATCGCGGGGGCGGCAGAGGTAGATCCTGGTGGAGAGCAGGCCCGCGAACGCGGCGAACTCGCCGGTCACCTTCCCGCGGCCGATCCCGGACTCGTTGTCCCAGACCAGCATCTTCGGGACGGCGCCCCAGGCGGACAGCAGCCGCCAGTGCCCGTCGATCAGGTCCCCGGTCCGCCGCGAGGGCAGCATCCTCGCGGCGATCATCCGCGAGTAGCCGGACACCATCACCAGCACCGGCGGCTGCCCGGTCTGCCCGTAGCCGAGCGGGATCTCCGCGTCGGGGAACCACAGGTCGCACTGGGCCAGCTCACCCGGCCGATACGTCGTCCGCGACACCGGGTCCACCGGGATATAGGCGGGACGCAGGTCGCGGACCCGCTCCTTGAGCACGGTCATCCCGCGGTCCCAGCCGATCCGCTCGGCGATCACCGTCGCGGGCATCGTCGGCGTCTCCCGCAGCAGCTCGCGGATCTGCACCTCGACCGCGTCCACCACCGAGCCCTTGGCCGGCCTCTCGTACTTCGGCGGCCGGTCGTGCGCCAGCGCCCGCTTCACCGTGTTCTTCGAAATGCCCAGATGGCGGGCGATCGCCCTGATCGGCATCTGCTCGGCCCGGTGCAACCGACGGATCTCTGCCCAGTCCTCCACAAGGATCACCTCTTCCTCCTGACCTTGATCAACAAGGCCAGAGTCAGACGAAGATCACCAAGAGGGTCAGTTTTGATACGCCGTCAGAGGGTCAGCGTTCGGCCGTCGTCGAGAGTCCCTGCACCGCTGTCATCCGTCCCCTCGAACCACCTCGCCGGGTCCACGATGTGCGGCGGCCCTCCCCGACCGCATCGCCACCCGACGTATCCGAACTCCTGCCACAGGTCCGGGTCTTGAGAGCTCTTTCCGTCTCCCGCCCCGGCGAATCCGGGACTACCCTCACAGCAGGACGTCGACGTTCCAGACCCCGACGGCGCGTTGCTGCCGAGCACACAAACTTGCCGGGCTCTCAGCCACAATCGCTGGTCTCCGCCCCGGCCGGTCGCCCGGAACCGGAGGCGCCATGTCCCTGCCCCATCTGAACGTCCAACGGCTCGACGAGCGCAGCCGGGCGCTGATCACCCTGGCCGGTGAGATCGACCTTGAGACAAGACCGGGAAGTTAGGGCCCGTCAAGAAATAACTTGCGTGTTTCTGCTCTTGACGCTGCAGCTCAGGAGCAGAAACACGCAAGTTATTTCTTGACGGGCCCTTAAGGGCCTGCGGAGAAACAAGTCGTTGCTTCCCTGGTTGCTCGTCGTTGTTGTGGTATGGGGATGCTGGAGGGGGTTGAGGCGGCTCTGGCCGCGAAGTTCGAGGCGTTGTTCCCGCACTTGGACGAGCGTCAGCGCCGGTTGGCCATAGGGGCGGAGGCCCGGTCGCTGGGGCATGGCGGGATCCGGGTGGTGGCCCGTGCGGCCGGGGTGCGTGAGGGCACCGTCTCCCGTGGGGTTGCTGAACTGGAGTCCGGGGCAGCCCCGTTGGGCCGGGCCCGCCGGGAAGGCGGAGGCCGCAAGCGTGCGGTGGAGCTCGATCCGGGACTGCGGCCCGCGCTGCTGGCCCTTGTCGAGCCGGACATGCGGGGTGATCCGATGTCGCCACTGCGCTGGACGGTGAAGTCGACCCGTCACCTGGCCGCCGAGCTGACCGGGCAGGGCCACCGCATCTCGGCGGAGACCGTGGCCGACCTGCTGCGTGAGGAGGGCTTCAGTCTCCAGGGCAACGCCAAGACCGTAGAGGGCAGGCAACACCCGGACCGCGATGGCCAGTTCCGCTACATCAACGAGCGGGCCAAGGAGTATCAGGCTGCCGGGGACCCGGTGGTCAGCGTCGACACCAAGAAGAAGGAAGTCGTCGGCAACTACAAGAACGCCGGCGGCGAGTGGCACCGCAAGGGCGAACCGGTCCGGGTGCGGACGCACGACTTCCCGGACCCGGAGCTGGGCAAGGCCATCCCGTACGGGATCTACGATCTGGCCGCGGACACCGGATGGGTCAGCGTCGGCACCGACCACGACACTGCAGCGTTCGCCGTGGAGTCCATCCGCCGCTGGTGGAACAGCCAGGGGCGGGGCGCCTATCCGCACGCGCGGCGGCTGCTGGTCACCGCGGACGCGGGCGGCTCGAACGGCTACCGCACCCGCGCCTGGAAAGCCGAACTCGCCGCCCTGGCCCTTCAGACGGGCCTGGACATCACCGTCTGTCACTTTCCGCCAGGTACTCAATGCCGTTGTTTGACTACTGAATCATCGTGGGCTGCAGCGTGATGGCCTTGGCAGGTACCCGGCGTGCTGGTGCACGTTGCTGGTCCTTGGGCCGGTAGGAGTACAGCGAGTTGGGGCGTTTGAGAAACCTGTCGGCCTCGCGTAGACGCCGGGTGCCATTGTCGAGTTTCCGGCACACCTTCGCGGACAGCAGGGCCAGGCACTTCCCGATCTTTGCGGGAGTATCGGCGCACTGGCGGATCACGCTGCGTCGCGCGTGCTTGGTGACCGTCGGCGAGCCGCATGATGATGCCGGTCAGGCAGTAGTGGACGATCAGGTGTGCCCATACTTCCTGGCGCACCAGTGCCGGGTCGGCCGACCGCAGTACTTCCTGCCGGCCGCGCTGGAAGGTCTTGAGCTGGCGGTATGAAGATTCCGCCTCCCACCTCTCGTGATACAGGGCCGCGAGTTCGTCCGCGGGGTAGGTGTCTGTGTCGAAGAGATCGGTCAGGAGCCGGATCACCTCGCCGCCGTCGACGCGGTACTCGATCACACGGACCAGTACGCCGCCCGGGTGCGCGCCTTTCTGCCCGCCGAGGTTCATCCGCGCCAGGTAAGTGCCGTCGGGCAGGCGCTGCACCGGACGACGCGCGACGCAGGAGCGCGCCCGCAGCAGAAGGTGTGCACCGGCGGTGGTGTATGCCTTCCACAGTTCCACTCCGGGAAAGCCCCGGTCCATGATCACGAGCATTCCGTCGGCCGAAGCAGCCATGGCGACGGCCAGGTCGCGTTCGCCGCCGTTGAAGCCGCCCACCCGTGCGTCGATGGCGGCGTGGGTGCCGGTCTCGGTCAGTGTCACGACCCGGACCTGCGGAAATCCTCCTGGTTTTCCGCGCGAGTCCTTCGGGCCGCCGAAGGCGTGCCGGTTGGCCTCGTTGTCCGGCACGTCCAGCAGGAACCCGTCCACCGCGGCAAGACGCATCCCCCGCCAGAAGGATCCCGCCAGCCCGGGCGGGGCCAGCGGCCCGGCCAGTCTCCGGAACAGCATCTCCAGCACCTCAGGCCCCAGACGCTCCCGGGCACGGGTGAACGACGCCCTGTTCGGGATGTGTTCGCCCATCCCGGCGATCGCGCCCGTCAGGTTCTCCGCGACATCGTCATAGGAGTCCTGATGGAACAGGGCCAGGGCCAGCGTGAAGTACACCGTGAAGCCAGCCGGCAGAGCACCCGGCCGCCGGTCCCGCTTGCGGCACCCGCCCAGCACCTCGTCCACCAGCGCTGGCGTCACCCACCGCGTCAGCAGCCCCAGCCGTACCCGATCAGACAGCCCCACCCACGGATGACCCATGCCTGACCCATGCCCGGCCACGAGCACCACCCCACGGTCTCACCGGACACCCCCGCCAACTCCACCATTCAAACAACGGCATTGGCCAGGTACTTCAAAATGGAACAAGGTGGAGCACCGGCTGTTCTCCCACATCACCATGAACTGGCGCGGCAGGCCGCTGACCAGCCACGAAGTCATCGTGAACAGCATCGCCGCGACGACCACCCGGACCGGGCTGACGGTGCACGCCGAACTCGACACAGGCGCCTACGAGACCGGAGTCCGGATCAGTGACCGGCAGCTGGATGCCCTGCCCCTGCACCGCCACGAATGGCACGGTGACTGGAACTACACACTGCGGCCCGAGGCATACACCCAGGTCAGCGACGCACCGGACCCCTTCGACCAGCCCAGCCCCGACCTCGCCTGGCTCTGCCACCCCACCCTGACCGGCATGCCGGCCCCAGAGTGGGAAGCCCTGATCACCACGCTCACCACCCTCCACGAGAGCCAACGCGAGACGGCGCTGGACAAGCGGCGCGGCCATCGCCCACGAGTCAAAGGCGACGGCACCACCGGCCGCCGCCCCATCCTCACCCTCGCCGACCGGCTCCTGGCCACCCTCCTCCACCAGCGACTCGGGCTCCCGCAGGTCGCCATCGCCCGCCTCTTCGGCGTCACGCCATTCACCATCAACCGGCGCATTCGCGACATCCGCCAGCTCCTCGAGGCAGCCGGGCACACCATTCAACCCGCCGACCAGCACCTCGCCACCCTCGACGACCTCCGCTGCCTCGCCAGCACGGCAGGCATCACCATCCCTACAGAGATCAAGACGGCGAGTTAATAATCCGCAGGTCCTAACTACCCGGCCTTGGACCGTCCCTGGTGATCATCGACACCCAGTCCGTGCGCGCGGCTGCGGGTGTCCCGAAGACCACGACGGGACTGGACGCCAACAAGAAGGTGTCGGGCCGCAAGCGGGGGCTGGCCGTTGTCGGCGTACACGTGAACGTGCATAGTCACGTACGGATGAACGTGCATAGTTCCTGATGTGTTGAGGGCCGGTGCCCTGCACTCTGCTGCCTGTTGTTCAAGGTTGCAGAGAGGGGTCGATGGTGGTCTTGGACCCGCAGCGCTGGCTGGAACTCCGGCGTTTTCGTGGCCTGGTCGAGTCCGGGGCCATGAGCCTGTCGGAGGTTGCCAAGGAAACCGGGCTGAACTGGCGGACGGTCAGCAAGTACTTGTCTGCCGACGGGTCGGCGTCGCCGCCGCGTCGGACGGTGAGCGGGCAGCCACGCAGGCGGGTGGTCGATGAGGTCGCCCCGCTGATCGACGCGATGCTTCGGGCCGAGGTCCTGATGAAGGCCGCGGTGATCCACGAGCGGCTGGCCAAGGAGTACGGGTTCACCGGCAACTACCAGCGGGTCAAGCTCTACGTTCAGGAAGCACGCCCGAGGATCGCCGAGGAACTGGGCATCACGCCGAGGGAACTGGCGGGGATGCACCGCCGGTTCGAGGTGATCCCGGGCGCCCAGGCGCAGGTGGACTGGGGTGATGAGGGCAAGACCCTCGCTCACCTGGGCATTCCCAAGGTCTACTCCTTCCACATGGTGCTGTCGTACTCGCGTGACCCGTTCTGCTGCTTCACCACCAGCCTGGATCTGCAGACGTTCTTCGACTGCCACCGGCGGGCGTTCGCGCACTTCGGCGGGGTGCCGATGACGATCGTCTACGACCGCACCAAGACCGTCGTCCGCCGCCACGTCGCCCCCGGCGAGGCGGTCCCGCTGCACCCGGAAGCGGTCGGCTTCGCCGGCCACTACGACTTCGACATCGACGTCCTGGCCGCCTACCGGCCGCAGGGCAAGGGCCGGGTCGAGCGGCAGGTCCTGATCGTGCGCGACCACGTCCTGTCCGGGCGGGCCTTCTCGTCCGTCGAGGAGATGGACGCGGCGTTCGCCGCGTGGGTGCCGCAGCGGCGGGCCCAGATCCACAAGACGCACCGGGAGGTCATCGGTGAGCGGGCGGCCCGGGACCACGCGGCCCTCAAGCCGCTGCCTCCGACGCCGTATCTGGTGGCCGAGCGGCATCTGCGGCCGGTCGGCAAGGACTGTCTGGTCGCCTTCGGCGGGAACCTCTACTCGGTGCCCGCCCGCAAGGTCCGCCCACGCCAGCTGGTGGAGATCAGGGCTACAAAGTCCCAGGTCATGCTGCACTCGACCGCCCCTGATGCCAGCGGGGAAACGCTGTTGGCCATGCACCCGCGGGCAGTCGGCCGCGGTGTCCGCATCGTGGAGGAGAAGCATTGGGACGGTCTGCCCACCGGCCAGGGCCGCCGGACCACCAGCGGCGACGTCCCGCCCCAGCCTCGTCACGAGCGTGTCCCCGGCGAGGAAGCCGGTCCGCTGCAGGCCCTGCTGCACCGGGCCGCGGCCACCCGGATCGAGGTCGGCCGTCGGCCGCTGTCGGTCTATGACGAGCTGACCGGCACCCGTCCCTTCACCACCCACCCGAGCACGAGGGAAACGTCTTGAGCGAGCTGGTCTCCACCCGCGTCCGCAGCACGGCCGGCAAGCTCGGCCTGCCCCACCTGGCCGAAGCCATCAACGAGTACATCCGGCGGGCCGACGAAGCGAAGATGGGCTACCTCGAGTTCCTCGACCTGGTCCTGTCCGAGGAACTCGCCGTCCGCGACGACCGGCGCTTCCGCCAGGGCCTGCGGCTGTCGAGGCTTCCACACCACAAGACGCTGGACGAGTACGACTTTTCGTTCCAGCCCGACCTCGACCCGCGCAAAATCAAGGACCTCGCCACCCTCTCCTTCGTGGAAGCCAAGGCGAACGCGGCCCTGCTCGGGCCGCCCGGAGTCGGCAAGACCCACATCGCCATCGCCCTGGCCGTCGCGGCCTGCCGGGCCGGCTACTCGATCTACTTCACCAGCCTCGACGACATGGTCCGCAACCTCAAAACCGCCGAAGCCGCCGGCCGGCTGACCAACAAACTCGGCACCTACCTGCGGCCGAGTGTCCTCGTGGTCGACGAAGTCGGCTACCAGCCCCTCGAACGCGCGGAAGCAAACCTGGTCTTCCAGGTGATCTCCAAGCGCTACGAGAAGGGCTCCATCATCTTGACCTCGAACAAGACTTTCAGCGAGTGGGGCCAAGTCTTCGGCGACGAGGTCCTCGCCACCGCGATCCTCGACCGGCTCCTCCACCACTGCGAAGTCGTCCCCATCAACGGCCCGAGCTACCGACTCAAGAACCGCCTCAAGGCCATCGAGCGGGAAACCGAAGTGGCCTGACACCTCTGCACGTTCAAACGTACGCAGCTATGCACTTCAGCTCGTACGCCGACAGCCGTGGACGTGCTGGGGCTGATCATCGGCGTCGTGGTGCTGGCCGCGTCCGCCCACGACAACGCCGCCGGCACCGCCCTGCTCGACCAAGCCGCCGAACGGTGCGGGAACCGGCTGGAGAAGGCCCTGGTGGACCAGGGCTTCAAGGACCAAGTCGTCATCCACGGCGCGTTGATGGACATTGACGTCGAGGTCGTCCGCCGCAACCCCGAAGACCAGGGCAAAGGCTTCGTCCCGCAGCCCAAGCGGTGGATCGTGGAGCAGGTCAACGGCACGCTGATGCTGCACCGCCGCCTGGCCCGCGAGTACGACCACCGCCCCGACACCTCCACCTCGCGCGTCTACTGGGCCTCCATCGCGAACATGACCCGTCGCCTCACCACACCGAGTCCGGCCTGGCGCGACACCCTAGAGCTGGCCGCGTGAACGTCATCGAGCTGCTGGCCTACCTCCAGGTCCAGCACGACGAGACCACGGCCCGGGCCGGTGAACTACGCGACCAGATCGAGCACTTGACCGCCGCCTTGGCCGAGGCCGAAGCGCGACTCGCGGACCTGACCACCACCCAGCAGGTCATCGCCGAACTCGCACCGGCTGGAGACGAACCCGAACCGCCCGAGACGACCACCGCCTATCAGGCCATCGTGAACGCTTTCAACGAGCACCCCGGCCGGGCATTCAGAGCCCGCGAGCTGCACGAACTCCTCGGCATGCCCACCCACGAGGCGGCTGTCAACATCACTCGCAGCCGCCTCGGACGCCTGGTCCGACAAGGCTTCCTCACCCAACCCGGACGAGGCCGCTATCAGAAATGGACTTAACGCCCACTCAGTGGGCGTTTGATGGTGATTCACGCCGACCGTTTCAACATGTTTTGCCACATTTATCGCCAACGCGTGCGGCCTGAAACGCCTGGAAGTTACCGACAGACAGGAAGCTTCCAACCCGTTGTTAGACCAGACGGAATTCGGCGCTGAGGAGCGGATCAAACGGGCGACCGGATCGGCACCCGGGATGCCGTGAAGGCGCATGTAAGGCGCGAATCACCCCGAAGGGTGTTGGCCGCAGGAGCGACTTAGCGTCTCAATCCATCCCTAAACGCCCACTCAGAGGGCGTTTGAACTACTTATGGGCGTCAATATCCGACTTGGGCTGTGTCGGATTCATGCTGTACATCCCTAACGTTCCTACTTCATGCGGCGATCGCATGAGGTGTTTTGCCCCGTTTTATTTCATGAAACGCGTTTGGTTTGAACATGGGTAGACCTATCCGCTTCATGGTCGGGCGGGCTTCGCCAGTCAAGCACTAAAGCGGACATTCGGGATGACCAAGGAGGCCAACATTACTGAATCAATCGCCCATGAGGGATGGAAAAGGACATTTTAAATCTGGACAAAACGCCCTCTCAGTCAGGCAGGTACGGAGAATCAATGCTGTCGCATCATCCGCGGCGCGACGGTGGTGCACCAGGTCGGGCAGCCAGCCCAGGGCGTCTCGAGCCTCGTCGAGTGGAGCGATAAGACGACATAGGACTCGCCATTCCGGCGCGTGCGCGTCGTGACCGTGCCGCCGACGGATTCCCCAGTCCAGTGCCTCGAGGGCCTGTGCTTCCTGGATGCGCAGGGCCGGAACCCGGTCAAAGCGATGCTGGTCCAGCGGCCACGACCAGGACCTTTGCGCGGGCACGAAGCCGACAGCCGCCGTGAGCGCCCCGGTCACGAGCTCTCCGCAGCAGACTCAGTATCTGCCTGGGCCAGCATTCGCGTTCGCCAGCTGTGGATCTGCTCCATGCCGCGGTTGAGTTTCTGCGACAAGTCCCGCCCCGACAGGTGGATGTACCGAAGCGTCGATTCGGTGCTGCGATGGCCGGCGAAGGTGGCGATGGCGTGCAGTTCCCAGCCCATTCGGGCCAGGTCGGTCAAGCAGAGGTGCCGTGTCGTGTGGGTGGAGAACCGCGGAACGTCGGCCGCGAGCGCGATGCGCCGCACCACCTTCGACCAGGTCCACAGCGTCAGCGGCTGGGCGTGGTTGCGGCGGGACTCCGAGAGAAACAACGGACCGCGAGCCCTGCTGACCGTAGCCCGGTGAACCAGGTACTCCGACATCAGCACCCCGGTCGACGCGGAATACGGGACGACGCGCTCCATCCGGTTCTTCGTGCACTCCGCCCGGACTCGCAGCGTCCGATGCGCCGGATCCAGGTCGTCAGTCCGCAGAGAGCACAGCTCCTCACGGCGCAGAGCCGCGTCGTAGGCCAGCGCCAGCATCAACCGGTTCCGGATCGGTTCGTGCCGTGCGACCGCCAGCACATCCAGCCACTGCTGTTCCGTGGGGATCCACGGCAGCTTGGTCAGCCGGGGCACCAGGCCACGCTGTGAACTGCCGAAATGTCGACCCAGTGTGTACTTGCCCCGCCCGACGGGGTTGGACTCCCGCACCCCTTCCTCAATGAGGAAGTCGTAGAACAGGCGCACTGGGACCAGCCGCTGCTGCAGCGTCGCATTCGCCAGCCCGGAGCCGGAATCGATCGACACGACATTCGCCCCGCGTCGGCTGGGGCGTGTGCTCAGCTCGCGTACATACGCGGCGACGTTGGCACGGTTCGCCGTGATGGGATCAACCCCGTCGCGCTCGCATACCTGCAAGTACTCTGCGAGCCCGCGCGCGTACGCGTCGATCGTCCGAGGCGCCCGCCCAAGATCGACCCACACCAACAGCCAGCCCTCAGCCTGTTCGTGGCGGCCCAGGACCGGCCACTTCTTCTCGATGGTCTCGGCGTCCAACGCCCCTCCCCAGTACGCGGCAAAGTCCAGAGGAGCATGACCGCCTCTCCGGCTAGACCCGTACTTCGCGGGTCGTTGATTCGTATGGTGTGACCGGTCCGGGGTGTCCTGGGCCGGGGGTGTGGCGTTGGGTGGGGTGTGTCGATGACTTCCCGGTCCCCGCGGCCACGGTCTCAGCGTCAGCGTCTTGAAGTGGCGGTGACGTCCGTGGTGGAGAAGCGTCTGGGCGCTCTGCCTGTCGCTGCCGAGTTTCTGCGTCGGCTGGATGTCGCCGGGATCGTCGACGAGGTGTGTCCTGGTGGCGCGAGTGCGCTGGTGACGCACGGGCAGGTGATCGAGGCGTTGGTGGCCAACCGGCTGACGTCGCCCGCGCCGTTGGTGCGGGTGGAGGACTGGGCCAGGTGCTGGGCAGTGGAAGAGGTCTTCGGGATCGAGCCCGCTCTGCTCAACGATGATCGTCTGGCCCGGGCACTGGATGCGATCGCTCCGCAGCTGGAGCACATCGCGGGCACGGTCGGGGCGCGGGCGATCGGTGAGTTCGGGATCGATGTGGCCCGGATGCACTGGGACATGACCAGCATGTCCGTGCACGGGGCCTTCCCGGTCGAGGGTCAGGAGGAGGACTTCCCCGTCATTGGCTACGGGCATCCCAAGGACCGGCGCTTCGATCTGAAGCAGGTCCAGGCCGGGCTCGCGGTGTCGGCCGACGGCGGCATCCCGCTCCATGCCCGGGTCTTCGGCGGTGGTGCGGCCGAGGTCAGCCAGGTCGTCGGCGCGATGAAGGACCTGCGGGCCATGGCCGGTGAACGCGACTTCCTGATGGTCGCCGACTCCAAGCTGGTGTCCTACTCCAACGTCCGTGCCCTGCTGGCGGCCGGGGTCCAGTTCATCGCCCCGGCCCCGGCCGCGCAGGTCAAGGACGAGGTCTATGCCGCTCTCGATCCCGCGCAGGCCACCATCGTGGACTGGACGCCCAACCGGGAGGCGGGCAAGCCCGCCGAGCGGCGCGAGACCTACCGCGTGCTGGAGGACACCCACACCCTGACCGGGCCCCGCAAGAGCGATCCTGTGCTCACCGTGCGACGGATCCTGGTCCACTCCACCGCGAACGCCGCCGGCCAGCAAGCAGCCCGGGACAAACGCCTGGCCAAGGCCGCCCAGGACCTGAACAAGCTCACCGCTGCGGCCGGCGGACGCCACTACAAGACCCGGGAGAAGATCGTCGCCCGAATCGGTGTCATCGCCGCCAAGCGCCGTGTCACCTCTTGTCTGCGCTGGACCGTCACCGATAACGAGGACGGCACCCCGGTCCTGGCCTGGCACTTCGACACCGGCGTGCTGAAGGCGGAAGCCGTGGTCGACGGCTGGTACGCACTGCTGACGTCTGTCCCCGCCGACCAGGCGGACGCTGGGCAGACTCTGATCCACTACAAGGGCCAGGGCGCGGTCGAGCGCAGATACCACGACTTCAAGGGCCCGCTCGCGGTCGCGCCGGTCTTCGTGCAGCACAACCGGCGCGTTGCCGCCCTGATCCAGGTCATCTGCCTGGCCCTGCTCGTCTTCTGCCTGATCGAACGGCAGGTCAGACGCGCGCTCGGCCCCGAGCAGACCATGAGCGGCCTCTACCCCGACAACCGCCGGGTCCGCCCCACCGGCCGCATGGTCTTCTACCACCTCGGCGAACTCACCCTGCGCATCGGCAACATCACCGACCCGCCCACCGTCCAGATCACCCGCGGCGTCCAACTCCACCTCCTCGACCTACTCGACACCGACATCGGACAAACCCGCTGGCCACAGACCTGAAACGGTGACCCGCGAAGTCCGGGGCTAGATTCCACGTAACTGATAGGTAGCGGGCGGCAGCCATCGGGTTAATGGCGTAGACGGGGCGCCCGGTCGCCCGCAGACAGGCGACGAGGAGACCGCGTGAGGTCTCGATGGCGACCGGGATCGGCGTGTCCGGGCCGTCCCCGTGTGCGGTCAGCAGTTCAAGGAGCGAGTTCAGGCCGGTGAGGTCATCGGTGATCCTGGCCTTGGCGACGAGGGTTCCTTCTCCGTCGACCAAGGCGAGGTCATGGTGATCACTGGCCCAGTCGATGCCACAGGTGACGGCCATTGTCTTGCTTACGTCCTCTCGGTCGGAGGTTCTGCCTGGTCGCAGTCGTGCAGGGGTACGCGGCTCCCTAATGGAAGGACTCGGTGGCCCGGCATCCGATTGGCCGTTCGTGACCCCAGCGGCCGGCAGGGCTCTCCGTCCGTGGGGGAGCTCGATGGCTCCCGGCCTGTTGAGAGATGACTCCTGCCGGCGACTCGAACCACGATCGCTGACGGCCGACTGCCTGTCGGCCGCCGGGCCCTGGCGGAAGGAGGAGGGACGGTGCCGGCCCGTCTGGTCAAAGGATTCCAAGTCCTGGCCCGCATCAGAGCTCCGCACCGTCCCTGCGTGCCCATTAGGCCCGCATGCGCCGCGACCTCCAGCCTCCGCACCGTGGCGACGAGATCGCCGTGGACCTGCGGATCCTCACCTCGCGCCGCCTGGACCTGGCCGCCGACCGCACCCGGGCGATCAACCGGATGCGGGCCCAGATGCTGGAGTACTTCCCGGCCCTGGAGCGGGCTTTCGACTACAAGCAGTCGAAGGCCGCCCTGGTGCTGCTGTGTCGAGTAGCCGAGGGGAGTCTCACCCCTCGGCTCTCCCAGAACGGAGCGTGACAATCTCTCGTCACTCCGCTCTTGTCATCCTGATCACCAGGCCAATGCGGCGAGCGTTGTGTCCGGCCAGTGCGCGAATATCCGCGGATACCGCTGGGCAATCTCCTGGAACTTCGCGATGGCCCTCCGCAACGGCGCCAGCCGTCGATACTTCCTGCGGATCCAACGCACCAAGTAGGCGTTGATGCGCTGAAGGAAGGGGATCAACACCCAACGGCCATAGCAACCGTAGTAGTTGAGCCACCCCGCAACGACGGGATTGATCCGCCGTGCGAGGTCCGTGAGGGTCGAACCGGTGCGGTGTTGCAGCCGCCAGGAGCGGACCTCCGCACTGATCCTCTTCAGGGCGTCCTTGCTGATAGCCGGGGAGAAGGACAGGAACGTCTGCCCACTCTGAGTCGTCCGGCTTGCTCTGGCGCGGAAGGTGTAGCCGAGGAACGTGAACTCCATATGCTCGTACGAGCCACGGCGCTTCGCGTCCCGGCAGTACACGATCCGGGTCTTGGCCGGGTGAAGTTCCAGCCCGACCTCTTCCATCCTGTTCTGGAGCGCGGCCAGCACCAGGCGGGCCTGACGCTCGGTGACGCAGTGCAGCACCGCGTCGTCCGCGTAGCGTTCGAAGGTGACGGTCGGGAACTCCCGGCTCATCCACATGTCGAACGCGTAGTGCAGAAACAGATTCGCCAGCACGGGAGACACCGGGGCGCCCTGAGGCGTCCCGCGTTCTCGTTCCAGCAGGCTGCCGTCGGACAGTTGCAGAGGTGCGGCGAGCCATCGCCGTACATACAAATTCACCCAGACGGCATCGGTGTGTGCTTCCACCGCCTTGACCAGCAGGTCCCACCGGACGCTGTCGAAGAACTTCCGGATGTCGATCTCGATCACCCAGTCGCGCTTCCAGCAGCGTTCCCGGCAGGCCCCGACCGCGTCCAGCGCGGACCGTCCGGGCCGGTATCCGTAGCTGTCGGGATGGAAGATGGGATCCACCCGTCGCATCAGATGCCGAGCCACAACGGTCTGCGCCACCCTATCGGCGACACAAGGAATGCCGAGCATCCTCATGCCACCGCCGTGGGGCTTGGGAATTTCCACCGCGCGCACCGGAGAGGGAAAGTACGAGCCCGACGACATGCGGTTCCAGACCTTGTAGAGGTTGTTCCTCAGGTCCTTCTCGAACTCGTCGATGGACTCACCGTCCACACCCGGGGCGCCTTTGTTGGCCCTGACTTCCCCCCACGCCTCCTTCACTTCCCACTTCGAGATTTCGAACGGCTTGGCCTGTGACTTCAACCGGCCCATCGAATTCCTCCCAGATACCTCTGGTTGATACGACACACTCGGTCGCGAATGACCCGGCCCCTTCGCTCCACCCCCATTACAGAGGCTTCGTCACTACTACGAGCCGGTCCGCCGGCGCACCCCGCATCGGTACTCAACCCCTTGCGGTTTCGGCCGCTTGGGGTACTCCCTCTCGCCACCCGTGCTGGGTGGACGGTGTCGGAGCACGCCTTCTCCTGTTCCATGCGAGAGCAGCAGACTGGGCTCACGTCGCCTTCATGCCGGACACCGCCTGACCAGTCGGTGGGCTCCCGTCAGGCTTATCCCGAGACAAACCAGAGTGCCTCGGTTTCGATGTCATCTGATCTGTTTTCGACACGTCAGCAGCGATTCGCTTGCGCTCGTCTTCCCAGTCCCTACCTGACACCTCTTGGATGCCTTTTCCTTATCGCTCACCACGACAGTCTTCAGCTAACGCGGCATAAGGCGGTTTAGAGCCTCCCCCCACAGGGCGACTCTGAAGGGCCAGAATCCTTCATCTCTCGCACAGCATCATTTCCAGAAGCTGCCCTACTACCAACTCCTATCCATGTTCAGGACACACCCGGCTACCAGACCCCGGCTGCCTTGCGCCGGATCGGCAAGAGCCGCCTCGCGACCTGGCTGAAGAACCGCAAGGTCCGCAACTCCGCTGTCGTCGCGGCCACCGCGGTCGAGGCCGCAGAAGCCCAGCACACCGCGGTCCCCGGGGAGAGGCTGGCCGCCGCTGTGGTGGCCAAGCTGGCGAGGGAGGTGATGGCCCTCGATGAGGAGATCGCCGAGACGGACGCCCTGATCGAGGGTCGGTTTCGCGAGCACCCCTACGCCGAGGCGATCCTGAGCATGCCCGGTCTGGGACCCGTTCTCGGGGCCGAGCTGATCGCTCACACCGGCGGTGACATGAGCGTGTTCGGCAGCGCCGACCGTCTCGCCGGTGTCGCGGGTCTCGCACCCGTGCCCAAGGATTCCGGGCGCGTCAGTGGCAACATGAGACGCCCACGCCGCTACTGCCGCCGCCTGCTGCGGGTCTTCTACATGTCCGCCATGGTCGCCGCCCGCTCCTGCCCTGTCTCCAGAGCCTTCTACGAACGCAAGAGAGCCGAGGGCAAGGGCCACCGGCAGGCGATCATTGCCCTCGCCAGGCGCCGCCTGAACGTTCTGTGGGCCCTCATGCGCGACGGCCGCCCCTTCGAGATCACGGCGCCGCCAAACCCTGTCACGCTCGCCTGACTCGCTCACAGCGAGTCACCAAGCCGGGTTGACAACTCCATTGGGAATCCTTTCGGCCCAGCGGTGGGCGGTTGTTGTGGTGGGTGGCGGTTATTTGATGATGTAGCCGAGGGTTCCGTCTTTGTGAGGGTAGTCCTCGCAGTGGGGGTTTGTGGTGTCCATGTGGAGCCGGCCTGTAGGGGTTGGTTTGTGGCAGCGGTAGAGCGGGACTGTTCCCGGGGTCTGGGTGGTGTGGAGGTAGCCGAGGAGTCCGTCCTTGGTGTGGCCTTTGCAGCTGGGGTCCGTGGTTTGCAGATGCAGGGAACGGCCGTTGCCGGTGGGGGTGTTGCAGCGGTAGAGGGGGACTGTTCCGGGGGTTTGGGCAGGCTGGAGGTAGCCGAGGACTCCGTCTTTGGAGTAGCCCTCGCAGCTGCGGTCCGTGGTGTCCATGTGATCACCGCTGCTGTGGGAGCAGCGGTAGAGGGCGATGGGGCCGGACCGGCTGGAGACGGTGAGTTTGATGGCGGTGTCGTTGGTGTCCCAGTTCCCTGGGATGGTGAGCCGCACTTTGTTGGTGTCCTTGAGGGGCCCTGCGTTTTCCGGACAGCTGCCTATTGGCTGATTTATGCGGCGAGCTGCTGATTCAGGTACTCGTTGTGGACCTCTCGTGGGGTCCGATACCCAAGTCCTGAGTGGCGGCGTTTCGTATTGTAGCGGACCTCTATGTAGCGGGCAATGTCACGGTGGGCGTGCTCGCGGGTGGGGTAAACGGTCCGATGGACCCGTTCGTTTTTCAGGGTTGCGAAGAACGATTCCGCAAGGGCATTGGTGTGTCCAGAAGGTGATTGTGAGCTTCTGATGTAGAAGACGGAAACGAACGGTCGCCATGCTGTTGTGGAGATGAAGGTAGGTCCTTCGGCATCGGCATGCAGGTGCAGGTGTCAAACCACCATGAGCTGCTGCGGTGAATGAGCCGTGGTGGTGAGCGTCATGGAAAAGCCGTACTGAATGCGGCAGGTGGGGGCTGAGAAGGCGAACGCAAGTGAACCACTGATGACGTGTCGTAAAGCGTGGACGACATCAAAACCAGGGCCTCAATGCTGTCCTGGGATAAGTCAGACGGGAACCTGTCTACTGGTCTGGCGGTGTCCGGCATGAAGGTGGCGCGAGCTCAGTCCGGGGCTTCACAACGGAACTGGAGAACTCCTTGACGCGAAACTGCGATCCACGGGTTGACGTGGCTCGCGAGAGGGAGAGGCGCAAGTGGTAAAGAGCCATGAGGGCCGGAGTACCGGTCGCGCGTCGGGAGGGCGGAACGTCCCGTAGTAGTGATGAAACCTCCGTAATAGAGGCGGAGCGAAGGGGGCGTGTTGTTGGGTGTCGATCGGCGATCAACCAGTGATGGGAGGAATCGGATGGTCGAGACGAGACCAGCTGGCAAGCCGTTTGATATTCCGAAGCGGCTAGTCTGGAACGCTTACCTGAAGGTCAAGGCCAACAGGGGAGCGGCTGGGGTGGATGGGCAGTCGTTAGCGGAGTTTGAGCAGGATGAGAAGAACAACCTGTACAAGCTGTGGAATCGGCTGTCCTCGGGAAGCTATTTCCCCCCACCCGTGAGAGCGGTTGATATTCCCAAAGCCGGCGCTGGGACTCGGATCCTTGGGGTTCCGACCGTGGCCGACAGGATCGCCCAGACGGTAGTGGCCATGACATTGGAGCCTGACGCGGAGCTGGTCTTCCATCAGGACTCGTATGGCTATCGCCCGGGGAGGTCCGCGCTGGAGGCGGTGGAGACGTGCAAGCAGCGGTGCTGGAGGCATCCTTGGGTGATCGATCTCGACATCCAGGGGTTCTTCGACAACGTGCCGCACGCCCCCATCATCGCGGCAGTGGAAAGGCATACCAAGCTCTCGTGGGTTCTGTTGTATGTGAAGCGATGGCTTGTCGCCCCCGTGCAACAGCCCGACGGAACGCTCGCCATTCGGGAAAAGGGGACTCCTCAAGGGTCTTCTATTTCACCGTTGTTGTCGAATCTGTTCATGCACTACGCGTTTGACGCGTGGTTGGCTCGGGAGTATCCGGCGATCAGGTTCGAGCGGTACGGCGACGATGCTGTAGTGCACTGTGCCAGTGAGAAGCAGGCGAACTTCGTCCGCAACATCATCGAGCGCAGGTTGCTGCAGTTCGGATTACATCTCCATCCGGAGAAAACCAAGGTGGTGTACTGCAAACAGGAAGGTCGTGAACGGGAGTTCCCGGTCACAGAGTTCACGTTTCTGGGGTACACCTTCCGTCCTCGGGCAGCTCGCTTGCGGGATGGGAGGCTGAAGACCGGCTTCCTTCCCGCAGTGAGCAAAACAGCCATGAAGTCCATGGCGAGGACTGTCCGGAGTTGGCGACTGGGGCGCTGTACCGAGCTGAGCTTTCGGGAGATCGCCGCGATGATCAACCCCGTCGTGGCGGGATGGATCAATTACTATGGGCGCTTCTACAAGTCCAGATTGATCAGGTTCCTGGAGCAGCAGATCAATCCGTTCCTGGTGAAATGGGCCCGGAGGAAGTACAAACGGTATCGTCGTGCCTCAAGGAAGGCCCGGAGAAGGCTGGCTGAGATCGCCTCAGCGTTCCCGGGCATGTTCGCTCATTGGAAGCATGGCGCGTTGCCTACTGGTTCAACAATGGGAGCCGTGTGAGTCGCGAGGTTCACGCACGGTTCTGAGAGCGGCGGTGGGTGAGATTCCCGCCGCCGACTCACCTCGTAACAGATACCGGTCCGTCCGATGGATTGCCGGATGCTCAATCTGTCCAGCGTCTTGGCGAATTGCTCCGAGGTGTAATTACTGCCGCGGTCCGAGTGGAATATGGCGTCCTCGGAGAGCGGATGATTGCGCGCCGCCATTTCGATGGCGGCCTCGATGAGCGGAGTCTTGTAGTTGTCGTCCATCGCCCAGCCTGTCACGGCTTTGGTGTGGCAGTCGATGACGGTGGCGAGGAATAGCCAGCCCTCCCAGGTCGGAATGTAAGTGATGTCACCGACCATTTTCCGGCCGGGCGCGTCGGCGGTGAAGTCGCGGTTCACGAGGTCGGCCTCGATCATTCACGTGCGCGCGCCGGCTTGAGGTGATCGGTCGAGGTTGAGGTTTCGTCCTGGTTCGTCCTTCGGGTGGTGGTGACGTTCCGGCCCGTGTGTCGTCACGGGTGGTCGTCGGTTTCCACGGGCCGAGGACGGGGCGGGTCTCCTCCTTCCGGAATCGGGGTCGGTGGGGTGGCAGTCAGCCGGGGGCGGGCAGGGCCTGGACGGCGCCCCAGGCGTCGACGATGTCGGTGGATGCGGGCCAGGCGGGGTCGAATTTCAGCTCGCGTCTTCGGGCGTGGTCGGCGAGTTTCGCGGGGACGTCCAGGAGTCGGGTGCGCAGAGTGGCGGGCTCGGCCCGGGCGAGTTTGCCTTCGGTGGCCAGGAGTTGGAACCAGCGGGCGAGGTCGGTGGCCAGGGCGAGGAGGGTGCACCAGGCTTGGTTGACCTTGAAGTAGCGGGAGGGCATCAGGTTGAGGGAGAGGGCCTTGCCGCGTCGGATGCCGGCCTCGACGTGGGTGTGGGAGCGGGCTCGGGCGTCGAGGAACTGCAGTTGCCCGCCGGTGGTGTTGGTGGCGATGGCCTGGTAGCGGTAGTCGGTCTTCTTCTCGTACGGCTTGAGCTCGCGCTCGTACTTGGGGTGGATGGGTTCGCGGCGAACGATCACCCGCATCCCTTCCGGCCAGCCGGTCAGGTCGAGCATGTCGGTGATCTCGACGAGGTCGGCGTCCTTGCGCGGCTGGCCCTTGTGGTCCAGGGCCGGCGTCCACGCGGTGGCCGGGACCTTGGCCAGGGCCTTCCAGAAGTCGTCGTCGCGGGTGTGGCCGACGGAGTACTCCCAGCGGTTGGCCGCGTTGCCGCCGCCGGAGGTGATCCAGGTGAGGAACTCCATCGTGGCTCCGGCGCCGTCGGTGCGGAACAGGACCCGGCGCCGACGGCGGGTGGGCAGCTGACGCAGGCCCTCGATACTCACCGAGATGTGGTCATCGGCGGTGTTGGATCCCGCCGATCCCGGCCGCAGCCGGTTGACCAGGAGTTCTTCGGTGTTGTCGCAGAACATCAACAGCGGGTGGTGGCCATATCCCTTGAAGTTGGGCTCGGCTCCCTCCTTGCCGGAATGCGCCGGGACGACTGAGGCGTCCAGGTCCAGCACCGTGACACCGGTCAGCTCCCGCCCGTTGACCTTGATCCAGGGAAAGCCGCCCGGGCGCAGGTCGAGCTGCTGGTGGACGTGGATACGGGTCCGGGCCCGTGCGGAGGCGATCTTCGTCAGCTGGACCGGTCCGATCGCCTCCAGGGTCCGCCACAGCGTGGACGCCGAGGCCGGGCTGCCCAGGACCAGCGAGGTCTGGCGCATCACATCGATCCCGGCCATCGACCGCGCGCCCAGCAGGACCGCGCAGGCCGCCGAGACCAGGACCGTTCCCCGATCATGGACGGGACGGAAGCCCCGCCGCACCAGGGCAGCCCCGAGCGCGTCGGTCAGCCCGACCTTGTCCGCCAGACGCCGCACCGGCACGATGCCCGCCTTGCCCACCAGCTTCTTCCCGCTTGCGGACAGCGACAGATCATCGGCCCACTCTGTACGCTTCGACACCGGAAGGGTGCCTCCCCTGCACGTGATCCAGTCCTAGAGAAGCTGAATCATCGCAGGTCGGAAGCACCCTTCCTTCATGATGTGACCGACTGTCACTGCGACACCGGGCGCCATGAATTCGTGAGGTCGGGGATCGGGCCGGCCCGGCCGTCGTTCTCGGTGAGGCTGTGGCGCCACGGCCGTGGCTGGCAGGCCTGGAGGTCCAGCTCCCGCATGAGGTCACGCACGAGTTCGGGCCCGCAGGCCACGCCCCAGGCAGTGAGGTCGGCGTGGACGCGCCGGTAGCCGTACGTGCCGTCAGAATCCTCGAAAGACTTGGTGATCAGTAATTTCAGTTCCTCTCGTCGCCGGGCGGTCGCCGAAACCGGCCGGCTCCGCCATTCGTAGAATCCGGAGCGGGACACTTCCAGCCAGTCACACATCTTCGCGACCGGCGGTATCTCTTCGGTGTTCGTGGTGGATGTCGCGTACTCGGCATCGATGAACTCGAACTTGTCGCTCACCGAGGATCCTTGGCAAAGTACGCTGCGACTTTTTCCAGGAAAGCGACCTTCTGCCGCAGTTCCCTCAGTTCGCGTTCCTGCTCGCGGAGCCGTGCCCGTTCATCCACCGTCAGGGGCGGCTCCTCTCCCACGTTCTCACGGCGGTAGGCGTTGACCCAATTCCCGAGCGTGCCTTCGACAAGTCCGAGTTCCCGGGCGACCTGGGCAACCGGACGCGACGTCTCGATCACCATCTTCACGGCCTCTTCCCGATACTCAGGAGTGAACTTCCTACGTTTCTGCGACAACCAACTTCCCTTTCCGAACAGACCCACCTTAGTGGGACCACTGTCCGGAAACTTCGGGGCGCCTCACGGCCGCCGATTGGGAAGTGCGAACAGGTCGCTGTGTAGAGCAATGCCGGCGAGGTCGTCCGTGGTGCGCAAGGCAAGTACGACGACTGGAGCACGATGAGCCGGATATTGGCCGGTACCGACTGCGGCAAGACCCACCACCACTGCCTGGCCCTGGACAGCGACGGCAACACGTTGCTGTCGCGGCGGGTGGCCAACGACGAACCGGAGTTACTGAAGCTGATCGGTGACGTCCTGGGCCTCGCCGACGGCCGTGAGGTCACCTGGGCGATGGACATGACCGGCGGCGAGCCCGCGCTGTTAATCGCCCTGCTCGTCAACCACGGCCAGGAACTGGTCTACCTCCCCGGCATCGCGGTCAACCGCGCCACCGACAGCTACCGCGGGGCGGGCAAGACCGACGCCCGGGACGCCCACGTGATCGCCGACCAGGCCCGCATGAGACGCGACCTGCAGCCGATCCGCCCCAGTGAAGACGCGAGCATCGAACTGAGGCTGCTCACCGAGCGCCGTGTGGATCTCGTTGCCGACCGCACCCGCACCACCAACCGGCTCAAGGCCCTGCTGACCAGCATGTTCCCAGCCCTGGAACGCACCCTGGACATGGGCACCACCGGAGCGCTGCTGCTCCTGACGGGCTACCAGAGCCCGGCGGCCATCCGCCGCACCGGCCTGCGCCGACTGACCACCTGGCTGGCCAACCGCAAGGTCCGCAACCCCGACTCCCTGGCAGCCAAGGCCATCGAGGCTGCTGAGCGCCAGCACACCGCCGTCCCGGGCGAGACAGCGATCGCGAAGATGGTGCATACCCTGGCGAGGGAGGTGATGGCCCTCAACGAGAAGATCGCCGAGACCGACAAGCTCATCGAGGGCCGGTTTCGCGAGCACGAACTCGCCGAAGTGATCCAGTCGCTGCCGGGCATCGGCACGGTCCTCGGCGCCGAGTTCCTCGTCGCCGTCGGCGGCAGCCTGGAGGCGTTCCCCACCCCCGACCGCCTCGCCGCCTTCTCCGGCGTGGCGCCGGCGCCACGCGACTCGGGCAAGGTCAGCGGCAACCTCCACCGGCCCCAGCGTTACCACCGCCGTCTGCAAAGGGTCTTCTACACCTCCGCGCTCGTCAGCATCCGGTGCGACCCCAACTCGCGGCAGTTCTACGACAGAAAACGCGCTGAGGGCAAACGCCACGTCCAGGCCGTGCTCGCCCTCGCCCGCCGGCGCGTCAACGTGCTGTGGGCCCTGATCCGTGACCGACGGTGCTACACCATCACACCACCAGTCACCACCTCCGCTTGACTTCCAGATTGGGAAGCAACGACGCCGGTAACGTCATCCCCGGAACCATCAGCGGCAACTTCCTCGCTTCGAGGCGGTTGGATCAACACCGCTGATGGTTCTTCACGTTCAGTCCGAAGTTCCGCAGGTCACCACCGGGCTCACTCGAACGGGGAAGCTGCCGCCCCGCCCAAGATCACGATTGACTCCGTTGCTGAAATGCCTGCGGCGGTCTGGGGCTGTTCGGCATGATCGTCGGTGCGGTCGTTCTGTCTGCCCCGGCCGCAGGGGGTCAGTGCGGTGGGCACTGTCAAGTTTGACGAGGTGTCAGATAATCGAGAAGGGATATCCCGATTCAATGCCGCCTACGGCCTCTCGATTCAGCGCATCAGTCGTGGATTCGAAGGCGAAGATTACGGATCACCTTCTTGATCATCTGATGGGTAGTCAAACTTGACAGTGCCCTCGGGGGCGATCAACGCGCGGACGCGAGGTAGTGCTCCAGAACCGTGACGTGGGCGGGAACCGGCCAGATCGCCTCGTGCGCCTCGGCGCACGCCTTGACGAACTGGCCGCCGTGCCCGATCACTTGAGCCATGGAGGACAGATCAAAGAAGTTATTCGCCGTTTCCGCGCTGGTGTTCCTGCTCGCGGCGGCCTCGCCGACCCCCGCCCAGGCGGCCCCCGCGAGAGCGTCCTGTGCGGAGCTGGCTGGGGTGAGGATCCCCGCGGAGAGGATCGGCCTTCCGACCACCGGTGCCGAAGTGACCGATGCCCGGATGGTGGACGCCTCCGGTGAGGGCTCCGCGGCCATAGGCGCGTATTGCAGGGTGGAGGCATCCATCCACCCCGTGGACCCGTCCGCCCCCGACATCAGAATGCGGCTCGCCCTGCCCACCCGGTGGAACGGCAGGGCGATGATGTTCGGCGGGGGCGCCTTCGACGGTGTCGTTCCCGACGTCACCGCCAATGTGCCCTACGGGCCGGCCGACCGGCTCACGCCGCTGGGGCGTGGATACGCCACCTTCGCCAGCGACGCCGGGCACCAGTCACCGCCGTCGGACTTGCCGTCGCCCACCATGGACGGTTCGTTCGCCGTCAATGACGAGGCACTGCACAACTTCGCGGGCGACGCCCTGAAGAAGACCCGCGACACCGCCGTCCACCTCATCAACAGGCACTACGGTACCGCGCCTTCGAGCAGCTATTTCGCCGGGGGCTCCGGCGGCGGACGCGAGGCACTCGCCGTGGCCCAGCGCTGGCCCACCGACTTCAACGGTGTCATCTCCGCCTTCCCCGCCTGGAACCCCGTCCCTCTCGTACTGCACTCCGGCTATGAGGCGCAACTGCTGTCCAAGCCGGATGCGTTCCCGGGGCCGGCCCAGCAGGAGCTGCTGTATCGCAGTGTCATCAAGGCATGTGACGGCAACGACGGTGTGCGCGACGGCATCATCTCCGATGAAGCGCGCTGCGACTTCGACCCCCGAACCCTGCGCTGTCCCCAGGGCGAGAAGAGCGCGACCACATGCCTCACCGACAGCCAGATCGCTGCCACCGAGGCGATCTCCACCCCGATGCGCTGGAACTACCGCCTGGCCAGCGGGGAGACGGGTTACCCTGGTCTGCCGTTCCTGTCCGGCGCCAGGATGGCGACACCGGTGGTCGGCCTGGGGACGCAGGCTCCGGCCCATCCCATGCCCATGGCCAGCGGCGCGGGCATCCTCTTGTGGGACCAGTGGGCCAGGTACTTCCTCACCCGTGACCCCGCCCTCAACACCCTGAGCCTCGATCCCCTGCGGCCGGGCCGTTGGCAGCAGCGCATCAGCGACCTGTCGGCGTTCCAGGACGTCAACAACCCGGACCTGCGCGCCTTCGCCAAGGCCGGTGGCAAGCTCCTCATCCTGCACGGCACCGCTGACGAAATCGTCAGCCACCGATCCACCGCCGAGTACTACAGACGCGTCATGCACACCATGGGCAGGACAGCCACCGAGCGCTTCGCGCGGCTCTACCTCATTCCGGGGGCCAATCACGGCAACATTCAGCCGGCCTTCGCGGCGAGCTGGGACGCGCTGACCGCCCTGGAGAACTGGACCGGGTACGGGCGACCGCCTGTGCATCCTGTGGTCACGGACATGAATCCTACTGCTCAGGGCCGGACACGGCCGCTGTGCGAGTACCCCGCGTGGCCGCGCTACAACGGGAGCGGAGACCCCGATTCCGCGACGAACTTCGTCTGTCACAGGGGCGCGGAACAACCCGGGTCTTCATAGTTGAGCGGTGCGGAGGTGTCCGCGGGCTCGGCGGGTGGTGACACAGCGTGTTCGGAGGCGTTGGCTGGTCGCGTTCCTGAGAACTCGTCTTCGTCCAGTACGGCCAGGCGGATGGGCTCGGTGCCGATGGAGAGATCGGTTCGGCCTGTGACGAACGCGTCGAGGGACAGAGCGCCACTTCGCGCCGTTGTCGACGACATAGCGCACCGCGTCGACCATCTCCCGGTGGCAGAACTCCTCCGGGCGCCCACCCCGGCCCTCCAGCCAGGCCGGCACCGGCATCGCCGCCCGAACCACCGCCCACTCCGCATCCGTCATGTCGCTGGGATAACGCTCGGCACGACGTCCCGCGGTGATTGCCCCGTACACGTGCACGTAGCAGTCACACGGGAGAGGGGCCGGGGTGGACCCGGCAACGTCACGGATGGTCAACTGGGAACGCAACGGGCCTCCTTGGGCGAGCCGGGTCTCGACAACCACGTCTCTACCGAGAGGCCCGTTCTTCATGCCCACTCCGGCACCAGCACCTGCGAGCGAGAGACCACCCACACCGGGCCACTCGATTGGTCACCACGCTCTTATTCACGGGGTGGTGCGGCCCGGATTTCTTGATCATCAGGACGGCCCTGCTCGGTAGTCTGATGTCTGCGAAAACGTCAGAAGTGAACCGGGGCAGGGCCGTTGAGCTGGAACGTTACGGCAGGGTTAGACAAGGATCAACTGGACGGGCTGGTGGTGCGGGTCCATCAGGCGCTCGTGGAGGACCCGGATCCTGCGGTGTCTCCGGCGCGGATGTGGTCGCTGGGCCTGTACCGGTCGGTGGTCCTGGTGCTGTTCCTCCTGCGGCAGAACCCCGTCCAGGAAGCGGCGGCGGAACTGTTCGGTGTCAGCCAGGCCACTGTTTCCCGGCGGTGGACGGGGCTGCTTCCGGTGGTGGAGAAGGCCCTCGCCGGGCATGTCCCTGATCCTGTGGAAGCCTCAGCCGGCCGGATCGTGCTCATCGACGGCACCCTGGTCACCACGTGGGACTGGGCGAGCGAAGGCACCGCTATGTTCTCCGGCAAGCACCGCGACACCGGCTTCAACCTGCAGATCGCCGCCACCCTGTCCGGAGACCTGCTCGCGGTGTCCGAGCCTGTCCCGGGCTCCCGCCACGACATGTACGCCTGGCGCCAGTCCCACTTCCCGGAGACCTTCGCAGAACGGCAGAGCATGGGCGATCTTGGGTACGTGGGTTCCGGCATGCTCACCGCGAGACGCAAACCACCTGGTCAGCAACGCCCCACTGGCGCCAAGATCTACAACCGGAGCATCAGCAGCCTCCGCGCCGCCATTGAGCGAGCGATCGCACACCTGAAGGACTGGAAGATCCTCGCGACCCGCTACCGCGGCCCCCTGGCCAAGTTCCCCCTCGTCGCCAAAACCGTCACCGCCCTCACCTTCTACAAAAAGGGCTGGTGAAACCCCGTGAATAGGCCTCCAGGCCTGCCTATTCTTCCGGGCAGGACCAGGTGCGAACAGCTCGCAGGTAGTGATCAAATCGGCTGCGGTGGATGTCATGTGGAGTGCCCGGCATATCCAACGCTGTGCTGTGAGGGGGGAGTAATTTCCGGGCTTGATCCCAGTCAGTGCTGTCGAGGGAACCGCCATGGGCGGGGTCTGCCCGGAGTAGCAAGGTGGGCGCGGTGAGTTGAGCGAGCAGGGGCAGAAGGGGCCCGGATCGGGCACCGTCGCTGACGACACTGCTTGAGATCTCAGGCTGGGTGCTTTGCAGTCCTTCGACCCAGCTGTCGGCGTCGATGTCGTCCCAATCAGGGTGCACGACCGTGAGCAGCTCCCGTAGCACTTCGGCGGGTGTGGCCATGGCTCTGATCAAGTCACTGAGCGGCTGATTCTGGCGAGTGAGCGACATGGCCGCAGGTGGATCTTCGAGGACGAGACCAGAGAGGGCAGGCGCCGGCTTGGTTGATTCGGCGCCTGTGGCCAGGACGAGAGCGACTGCCGCGCCCCAGGAGTGTCCAATGAGCAGCGGTTCGGTCAGCTCAAGCGCATGTAGGAAGGCACCGATGTCGTTGGCCGCGTCACGCAGGCCGTAGGAACCTGCGGGAGCTTTGACGCTGGAGCCGTGTCCTCGCAGGTCGGGTGCGAAGACACAGAAGCGATCAGCTAGGGCGGGTCCTACGCGCGACCAGCTAGCAGCGGAGCCAGCGTTCGCGTGCAGGAGGACCACAGTGGGGCGAGCCGGGGGTTGGGCGGCTCCCCACGTCAGGTAATGGAACCTGCCTGAAGGCAGGTCAATGGTTTGGGAGATTGCCTTCATTGCACAGATCCAGGCATGCGGTGCCATACCAGACACGGCGTCCGTTCGTGCGCGCTAGCAGGCACCGTGGGGAGGGCGCAATGTCAGGACATCGCGTTTCAATTCCACTTGGCGTACCTGCTGCGTGCCAGTCCACTGTGGTACGGAGGCAACGAGGACATGATGGACGACGAGGTCCCCACGCCACTCGTAAGTGCCGGTATATCCCAGATAGTGGCTGGTGCTGGCTACGGCCTCCACCTCAGGGGGCCTTCCAGGGCCGACAGCGACCTCCGTCTGCGCCGTGTGAGCAAGCCGCTTGGACTTCGACAAATGCACCGAAATGAAGCCGTCGGCGGTGTAGATGAGCAGGCCTTCAGGGTGCCGTCCCATAGGGAAGTCGAGGATGCTTCCCGCCTTGTCAAGGACAGTGAAGGAGACAAGAGACCAGACTCCGACAAGCTGACCGGGACCAGTGGTGCTCTTTGCGGGCGCCTCTTGCTCCAGACTGGTGGAGCCGGACTTTGATAACACAGAGGCTCACCCCTCCTTGCTGAGAGATGATCGTGCGCTTAGCATCTCGTCCAGGTGGACGCTAAGCGAGTGGATGGTCGGATGTGACCACAAGGCAGCGATAGGAATGTTGATTTCCAGGCTTTCCTGGAGCAGGCCGCGCAGTTCGGCGGCACGCAGTGAATCCAGACCGATTTCAGCGAACTTCGCATAGGTGTCGATGCTTCGGGAACGCAGTCGTAACAGGGCGCGCAGTTGGGCACTTATGTGACTTTCGAGTAGTCCAACGCGATTCCGTCCCGGAGTGGTGGTCTTCAGATCGGCAATTACGTTGTTGCCGGGTGCGGGCAAGGAAGCCTCAGCGGAGGTGTTCACCTCGGTTGCCGTAACGGCAGGCTCGCGATCCAGTTTGATCATGTGATGCTGCCGGTGCCATGTCGTTGCGGGGACGTCGACGAGTGCCCCAGTGGAATACCAGCGCTTCCAATCCACGGGATAGCCGGCGCAGTGCAGCGCTGCCAGAGCTGTAGCCAGCGTCATTTCCTCGTCTTGCCCGGCTCGCAGGGTGCTCAGAACGGCGACGTCAGGCACGGTACTGAGGGACCGGGTAATGGGGTGAACGGCCACAGGGTGCGGAGATATCTCCTGGTAGATGCGGTATCCGTCCTCTGCCAGGGCTCTGGTTGTGCTGAGAGATCGTACGGGGCGGCGCATGTTGTCTGCCCAGTACACGGCATCGAACGTGGGTTCAGTGCGCGGATCATCGAGCACTGTGGTGTAGAAAGGAATCTCGGGACGACGAGGCTTGAGGTCACGCAGACGGTTAGCCAAGGCGTCCGCAAGGGGACGAGTCAGCTGACAGTGTGACGCGAAGTCCACGGCGATCATGCGTGCAGGGATGCCGCGGGCATCCCATGCCTTGACCAGTCGTCTGACGGTTTCTGCTTTCCCGCCGATAACGGTGGATTGGGGGGCCGCAAGTACAGAAATATCTACGTCAGGTATACCGGCGATCTCCTCCCCGACCCGTCCGTGGTCAAGTTCTACGGCAGCCATGGCACCGATTCCGGCCTCGGCATCAGGGACACAGAGCAGTGAGCGGCGGCAGCTGACCCGCACGCCGTCTTCCAGGCTGAGGGCTCCGGCTACTACCGCAGCCGCCACCTCCCCCATCGAGTGGCCCACCACAGCGGCGGGTTCAACTCCGTACGAGCGCAGAACCCGGGCGATTCCCACTTGCATCAAAAAGATCATCGGCTGGACCTGGTCAACACGGCTGATCTCAGCACCTGAGCGGATCAGGCAGAGCGGTGAAAAGCCGGACTCTGCGACAATGAGCGGGTCCAGCTTGGCTACGATCTCGGCGAAAACTGGCTCCTTCTCAAGGAGTTTACGTCCCATGCCCGACCATTGCGAGCCGTGCCCGCTGAATACCCACACGGGCGCTTGCCCGCGCACTCCACGGGAGAAGTCACTCACTACCCCCGGAGTTGACTTACCGTCAGCGTAGGCGCGCAGCCGTGTCACCAGTTCACCGCGTGAGTGGGCCAGTACCGCCAGCCGCTCCGTTGCATGAGAGCGCCGTACCGCCAGAGTATGCGCCACATGGGGCAACGGGGACGATGCCCCATCGCCGTCCAGCCAATCAGCCAATCTCGAGGAACTCGTTTCCAATGCCTGCGTGGACTGTGCGGAGAGCAGGAACGTGTGCATCATTTCGCGGTCTTCACACGGTTCGGAAACGGTGAGGGGCGGCTCTTGGACGATGGCGTGAGCATTGGTGCCACCGACCCCGTAGGAGCAGACGGCTGCCATACGCTGTCCCTCAGCGACGGGCCAAGGTTGTGCAGTTGCCGGCACGAAAAACCTGGTGCCATTCGGGTCGATTTCCCGAGGCCAGCGATGGAAGTGCAGGGAGGGAGGCACCACGCCGTGCTGGACAGCCAGGATCGCCTTGAGCAGTCCCACCATGCCTGCCGCCGATTCGGTATGCCCGATGTTGGTCTTAACCGATCCCAGAGCACACTGCCCCGGCCCGGCGCCGTACACCGCAGACAGCGAAGCGAACTCAATCAGATCACCAGCAGATGTGCCCGTCCCATGCGCCTCGATCATGCCGACCTTTGTGGCATCAACCTCGGCCTGCACCAACGCCGCACGAAATGCCTCTTCTTGTGCCTGCACCGAAGGTTTGGTAAACCGAGAAGTCTTGCCGTCATGGTTGACTGCGGTCCCCCGCAGCACTGCAAGTATCCGGTCGCCGTCGCGCTGCGCGTCCTGAAGACGTTTGAGCACCAGCACAACGCAACCCTCGGCGCGAACATAGCCGTCTGCTGCCTCATCGAACGTCTGGCACCGACCCGAGGGAGAAAGGACTCCCAATTCGTTGTACGCCGCGATGACCCGAGGACTGAGGAGCAGATTCACTGCTCCCGCCAAGGCAATATCACACTCACCCAGTCGCAGGCTCTGACAGGCAAGATGTGCAGCGACCAGACCAGACGAACACGACGTATCCACGGTCAGGCTGGGCCCTCGCAGTCCGAGCAAGTGGGACAGCCTTCCGGAGGCAGAACCGAATTGGTTGCCAGTTACAAAATACGGGCCCCCGCCGCCAGGCAGCCAGTGAGAGTACGCGGTGTAATCCGGATTGCACATACCGGCGAAGACTCCGGCTGCTGCACCCCTCATTTCCTCCTGCGGAAGACCCGCATGTTCACACGCCTCCCATCCCACTTCCAGTAACAGACGATGCTGCGGGTCAATCAGGTCTGCCTCATGCGGGGCGATACCGAATGCTTCCGCATCGAATGCTCCGACATCCCCTTGAAGGAAGCCTCCACGCCATGTCACCTTGCGCGTGGCTTCCGCCTGGATAGCCGCCAACTCAGTGGGGCTCCAACGGTCAGACGGAACTTCCGAAATCGCGTCCCGACCCTCGTACAGAAGCTCCCAGAAGGATGTCACAGAATCTACCCCGCCGGGCAATCTGCAGGACGCGCCCACAACCGCCACGGCAGCCGGGGAGACAATCGCTTTGCCATGACTGACGCTTTGGAACGTCATGCCGCTCCTCATTCGATCTGAGCCTCGGAAACTATTCGGCGATTGCCGTGCGGTAGCTCCACCGGTAAACGCGCGCCCTCTCGCCCCCGTGTTCCACAAAATCGTCGGTGACGATAAAGTGCTCTCGCCCATTGAGGAACATTACTGTGATCTTCTCGACTTTCCTCGGGTAGGCGCCGTCGGCTTCCATAACAAGTGGCATCCATTGGCAAAGCTGCGAATCATTGAAGAGGCTGCTACGCTCGGCGAACTGCAGGAAACTGTCAACCGGCGCAATCCCTGCCGGTCACCTACGCGCGATATTCTCGCCGCGGCCGTAGTTAGTGGCTTTCCTGCGTACTGAAGACGAGGATGATGTAATGAAGGTCTTTTTGGATGGCGGCCCGTCTAGCTTTCCGGAAGGTCAGCGCACGCACTCGGTGAACTCCGTTAGCCAGCTCACCAGTCAATCCTCAATTAGAGCCAGATCGACCGCGGGTATCGGGGTATACTGGTAGGCAGATCTCGCCGATTGGTTCGTTGCAGGCTGACGCACGGGGGGAAGGGGACGATCGGGGCGGTAACACGAAGTGTGCGTCGCTGACGACGTCGGCGGTGCGCTGGGCGCTTTAGCCAGGCCAGCCTTGCAGCCAGTCGGCGAGGAAATAAGCGAGCCCGCAGGACGTCGCCCACCGCATTCGACACCCGAAGCGCGCCTCCAACCGACCCGGGGAGAATGCGCAGCCTCAGGCCGGCTGCCAGCTAATGCAGGTCAACGAATATGTAGCCTTGATTAGTGAGCACATCTGAGGAGGGCCGCAAGCCCAGTTATACAGTTCTCAGTCGGTGCCGCGAATGATGTGAGATTCAAATGGGTCGCCTTCATAATCGACGTCACAAATTATTGACAAAGTGGCTGGCTGCTGCGTGACACTTATTGCCCTACCTGCGGGAAGCGGTTCAAGCATGCCTCCTGCGACAGGGAGGTCCTTGGCGAAATCATCGCCGGCGGCTTCTTGAATCTCGACGCAATCTCTGCAGGTTTGCCTTTCCACTATGTCGCTCCCGACCGCAGCAAGGTGACTTGCCCCTCTGTGATTATTGTTGTCTGTCCTCATCGCGGGCGCGCTTCGCTGCTGCTTCCGCGTTCCGCAACCAACTGCGGCCAGGCGCTAGCTCCCCAGGGCTGAACAACCCCGCCATAGGAAGAAGATAAACCAACCAGTCCGCGCCTGCGGGTGCGACAGCCTGACGAATCCGAGGCACATCGGGCAAGATTGCGCGTTTGTGAATATCGGGTGGGGTCAGGTCTAGCTTGATCTTTAACGTCTGGCGTCGAATGGTTCGTCGGGCGTCGATGCCCCTATGGATGTCAAGCAGTGGCTTGTGCGGGGGCTGGATGGTCGGTCGCCTGCCTCGTGGGGACGATGAGCCGGTAGATCTCTCGTGCGATGTATCGCTTCAGGCAGCGGATGATCTCACGGCGTGTCTTGCCCTCGGTGAGGCGTCGTTGCAGGTAGTTCTGGGTGCGGTGGTCCCAGCGCAGGCGGCTGAGGATGATCCGGTAGAGGGCGGCGTTGGCCTGGCGGTCGCCGCCGCGGTTGAGTCGGCGGCGCTGGGTCTTGCCGGAGGATGCTTCGACGGGGCTGGTGCCGCATAAGGCGGCGAAGGATGCCTCGCTTGCGAGGCGTTCGGGGTTGTCCCCGGCCGCGATGAGCAGGGCGGAGGCGCTGTCCGGGCCGACACCGTACACGTCGAGCAGGCCCGGGACGGTGGCTTTGACGGCCTGGGCTATCCGCTTGTTGAGGTCGTCGATTTCCTCGGTCAGGTGCTGGATGCGGCGGGCGAGCAGCCGCAGGGTGTGGTGGGCGGCCGCTGCCGGTCCTGTCGCGGTCTGGTCGTCCAGTTCGGCGCACTGTTTGACCAGGTGGGGGTTGCTCAGGCCGGCCAGCAGCTCGCGCAGGGCGGGGTCTGCGGAGACCAGGATGCTCTTGAGTTGGTTGATGGCCTGGGTCCTGGACTTGACCGCGGAGCTCTTGGCCAGTTTGACAGCCTCAGCATTTCCACCGGTCCGTCGCTCGTCTTCGCTGCGGCGGGGGCGCGGCCGGACAGCACGGCGCGGGCAGCGGCTTCGGCGTCGACGGCGTCGGTCTTGCCGTGGCGGCGCCGGGCGGCCTTGTCCGGCTGGTTGACCTCGGTCACCTCGATGCCCTCGGCCCGCAGGTGACGTGTCAGGGCTGCCCCGTAGGATCCGGTGCACTCGACCCCTGCCCGCCGTAGTATTGCCGAACGAGCGTGCCCAGGAGAGGAGTTGACGATATCCCTCAGCGGTCGCCGGGAAGCTGCGGCCGTCCAGAACAGCGCCAATGGTGCTGATGACGGCTGCAGCGTGGACGTCCTTGTGGGTGTCAACGCCGAGCAGAATGTCTTCCTCGGCGTCGGCCGGCACGTGACATGGGGCCGTGGGCCGCGTGATGCTGGGCATGGTCGCTGGTCTCCTGATCGCCTCGGGTGCTGGTGGCCGTCGCCGGGCCGGGGCGGTCAAGACTCAAGGCCGGGAAGTTAAGTCTCGGCAGGGTGCTGTCCAGACGTACGCGCGAGCGCGTTGACCTGGGACTGAATGGGGAACGGGACCGCTGGTAGATCTTGGGACGTCCTCGTAAGACAGTCCGAGATCCAGAGCAGAGGTCCCGTTGTCCGGTCAGTGTGCCACCATCACCGTCACTCGTACCAGCACGGTCGCGGAAGGGGTCTATGCCCCGGGGCATCTGGGCGAGTTGACCCAGATCGTGGACTTCGAGCTGGCCGACGCGGTACTGGAGGAGACCGGCCGCACCCAGCAGCGATTACGGGACCTGCCCTCGCGTGTCGGCGTGTACTACCTGCTCGCCCTCGCCCTGTTCCCCGATCACGGCTACCAGGGCGTCTGGCGCCAACTCACCGCCGCTCTCGGCGGCCTGCCGCTGCCACAGGTGTCGACCACCGCGCTGCGCCACCTGCGCCGACGCCTCACGCCCGCCCCGCTCAAGCTCCTGTTCGAGACCCTCGCCGTGCCGCTCGCCCCGCCGACAACCCCGGGCGTGTCCTATCGCTGCTGGCGCACCGTCGCCTTCGACGGCTGCTCCTCGATCAAGACACCGGACAGCGACCGCGCCCGGGGATGGCTGGGGAAGATCCGTTACCGGCTGGCCTGGGCCGGCTACCCGACCGTCATGCTGATGACGCTGGTGGAGACCGGCACCCGCGGTCTGCTCGGGGCCTGCTTCGGACCGACCAGCACAGGGGAGACTGCCTACGCCGGCCGGCTGCTGCCCCTGCTGGACGAGCGGCACCTGGTGCTGATCGGCCGGGGCTTTGACAGCAACGCGTTCCTGGCCGACGTCGCCGAAACCGGTGCCCAGTTCCTGGCCCGACTGAAGTCCACCCGCCGCCCGAAGCTGTTGCGCATCCTGGAAGACGGCTCCTACCTCGCCCTCCTCGGTGACCTCACCGTCCGGATCATCGAGGCCGACCTGACCCTGCACCTGGCCGACGGCACCCACGTCAGCGGCCGCTACCGCCTGGCCACCACCCTGCTCGACCCGCTCCTCGACCCGGCCGAGCGTCTGATCAGGCTCTACGCGGAAAGATGGGAGATCGAGTCAGCCTACTTCGCTCTGCGCTACACACTGATGAACGGCCGCGTACTGCGCTCACGCGACCGCTTCGGCATCGAACAGGAACTGTGGGCCACCCTCACCGTCTACCAACTGCTACGCATGGCCATGACCGACGCCGCCCACACAGCCGGAGCCGACCCCGACCGCGCCTGTTTCACCCACGCCCTCCAAGCCGCCCGCACCCAGGTCACCCTCGCCGAAGGCCTCACCACTGCCACGCCGGGTGCCATCGACGCCGCCGTCCGCACCAACCTGCTGCCCGTACGCCGCCCCCGCATCAGCGCCCGCAAGGTCAAGTCCCCCATCTCCCGCTACCACTCCTTCAGGGGCCAGGCCCGCCCCACCTCCGCGACCGCCGTCGACCGCATCGACATCACCACGCACGAACGCACCACAAACTGCGGCGAGTCGACCTCCCCACCCGCGACCGAACCCACCTGCGACAACGCTCCCCACGACGCTCCCGCGACCGGCGCAGCCAACGACGACACCACCGATCCCAGCGGCCGCTACCAACTCGCCCTCGCCATCATGAACAGCAGGCCCGGCACCCCGTGGCACGCTCGCGACGTCGCCCGCCTGCTCGGCATCACCAACATGAACAGCTTCTGCGTCCAGATGTCCCAATGGTCCCACCGGGGCCTGATCAAGAAAGTCGGACGAGCCGCCTACGCACCCACCGGATGATCCTTAAGGGCCTGCGGATTATTAACTCGCCGTCTTGATCTCTGTAGGGATGGTGATGCCTGCCGTGCTGGCGAGGCAGCGGAGGTCGTCGAGGGTGGCGAGGTGCTGGTCGGCGGGTTGAATGGTGTGCCCGGCTGCCTCGAGGAGCTGGCGGATGTCGCGAATGCGCCGGTTGATGGTGAATGGCGTGACGCCGAAGAGGCGGGCGATGGCGACCTGCGGGAGCCCGAGTCGCTGGTGGAGGAGGGTGGCCAGGAGCCGGTCGGCGAGGGTGAGGATGGGGCGGCGGCCGGTGGTGCCGTCGCCTTTGACTCGTGGGCGATGGCCGCGCCGCTTGTCCAGCGCCGTCTCGCGTTGGCTCTCGTGGAGGGTGGTGAGCGTGGTGATCAGAGCTTCCCACTCTGGGGCCGGCATGCCGGTCAGGGTGGGGTGGCAGAGCCAGGCGAGGTCGGGGCTGGGCTGGTCGAAGGGGTCCGGTGCGTCGCTGACCTGGGTGTATGCCTCGGGCCGCAGTGTGTAGTTCCAGTCACCGTGCCATTCGTGGCGGTGCAGGGGCAGGGCATCCAGCTGCCGGTCACTGATCCGGACTCCGGTCTCGTAGGCGCCTGTGTCGAGTTCGGCGTGCACCGTCAGCCCGGTCCGGGTGGTCGTCGCGGCGATGCTGTTCACGATGACTTCGTGGCTGGTCAGCGGCCTGCCGCGCCAGTTCATGGTGATGTGGGAGAACAGCCGGTGCTCCACCTTGTTCCATTTTGAAGTACCTGGCCAATGCCGTTGTTTGACTACTGAATCATCGTGGGCTGCAGCGTGATGGCCTTGGCAGGTACCCGGCGTGCTGGTGCACGTTGCTGGTCCTTGGGCCGGTAGGAGTACAGCGAGTTGGGGCGTTTGAGAAACCTGTCGGCCTCGCGTAGACGCCGGGTGCCATTGTCGAGTTTCCGGCACACCTTCGCGGACAGCAGGGCCAGGAACTTCCCGATCTGTGACTGGATAGGTGTCTCGGTCCGGAGGCGTGCGTGATTGCCGGTTGGCGGGACCGGTGATCAGCCGAGGGCGGGCATCCAGGGGCTGCCGCGCATGGCCTGGATGAGGACGTCGAGCATGGGCTGCTCGTGTCGGGTGGCGGTGGCCAGGTAGGTGCGGATCGCGGCGAAGTCCTGCGCGCCGTGCAGCGTGCGCAGGCAGCCGGAGACCTTGATCCGCAGCTTGGCCATCCTGATCGTCTGTTCGGCTGGGTTGTTGTCGAACGGCAGTGTGAGGTCGTGGACCCAGCGCAGGTAGTCGTTCCAGCGCTTCGTCAGCCGTCTGAACAGGGCGTGGTACTTCGCCTCGGTCTTCGAGCTGCGGGTGGCGGTCGCCTTCAGCCCGTCGGCCACCGCCTGGGCCAGCGCCCCAAGCTCACCGTCCTTCACGGACACGGCGATCGCGTCGAGCCCGTCCGCTCGGGCCTCTTCCGCGGCCTTCTTCAGGGCCAGCACGGCGTCGATGGCGCGGTAGGCCGCGCACCGGGCCTTCTCGCTGCCCCGCTCGGTGACCGCGACCAGTTCGCGTAGTACGTGTGCCGAGCACAAGGCGTGTTCGGCCTGCGGGTAGGAGTCGTAGGGCGCCCAGGCGTCGTGCATGGCGATGCCGGTGAAGCCGGGCAGTATCCCGGCCGCGTCGATGCCTTCGCGACCGCGGCGGCGGTGCACCGACAGGTGTACGAACTGGCCGCTGGAGGCGGAGTGCAGCCAGTGCAGGCACCCGGCGGTGCGGAACCCCGTCTCGTCGAAGAACGCCACCGCCGCGCCGGCGACCTTCCCGGCCACGAGACGGCCGAAGGCATCCAGCCGGCTCGCGCAAGTGCGTACCCACGAGGCCACCGTGCCCGGCGCGACGGACGCGTCGAAGAGGTCTGCCAGGGCGGTGGCGGTGCGGTCCTTGGACAGGAACTGGCCGTGCATCAGGTAGACGCCGGCGGCCGCGAGACCAGGACCGTACTGCACCGGGGCCCGCACGCCCTCGGGACCGGAGGCCTTCTCGCTCCGCCCGCACGCGCACCGGCAGGTCAGGACCTGATGCTCGGTGACCTCCAGGCCGATACGTTCGGGCAGGTCGAAGACCTGACGCCGCTCGATACCGGCCACGACGGCCCCGGCCAGGTCCGCACCGCAGCCGGCGCAAGGGCCGTGGGGCCGGTGCTCGACCCGGTGGTCGGGGTCCGCGACCTGCCGCAGCGTGATGCCCTTCTGGCCTTTCGGGCGGCCCGGCCCCCGCCCGGACTTCCCACGCAGAGACTTCGGAGCCGGTTTCGCCAGTCCGTCCGAAGACGGCGGCCTGGAAGAGTTCGCCGAGTTCTTCCCCAGCCGGGCCGTCAGGTCCACGACCTGACCCTCCAGTACCACGATCCGTTCCCGCGCCGCGGCGAGTTCCTCACGCAACTGCACCACCAGAACAGCGAGTTCCTCATAAGAAGGCGGCACAGCAGCATCAGACACGAGACAGATGATCACCGATCCAACTGACAAGATTCAACTCATCCCGCCAGGAGCACCTATCCAGTTACCCCGATCTTTGCGGGAGTATCGGCGCACTGCCGGATCACGCTGCGTCGCGCGTGCTTGAGGACCTTGACGAACGAGATGCGGTCCGGGTCGATGCCGTGACCGTCGGCGAGCCGCATGATGATGCCGGTCAGGCAGTAGTGGACGATCAGGTGTGCCCATACTTCCTGGCGCACCAGTGCCGGGTCGGCCGACCGCAGTACTTCCTGCCGGCCGCGCTGGAAGGTCTTGAGCTGGCGGTATGAAGATTCCGCCTCCCACCTCTCGTGATACAGGGCCGCGAGTTCGTCCGCGGGGTAGGTGTCTGTGTCGAAGAGATCGGTCAGGAGCCGGATCACCTCGCCGCCGTCGACGCGGTACTCGATCACACGGACCAGTACGCCGCCCGGGTGCGCGCCTTTCTGCCCGCCGAGGTTCATCCGCGCCAGGTAAGTGCCGTCGGGCAGGCGCTGCACCGGACGACGCGCGACGCAGGAGCGCGCCCGCAGCAGAAGGTGTGCACCGGCGGTGGTGTATGCCTTCCACAGTTCCACTCCGGGAAAGCCCCGGTCCATGATCACGAGCATTCCGTCGGCCGAAGCAGCCATGGCGACGGCCAGGTCGCGTTCGCCGCCGTTGAAGCCGCCCACCCGTGCGTCGATGGCGGCGTGGGTGCCGGTCTCGGTCAGTGTCACGACCCGGACCTGCGGAAATCCTCCTGGTTTTCCGCGCGAGTCCTTCGGGCCGCCGAAGGCGTGCCGGTTGGCCTCGTTGTCCGGCACGTCCAGCAGGAACCCGTCCACCGCGGCAAGACGCATCCCCCGCCAGAAGGATCCCGCCAGCCCGGGCGGGGCCAGCGGCCCGGCCAGTCTCCGGAACAGCATCTCCAGCACCTCAGGCCCCAGACGCTCCCGGGCACGGGTGAACGACGCCCTGTTCGGGATGTGTTCGCCCATCCCGGCGATCGCGCCCGTCAGGTTCTCCGCGACATCGTCATAGGAGTCCTGATGGAACAGGGCCAGGGCCAGCGTGAAGTACACCGTGAAGCCAGCCGGCAGAGCACCCGGCCGCCGGTCCCGCTTGCGGCACCCGCCCAGCACCTCGTCCACCAGCGCTGGCGTCACCCACCGCGTCAGCAGCCCCAGCCGTACCCGATCAGACAGCCCCACCCACGGATGACCCATGCCTGACCCATGCCCGGCCACGAGCACCACCCCACGGTCTCACCGGACACCCCCGCCAACTCCACCATTCAAACAACGGCATTGGCCAGGTACTTCAAAATGGAACAAGGTGGAGCACCGGCTGTTCTCCCACATCACCATGAACTGGCGCGGCAGGCCGCTGACCAGCCACGAAGTCATCGTGAACAGCATCGCCGCGACGACCACCCGGACCGGGCTGACGGTGCACGCCGAACTCGACACAGGCGCCTACGAGACCGGAGTCCGGATCAGTGACCGGCAGCTGGATGCCCTGCCCCTGCACCGCCACGAATGGCACGGTGACTGGAACTACACACTGCGGCCCGAGGCATACACCCAGGTCAGCGACGCACCGGACCCCTTCGACCAGCCCAGCCCCGACCTCGCCTGGCTCTGCCACCCCACCCTGACCGGCATGCCGGCCCCAGAGTGGGAAGCCCTGATCACCACGCTCACCACCCTCCACGAGAGCCAACGCGAGACGGCGCTGGACAAGCGGCGCGGCCATCGCCCACGAGTCAAAGGCGACGGCACCACCGGCCGCCGCCCCATCCTCACCCTCGCCGACCGGCTCCTGGCCACCCTCCTCCACCAGCGACTCGGGCTCCCGCAGGTCGCCATCGCCCGCCTCTTCGGCGTCACGCCATTCACCATCAACCGGCGCATTCGCGACATCCGCCAGCTCCTCGAGGCAGCCGGGCACACCATTCAACCCGCCGACCAGCACCTCGCCACCCTCGACGACCTCCGCTGCCTCGCCAGCACGGCAGGCATCACCATCCCTACAGAGATCAAGACGGCGAGTTAATAATCCGCAGGTCCTAACTTCCCGGTCTTGGGTCAAGACTGTGACGGTGCCTGTCGCGAAGGCCCCTAATCCGTAGTGAAAGTGGTTCCAGAGGTGCGCAGTTGGGCTTCTGGGCTATCTGGCGTGACGGACGCCTGTAAGGCCCCGGGCTGATGAGGCCTTCCGATAGAGCGGCGCCGGCACGATGGTGGGTTTCACGGGGCCTGCGGGCGCGGCCGGGCAGACGCCTGGGAATCTCCCTGGCCCGTGAGGCCTCACGGGAGAGCGGCGCGGTTTCGGCGTCTCCAAGTCCCGTGAAACCTACTGCCTCACGTCGTTCGTTGCCGTCGTGGTGCGAGCCCGCCCCAGGGCGACCTCCTGTTCACTCCCGCGAGCTGTGAGCTCTGGCGCAGACAGAGGCCCCTGGGGTGCGCTGGTGTCGCGAACGGCTACCGAGATGGCGGACCGATCGAGTCCTGGGATTAGGACGCCGCGTGACCCGCATGTGCTTGTGACCTCCGTATACGCTCGACGATGGGAGAACCTGTGACCGTCTTCTGCGGAGTCGACTGGTCGGAAAGGCATCACGACATCGCGCTGATCGACGGAGCCGGCGAATTACTGGCCAAGCGTCGGATCAGTGACGACGCCGCCGGCTATCGAATGCTCCTGGAGCTCCTGGCCGAGCACGGTGACAGCCTCGAGTCGCCGATACCAGTGGCCATCGAGACCAGCCGAGGACTGCTCGTCGCAGCCCTGCGGACCGGCAGCCGCAAGGTCTTCGCGATCAACCCGCTTGCCGCCTCCCGCTACCGTGACCGCCACGGCGTGTCCCGCAAGAAGTCAGACCCCGGCGACGCCCTCGTGCTGGCGAACATCCTCCGCACCGACATGGCCGTGCACCGGCCGCTGCCTGCGGACTCCGACCAAGCCAAGGCCATCGCGGTACTGGCTCGAGCTCAGCAGGACGCCGTCTGGAACCGCCAGCAGATCGGCAACCAGATCCGCTCCCTGCTGCGCGAGTACTACCCCGCCGCCCTCGACGCGTTCCTGGCCAAGCAGGGCGGGCTCGCCCGTCAGGAGGCCCGCATCATCCTGGCCAAGGCGCCAACGCCCACCGAGGCCGCACGACTGTCTCTGAGCCAGCTGCGTTCCGCACTCAAACGCGCCGGCCGTGCCCGCAGCATCGAAGAAGAGGCTGACCGCCTGCGCGGTGTCCTGCGCGCCGAATACGCTCACCAGCCTGCAGCCGTCGGGGACGCCTTCGGCAAGCAACTTCTCGCTCTACTGAAGCAGTTCGAAGCGGCCTGTCAGGCCAGCGAAGAACTCGCCGAAGCAGTCGATACCAGCTTTCGCGAGCATCCCGATGCCGAGATACTCCTGAGCTTCCCTGGCCTCGGCGTCCAGCTCGCGGCACGTGTCCTCGCAGAGACCGGCGACGACCGCAACCGCTTCGCCGACGCCCGCGGTCTGAAGGCGTACGCCGGATCCGCACCGATCACCCGCGCCTCCGGCAAGAAACACTACGTCGGACGCCGCATGGTCAAGAACAACCGACTCCACCATGCCGGCTATCTCTGGGCCTTCTCCTCCCTGCGCTTATCGCCCGGAGCACAGGCCCACTACCGCCACCGCCGCGACGTCGGCGACTGGCACGCACAAGCACAGCGGCACCTGTTCAACCGCTTGCTCGGCCAGCTGTTCCACTGCCTCCAGAAGCGGGTCCTCTTCGACGAACAACATGCCTTCAACTCGCCTGTGTCCTCATCAATGACAGCTGCCGCTTGACTTCTTCAGATCCCGAGATGTCTATCGGGACACGTCCCCTGCCCGGCGGCAGCAGATACCGTTCCGAGCGGGTGGCCGACAGATCAACGCCAAGGCACACGGCCAGTCAAGTTGCGGGTCAGACCACCGCCCGGAGCGGCACCCGAACATCCTCACAGTCAAGTTGCTGTTGTGGCAGGCGAGTTGGGGCGTGCTGGAGTGCCGAGTGGTGCGTGGTGGCGCTGGGGTTCAGCCGGTGGTGGCCAGGAGGGTGGTGCCGGTGATCTGGTGCCAGACGGTGTGGCGGTTGGTCATCTCGGTGCGGTAGCCGGGGGCGGTCATCCGGTGGCGGCGGGGGCGGAAGTGCGGTGAGCTCCGGGAGAAGGAGGCGAGGAATCTCTGGGCGGTGCCCACGCTGCGGAAGCCCTTCATGCGGTGTTCGCGTTCCCGTGTGGGGATATGAGAGTTTTCCGCCCGGTTGTTCAGGTATTTCGAGCTACGGTGCTCCACCGAGGGCATCGTCTCGCGGTGCGCGGTGCGCGGCGCCGTAGCTGCGGAGCTTGTCCGTCACGATCACGCGCGGCACGGCCTCGGTACCCTTGAGGAGCCTGCGGAAGAACCGCCTGGCCGCGACGGCGTCCCGCTTGCCGGTCAGGAGAATGTCCAGGACGTTGCCGTCCTGGTCGACTGCCCGCCAGAGATAGCGCATGCGCCCGTTGACCTTGATAAACACCTCGTCCAGGTGCCACCGGTCGCCGGGGCGGGGCTGCCGCCGGCGCAGCCGGCGCGCGTACTCCGGGCCGAACCGGTCGCACCACAGACGGATGGCCTCATACGACACCTGGATGCCGCGCTCGAACAGGAGCTCCTCCACGTCGCGGCAGGAGAGAGGGAAACGGTGGTACAGCCAGACCGCGTGCGCGATCACCTCCGGCGGGAACCGGAACCCCCGGTACGACGGTACGGTCTCCACGAGCAGGCCCTCCCCACGACGATCCACACCAAGATCATCACATCCCCCCCTCAACTTGATTGTCAACGCCACCTCAATCGTCCGGACGATGACAGACTTCTCCTGCAACGGGACTCCCACGCTTGATCGACTCGCTTCGCAACAAGTTGATCTATCAGGAGTCCCGTTGCCTCGTTCTCCCAGGCCCCTTGACAAGCGCATCAAGATCCAAACGCAACGGTGTTGCGGACGATGGCGATACCGGTTCGCCGGATCCCGCCGCAGCCCGGCCGGTAGGGTGGGCGGAGGACCACGTGAGTAGGGGCGGACATGGCGGGCGAGACGCTGGTGACGGTGGCGGGCAACCTGACTGCGGATCCGGAACTGCGGTACACCGCCTCCGGCTTGCCCGTCACCTCCTTCACGGTCGCGTCCACTCCCCGCGTGTTCGACCGCGACCGCAGCGAATTCGTGGACGGTGAGCCGCTGTTCCTGCGCTGCTCGCTGTGGCGCCAGGCCGGCGAAAACGCCGCACAGTCACTCACCCGCGGCATGCGGATCATCGTCACCGGAAAGCTACGGCAGAGTACCTTCGACGACAAGGAAGGCCAGCGCCGCACCACCCTCGAGATCGACGCCGAGGACGTCGCCGTCTCCCTGACATATGCGACCGCCAAGATCACCAAGACCTACCGCCCCGGCGGCACCACCCCCGCTCCCCGCCCGGCCACCGCAGACACAGGCCCAGCCCAGGCAACGGCCCCCACCGAGACCCACCCCTTCTGATCACGGCCCCGCGATCCGCGCGGACGATGACCCAACCGCACCGGCGGCTGCGGAACAACCGCATCATCTGGTGGGGAGTAACGGGGGGAAGACGCTGTGGCTGCCGCGTCCGGCTGGCTCTGCCCGGCGCGGGGACAGAAAAGCCCCTGGTGAGGCCACCCCTCCCGGAGGGTAGGTTTTCCACAGGACGGTGACGGCGGCCCGCTGGTGCGTACCCATGGCGCCGTGGATGATCCGCGAAGCGAGGGGTGGTCCCTGTGCACGGCCCCACCGCCCCACCGCCCCACCGCCCCTGACTGTAGAGGTGGTCGACGTGTCGTACGTGGTCCTCGTGCGGGTCCACGGCAAGCTGGACGTGAGCACCGCACCCCAACTGGCCAGAGCCCGCCGCCCGCTGGAATCACGCCCCTGCGAACTCGACCTGGCCCAGCTCGCTTTCATGGACTCCACCGGCCTCGCACTGCTGCTGACCCACCAGCGCCGCGCAGGCAGGCACGGCGGAAGCCTGCGCGTCGTGCCCCGTCCCCCGCCGTCATACGCGTCCGCGACCTCACCGGAACCACCACCGTCCTGCTCACCCACCCCGACCCTCCACACCCCTGACAGCGCACCGGCACCGGACACCACCGCCGACCCGGCCTGCAGACTGCGCCCTCTACCGGCTGACAGTCCAGCACCACAAGACCGGCCCGCTACACCCGTGCGGCGCTCGACGTCCCCGACGACGCGCCTGCCCTGATCGCCATCGAGGTCGCTGTCGGCCGGACCGCCCCCCGGCGGCCCGGCCGACAGATCCCACCGAAGGCGACCGCAAGCCGCCACGGGTTCATGAGCTGGCCCAGGTGCGGTGGCGAAGGACCGGAGCCTGCCGGTAGTTGACCGAAGCATCGTCTACGCTGGACACAGCCGTCCTGGTGGTCATCCCCCGTACCACCGGGACGGCCCTCGCGTCCGGCCAGCTCTGCGCCGCGACATGCCCGAGCACTCGCCCACCAGGCCAAACACTTGTCAGAGGCACGTAGCTAGCGGTTGACGCAGACGTTGCCGACCGCGGGGTTGAGAAGCCCGATGACGCTGACGGTGTTGCCACACACGTTGACAGGCACATGTACGGGCACCTGAACCACGTTGCCCCTCAGCACTCCGGGAGAGCCCCAAGCAGCGCCCTGAGCACCGGCATGGGCAGATGCGCCGCCCGCACATCCGAGCACTGCGGCAGCAGCGAGAGCGGTCGCAGCCAGAGTGATACGCACACGCATCGTGTTCTCCTTCACTGAGAGGGGGCAAGTCGCCCGATAGCTCTCCCAGCAGACGGCGGGAAAACACTGATACAGACACAGCGAGGAGAAACCACACGTTCAGTTAGAAGTGCCTTCATTTCAGACATGACACCCGTCACGATGTGGCGGCGGGTGAACCCCGAAGAGATCAGGCGCGGCCGGGTTCAGCTTCCCGCCCTGTCGGCGGCACTCGTCTCGTGTCGACGACCAGGCTGCAGGACCACCTGGCACTCAGATCGTCCCGCTGGACTTGCGGAACCACGCACCAGAAAGCTTCTTCCAGCTCCTGGGCCACCCTCCGCACGTGAGCCTTGGTCGTGTCCCGCGACGTGGTGTAGGGGATCAAGCGCTACGCCTTCCGGTTCGAGGCTCATAGCGATCTATGCGGAGGCGGCAGCCCAAGAAGCGTGCTGATGAGGTGAGTTGGACACGGGAACGGGCTGAGCCATGTCCCTGGCCTGCGGGTTCCGGTGTCTTGATCCCCTACACCACGTCGCGGGACGCCATCTGAGCCTTGGTCAAGCAGGACACCCGGACGGTGACGCCCCGGGGCGGTCCTGGGGCAAGTCCCGGGAGGTCACCGCTGGCAGCAGGACCGGACACGCTGACGAAGAACCGCCAGTGCGTGTCTTCAAGCCCAAACTGCTGCTCTAATGCCGACACGAGCCGGTGATGACTGGCCAGGCAGGCGTGCACGGCCCGGGCGACGGCAAAACTCCCAGAGAGGACGTCGATCCGAGCGGTACCAGGCGCCGCCATGTGGGGGACATTCATGCCCGCTATGGTGCGCTGTGACGGTCGGCTACCGCCCTGCCGCCGGCACAGACCACCCGAACAGGGCACCCGCCGGACTCTCAGCGCCCGCCCGTAGAAGGCCACCCAGCCCGGCCGGGTCGCGATGATGGGGATCTTGAATTTCCCGGTGATCCCCATCACTGGTTGGTGAGTGGGGCCGTATTGCTATACCTGCTCGTCCGCCCTGGCTGGACACCCGTACTCAGCGTTACCGGATAGTGGGAACGTCTCACTACCTAGAAGAGGCTCCTGTTGACGCGTGTAGGCGCCTTGAACAGGGACTTCATGCTGATGGCTCCGCCGCATGCGCCCAGCGGCTCCGACATGGCCTTCACCTAACGTCACCTCCCCTGCGTAGGGTCGGGGATCATGGCTCAGATCCCCGTGGATGAGGACGGCAACCGGCTATGCCTGTGGTGCGGTGCACTGATCGCCGGACCGCACCCACGCGTAAGCCGTTGGCGGGCCTACTGCACGCGCACCCACCGCAAGTTCGCGCGGACGTACCGCGAGGCAATGGCCCTGCGGCGCATGGGGTACGCCCTGACTCCGCATCGGCTCGGGCCGGGAGGAAACGGCGTGACAACAGGCCGGGCTCGTTGGCGTCGTGCCGTACGGCATGTCGGACTCCTGAGTGGGCGTTTAGGGATGGATTGAGACGCTAAGTCGCTCCTGCGGCCAACACCCTTCGGGGTGATTCGCGCCTTACATGCGCCTTCACGGCATCCCGGGTGCCGATCCGGTCGCCCGTTTGATCCGCTCCTCAGCGCCGAATTCCGTCTGGTCTAACAACGGGTTGGAAGCTTCCTGTCTGTCGGTAACTTCCAGGCGTTTCAGGCCGCACGCGTTGGCGATAAATGTGGCAAAACATGTTGAAACGGTCGGCGTGAATCACCATCAAACGCCCACTGAGTGGGCGTTTAGGGATGGATTGAGACGCTAAGTCGCTCCTGCGGCCAACACCCTTCGGGGTGATTCGCGCCTTACATGCGCCTTCACGGCATCCCGGGTGCCGATCCGGTCGCCCGTTTGATCCGCTCCTCAGCGCCGAATTCCGTCTGGTCTAACAACGGGTTGGAAGCTTCCTGTCTGTCGGTAACTTCCAGGCGTTTCAGGCCGCACGCGTTGGCGATAAATGTGGCAAAACATGTTGAAACGGTCGGCGTGAATCACCATCAAACGCCCACTGAGTGGGCGTTTAGGGATGGATTGAGACGCTAAGTCGCTCCTGCGGCCAACACCCTTCGGGGTGATTCGCGCCTTACATGCGCCTTCACGGCATCCCGGGTGCCGATCCGGTCGCCCGTTTGATCCGCTCCTCAGCGCCGAATTCCGTCTGGTCTAACACGGCAGCTGTAGTTCTTGATCGTTGGCGTGTTCGTGCTGGTCAACGGGGGTGCGGGGGCGGCCGAGGGTAGGGGGACGGCCACCGTGATCATGAGCGTTTGTGACGACGATCAAGGAACAGGTGGCCGTGGAGGCCACGATAGCCGGGCAGGAGTGGACGGCCGCGTTCGGGGCGGTGATGGCCGAGGTCGCTGACTGCTTCCCGCGCCGGGAACCGCGCCTGCTGGCGCGGGAGATGACCGAGGGCATGCTGATGGAGCTCGATACGCGCAACTGCTGGACGCTCGGCGAGGCGCTGGGGCACTCGGGCCCGCACCGGCTGCAGCACTTCCTCTCCCGTGGTGTGTGGGACCACGATCTGGCCCGCGACCGGCTCATGACCTGGGCGGCCGGTGAACTCGCGGACGACCAGGCGGTGTTGATCGTGGACGAGACCGGTGATGAGAAGTCCTCGACCGACTGCGTGGGAGCGGCCCACCAGTACTCCGGGGCGCTCGGCGGTATCGGTCTGTGCCAGGTCTCCGTCCACCTCACCTACGCCTCGGTAAGCGGGCACACGCTGATCGACCGCGCCCTCTACCTGGGCGCCGGGTGGGCCGCCGACGAGGAACGCCGCCTGCTCACCCACGTCCCCGACGAGACCCTGTTCGCCACCAAGCCACAGCTCGCGGCCGCCATGCTGCAGCGTGTACGTGCCCTGGGGATACCGGCCCGCTGGCTGGCCGGCGACGAGGTGTACGGCGGTCGCGAGCTGCGACGGCATGCACGGGCACTCGGCCTCGACTACGCCCTCGCGGTCCGCGCCGACCACCGCGTCACCACCCCAGCCGGCCGCTTCACCGCCACCGAACTCGCCGCCCGCTTACCCCGCCGCACCTGGATGCGCATGCGTACCGGCCACGGGACCAAGGGCGACCGTCACTACGACTGGGCCATGATCGGCGTCCTCGCCGACGACACCCCCGAAAGCACCGGGCCGGGCCACTCCTACCTGCTGGTGCGCCGCCACCGCTACACCCGCGAACTCTCCTTCTACCGCTGCCACTCCGCAACCGCGGTCACCATGGCCACCCTGGTCGATGTGGTGTGCTGCAGATGGAAAATCGAAGAGGACTTCCAGGCCGGAAAATCCGACTGCGGCCTGGACGAGGGCCAGACCACCTGCTGGAACTCCTGGATGCGCTGGAGCCTGATCAGCATGCTCGCCGCAGCCATCCTGGCCGTCACCCAAGCCCGCGCCGCCGCCCAGACACCCAGCGGCCCACTCGCCCCCTCAAGCACCCGCGAGCTGCTGCGACTCCTACGCGCCACCGCCCTGCGCCCTCCCCGCCGCGACCTGGAGCACCTCCTGCACTGGTCCGCATGGCGCCGCCACCATCAACAGCAAGCCACCGAAGCCCACCGCCGCTGGAACAACATCACCGCCGCAGCAACCACCTGACCAGCAACAATGACCAACCGATCAAGAACTACAGCTGCCGTGTCTAACAACGGGTTGGAAGCTTCCTGTCTGTCGGTAACTTCCAGGCGTTTCAGGCCGCACGCGTTGGCGATAAATGTGGCAAAACATGTTGAAACGGTCGGCGTGAATCACCATCAAACGCCCACTGAGATTCAGGCGCATACCGATGCCGCGACCACCCGGTCGGGCGTCCGCGTGATCGTGGACCTGCGGCCGGTGGAGTTCCTCGACTGCTCCACCCTCGGCCTGCTCTGCCGGACCCGACGTCGGGCCCTCGAACGCGGCGGCCAGCTGACCCTGGTCTGTGTCCGGCCCTGGCACCTGCGGATCCTCAAAGCCGCCGGACTCCACACGCTCTTTGCGCTCCTTGCCACCGTGGAAGATGCCCTGGAGGGCGGACAGTGACCCGCCAACAGTTCCCGGCGCATACAGAAGTTCAGTCCGGTATCGGCTGAATCGCATGCTGCCCGCACCGCCCCGGCCCGCATACGCTTGCCAGCAGCACCGTCGCCCGTTTCGCCGACTCCGGCCGACGACGGGCTACCGGTCCTTTGCCTTCGGCCCCCAGCCCCCGGGTCACAGTGACTATCCGACCACTGTGAGCGGCTGGAGCCGCATCGCCGACAACGCAGCTCCAGCCCTTCGTCCTCCCCAGCCCTGCTTCGAGCCCGGGATGAACTCCCGCACACCCCGGGAAGGGTGGGAAGGACGGTCAGTGCGAGGCGGCGATGTGAGGGGAGCCAGCGCCGTTCTCGCACCGCGCGGCCGCCGCCGGTGCTCGCCCGCATCCGGCGGCGGCCGTTCACGACTTCATCATCAGCAGCCCCGGCATCCACTTCGACTGCCAGCAGTGATCCCCAACTACAGGCTGCTTGCGTCCTTCACGGCTCCCGGCCCGGGTCGGATTCCCGCAACGCTGTCCGCATCGCGCCGAGCGCGGTGAGATCGGCACCCGCCACGAACTGCTCAAGCAAGACACCAGCCCGCCAGTGCTTCCTACTGCGGACTGCCTCCACGATCTCCTCAACCGCCCGACACCGGGCCTCGCCGAACGGCGTGTACCTTGCGGCATCGGCTGCCATCAGACTGCCTCCTCGCACTGCCCAGTGTCCTCCTGTTCGCCCCGCCGGCGTGCCGCTTGACGACACTGGCGAAAACAGGCGCCAGCCAAGTCGAGTCATTTCGTCACCTACGAAGCCATTCATGCGGATAACGAAGACCCGCTCGCCAGCACACCAACCAGACAAGCTGTCATGTCGGCATCAGACACAGGCACTCAACTTGTTCTTTTTCTTCCAGATTCGAATGAGGGCCCGAACGGGGTCACTCACCTGGGAGTTCGTCGGACATGAGGGCGGCCTTCGCTTGATCCTGTGCTCCGTCACAGAGGTACGGGATCAACCGAAGGCCGTTGTTATGAGTGTGGTGTGCCCGCAAGGCCGTGGGGAAGAGTTCGCGGAAGCGTCACGCTTCCGGGGCTCTTTCTACGAGTGCTTGTCCGCTCGGCGGGATGAGCTGTTCGAGCTCACCGACGCCATGCTGTGTGTGGACGGCCCGGTTCTCTCGCCAGTGGATCTGACGCTGGTGCCCGAGCATCGTCGTGGGCATGGCGCGTTGTACGGCGCTCTCAGCCGGGGCCGGATCGATGTCGAGCGGCTGCGCACTTTGCTGGCCGGGCTGCCGCTGCCCCGGTTCGAGGGCGGGCGCCTGGTGCTGGCGGTCGATGTGTCTTCGTGGCTGCGTTCGGACGCGCCGTGCTCGGCAGACCGGCTGTTCTGCCACCGTCTAGAGGTTGTCAATTCCTTTGTGTATGTAGAGGTGTCTGGCCTTGCTGGTCGGGCCTGCGGGTTGGCTACTGTCGGTGATCTTGCTGGGGTCAGAGGGGGAGGCGGTCGGGGAAGGCGGGCATGAAGTGGTTCATGGCGCGTTTCCAGCCGAGGGTGCCGGTGCCGCGGACGCGGCCTTTGGGGATGGGACCGTCGCCGTCGATGTGGCGGCCTTGGATGCGGCGGATGCCGAGGTAGAGGAGTTTGACGGCGGCGTCGTCGCTGGGGAAGTGGCCGCGCGTCTTGGTGATCTTGCGGAGCTGGTAGTTCAGGGATTCGATGGCGTTGGTCGTGTATATGACCCTGCGTATCTCGTGGTCGAAGGCGAGGAAGGGGATGAATTCTTCCCAGGCCCGTTCCCAACTGGCAATCAGGCCAGGGTAGTTCTTGCCGTAGTTTGACCGGAGCTCGTCCAGCGCGGTCAGTGCCTCGGATTCGGTGGCGGCGGTGTAGATCGGTTTGAGGGCGGCGGTCACCTGCTTGCGGTCACCGTGCGACACGTATTTCATCGAGCTGCGGATCAAGTGGGTCACGCAGGTCTGGACCAGGGCTTTCTCCCAGACTGTGGTGATGGCGTCGGGCAGGCCTGCCAGCCCGTCGCAGCACACGATCAGGACGTCGCGCAGGCCGCGGTTCTTCAGCTGGGTGAGCACGTTCAGCCAGAATTTCGAGCCCTCGCTGTCCTGCAGCCAGATGCCCAGTACGTTCTTGATGCCGTCCACGTCGACGCCGATCACCAGGTGGGCGGACTTGTTGGTGACCATGCCGCTGTCGCGGACCTTCACGGTCAGCGCGTCGATGTAGAGGATGGGGTAGACGTCGTCAACGGCCCGGTTCTGCCAGGCAGTTATCTCGTCCGCGACCACATCGGTGATCCTGGATACCAGGGCCGGGGACACCTCGCTGCCGTAGACCTCTTTGAGGTGGGCGGTGATGTCGCGGGTGGTCATGCCACGGGCGTACAGCGACAGCACCATGTCGTCGACCTGGGCCAGACGCCGTCGGCCCTTGGGTACGATCACTGGCTCGAACTCCGACCGGCGGTCCCTGGGCACGTCCACCGTGACCGGGCCGGCCACCGTGGTGAGCGTCTTGGGGTAGGAGCCGTTGCGGGCGTTGCCCGAGCCGCGGCCTGCCGGGTCCCCGGCCTCGTAACCGAGATGGTCGGCCATCTCCACCTGCAAAGCCCGCTCCAGCACCGCCTTCATCATCTGCTGCAGCAGCCCGCCGGCCCCGTCAATACCGACCCCGGCCGCCTCCGCATCAGCCAGGAGCCGGTCGATCGCCGCCGGCGATAAAGCCCCCGCCAGCCGCCTCGACGCCTCCTCACGCGGCTCTGCGGACTCGGCGTGCGGGCTGGACTCGTTCATCAGGTCACTCACTGTGCGTCACATTCCTGGTCTCACCCGGGGCCCGACCAGCACCCAGCAAGATCACCCCTTACACAGAGGAGTAAACAGCCTCGGTTCGTGCCATCGAACCTTGACCGCCCTGGTCACCGGGATGCCACAGTTGCTGTCTACTTCGTTCGCACTGCCGGACGGCTCCGCGGTATCGCGGGCACGGGACTCGAACTGTGCAGCATGCGGTCCAAGATGAAGCCCTCCCGTCCCGCCGACCCAGCCGAACAGCGCCCCGAGGACCCGCTCCTGCGCCATAGTCCGTGTCCGGAAGTGCTGCTCCCGACGACAAGGTTTAAGGACTCGACGCTGTCCGTGCTGGCCTCGCCTCACCTGCAACTCCGTCGTTGCTGAAGGCCGCGTCGCCAACTTCGAAGCGGTCGAACAGCAGACGGGAGGTAGGGCCGGTGTCCCTTCTCGTTCGTCAACGCGTAATCCTCGTGGCCCACTCCAAACGCACAACGACCGCCCGCTCCGTGGACGACGATCCCTAGGCGGTCACCCCCCTGCGAGAATCGGACAATGAGCCTCAAGCGCGTTGCTGGAAACAAGCCTTGCTGTGAGACTCGGGGCGCCTGACCGGAGAATTTCGTCGGCGTCTCCAGTGGGCGGCCTCAAGACTCGCGACGCTCGGACTCTTTCCGTCGCACCTACCGGATGCCGTTCGGGCTCTCCGCCAGTCTCCAGCGAGAAACCGGAGAAGCTCATGTCCACACGACGTAGATTGTCCGTGCTCGTCACCGCGGTGTTAGCGGTGCTGGCCCTCTCCGTGGCCGGTGCACCTGCGCAGGCCGCAGGCTTCAGCCCGATCAACGTCTGGAACTCGAGTCACTGTCTCGACAATGCCACCGAGAACGCCGCGAAGCTCCATATGTGGTCGTGCACCGGTGGTTCCGAGCAGAAGTGGCTCGCAGGGTTCAATACCCAGACCGGCCTGTTCACCTTCACCAACCAGCGCACGGGACGGTGCATCACCGCGCCGGCCTCGGGGTCAGGGACGGTCACGATGGCGTTTTGCAACGCCGCCGCGACCACCCAGCAGTGGCGCGTCTTCTTCGCGGACAACCCCAACGGGCCGCCCTCAGGCTGGTACCAGGTCTGGCAGAACGTGTCGAGCGGGCTCTGTCTGTCGACGCCCAGCGTACGAAACGGCACCCTCCTGCAAGCGACGACCTGCGATCCCTCCCACCAGTACTACAGGTGGCACCAGCAGTAGGAGCCCGCAGGACAGGAAACGAGACCATCGAGAGGATCTCAGGTCCTCGGGGCGCTGTTCGGCTGGGTCGGCGGGACGGGAGGGCTTCATCTTGGACCGCATGCTGCACAGTTCGAGTCCCGTGCCCGCGATACCGCGGAGCCGTCCGGCAGTGCGAACGAAGTAGACAGCAACTGTGGCATCCCGGTGACCAGGGCGGTCAAGGTTCGATGGCACGAACCGCTCACTGGTCCATCTTCGGTGGCAATCAGTCAAGGTTCAGTGGCACGGGACATCTCCCGAGGACAGACATGCAACCACTCACGTCTGTCGCGTGTCCCTCAGTTCATGACCTCAGCTGCCGATCCGCCGGACTGGCCGCACTGCGGTGATGGAGCCGACCTGACAGCTGGCGATCCGATCGGCTGCCGCGGTCGGCGCGTGGAACCCTACGCCGCGTGCCTGGCTCACCTCGCTGCCGACCAGCGAGACACCTATCTCGCTGCTCTCGCCCCTGGCAGCGACCTCGATCACCGCGGCACAGAACTCGCGGAGCCCCTCCTCCAACGACTCCTCGACGCTGTATGCGATTCGGATACTCAAGGTCCCAGGATCGGCAACGCCTCATTCGGCTGGGCCACGTTCACTGGCGACGCCAGGTTCAGCTCGGCAACGTTCCTCGGTGATGCCTCGTTCCCCTGCACCATCTTCGCTGGCGACGCCTCGTTCTATTTGGCAACCTTTACCGGTAAGGCCACGTTCGGCTCGGCAACGTTCCACAGCGACGCCTCGTTCGGATACACCACCTTCGCTGGCGACGCCTCGTTCGTTTTGGCAACCTTCACTGGCTACACCGGGTTTTACTCGGCCACCTTCACCGGCTACACCGAGTTCACCTTTGCCACCTTCGCCGACGACGCCAGGTTCGACTCAGCAACCTTCACTGGCAGTGCCATATTCAGAGGAACCACCTTCACCCGCAAGGCCCATTTCGACTCCACCACCTTCACCGACACGGCCTGGTTCGAGTCGGCCGTGTTTGAGCGGTCCCCGCAAATAGGCCCACTGGTATGCGGAGGCGAGCTCGATCTGTCGTCCGCGTCGTTCGGGGGCCCGGTGACGGTCGAGGCGGCTGCACGGCGAGTGGTGTGCCATCGCACACGCTGGTCGTCATCGGCCAGCCTGAGGTTGCGGTATGCCGAGGTCGACTTCACCGATGCAGTCTTCGAGTATCCGCTGAGCATCGCCGCTCACCCCCGCCGCTTCGCCCTGCCCGAGGGCGGGGTGTTGGAGGAAACCTCCTTGTCCGGAGTACCCGCGACTGCACGCATGCTGTCCCTTCAGGGAGTGGACGCAGCCCACATGGTCCTCACTGAGCCTTCGCCAACTTGAAGTTGCTGGTCAAAGGGCTGGTGTGGTCGGCGCTCGGAGTGCTCATGCTGGTCGTGGGCGGAAGCCCTCGGTGAAGATCGTCCGTCAGCGGTTGACTTCGAGGTTCGTCAGGACGAGCAGGGCCCGCAGGAGTTGGGTGGCGCGGGCGGGGTCGGTGCGGAGTTTGGTGAGGGTCCGCCAGTTCTTGAGGTGGGCGAAGCCGTGTTCGACCAGTGCGCGTCCGACGGCGAGGACGCGGTTGGCTACCTTTTGCCCCGGGGTCAGCTTGTGGGTTCGACTGGCCGCGTAGCCGGTGACGATCACGGGGTCGAGGATGTCGTTGTCCAGGCCGCGGAAGCCGAGGTCGGCCAGCGCTCCGAGGCCGGCGGCGCGTAGGTGGGCCAGGATGTGGTCGTGGCGGGCGGCGGTGTTGTCGTGGGTGCGCCCGGGCCGGGCGGCGGATATCCAGATCAGGCGGCCGTTCTCGTCGGTCAGGGCGAGGAAGTGCAGGCCGTGGCGTCGGTGTTTTCCGGAGTAGTTGCGGCGGTCGGCCTTTCCGGTGCGGCGCTGGGTGGGGATGAGGGTGCCATCGATCAGGACCGCTTCCCCGCCCCGCTTGACGATCTTCTTCAGGGCGCGGTCCAGGCGCGGGGCCTGGGCGGCGAGTAGTCCGATCAGTTCGTCGCGCCAGCGGCGGACGGTCGACTCGGAGACGTTGTTGCCGCCGGCCATGTCGGCCAGGCGCTGGTCGTGGCGCAGTATGGCCAGGACGATCACCGCGATCTTCCCGGGCGGCAGGATGCGCCAGCGGGAGCGTATCGCCTTCAGGTGGCGGCGTAGCAGGTCGGCGAGGTGGTTGACGGTGCGCGTGGACAGCGGCAGGCGGCACTGGTAGACAAGCGGGCAGGTGTCCTCGGCGTGCTCTTTGGTTTTCGTCACACAATTCCAACGGCCGCCGGGGACACCGTGGTTACGCCTCTGCTGCCACTGGACCCGTCATGCCGGAGGAGATCACAGGCGGGTGGTGAACCGGCCGTCGGGTTGTTTGCGCAGCCAGCCGCGGTCGGTGAGTCTGATCAGTTTGCCGCGCAGCGGTTCCAGTTTGGACTTCACGCTGACGTCTACTCCCAGCGTTTCGCCTACTTGCCGGGCCGTGACCGGTCCGCCGGCTTGGCGCACGACGGTGAGGATGCGCTGGTAGTCCGGCGGGAGCATGGTCTCCTGTGTGTCCGGGCCGCGGTGCGGGACGAGCATCACGGCCCGCCCCGCCACCTGACCCGGCGCCGGGGAGATTGAGGCGCGATCACCTGCGATCTCTTCGCTCACTCGCTCGAGGACTCTCTCGGCGACGGCGAGTTCGTCCCTCTCGGATCGAACCCTGGCCAGCTGCTCGGTCAGCTGTTCTTCGAGGTCGTCCAGTTCCGCACGGCGGGCGGTGATCCGTTCCAGCAGTTCGGGATCCAGCATGCAGCGGATGGTAAGGGGCGGTCGGACTACCAGGGGCACGAACCCAGAAGATGCTGCTGGACCCGTCGGCGGCATCGTGTCACAGCGGGGGCTGGAGGGCTTGCCTGGTGTTCTGATCCGATGAACTCGCCAAAGCGTCCGGTTAGGATGCCTGGGCAGGATGGAGGGGGTCGCAATGCCGCAGAACGCGGCCCGGGTCACCGTGATCATGCCTGACGGGCAGGAGTTGCGCGCCTGCCTGTATGAGCGTCGGCGCGCGGCAGTCGGATGGCAGTACCGGGTGGGCATCACCGGCTGGGCAGTTGGCGGCAGCGGCCGTACGGAGCCTGCGGAACAGAGCGTCTGGCTCGACGCCCGTCATGTCCGCCCCCTCGAAGGCGGCGACTACAGTCGGATCCCCACCCTCGCTAATCCCACCGCCGACGGGCGGCAGGCCTGGACAGTACAAGATCTCCCTCACCGCCCCGGCCACCCCGGCGCACGCCTGATCCACGTCATCGGCTGCCAGCCCCACGCCACACCCATCACTCTCGACCAGGCCCTCGACATCCTCCGCCAACCCCGCACCGTCTCCTGCCGTGAATGCAACGCCGCCACCTCACTCCCCACCACGGCCGATCCGTTGCCTCCGCAACAAGACCGCGCTCCGCTCAGAGAAAGGGATCGCCATCCGGAGGAACGGCAGCGGCACGGATGATCAGAGAGGGGGCTGGCAGGATGGGCGTATGAGCGAGGACGCATTGGAAGCAGCGCAGCAGGCATACCAGTCGGCACAGGAAGCGCTGCAAACCGCCCGCCGGAAGCTGGCCGAGGCCGTCTTGGATGCCTATGCGAACGGCGAGCCGGTGGGTCGGATTGCCGAAGGGTGCGGCTCGTTCTGAGTGAGATCGCGGTCAGGCAGTAAGGGCGTATCTCGCCTGGTCATGGGCTGGGTAGAGCCGTTGATGTTCCTTGGCGAGATGATGTTTCCAGTAGGCGTCAAGATCACCGTTAGCGGCGGCGGCACGGAGTTTCAGGACGGCTTCGGCGCCGTCGAGACCCCAGCGGGCTCCGCTGATGTCGAGACGGTCGGCGACGAGATGGCGGGCCGCGCCTTCGATGATCCCGGTGGCGATGGGCCAGCCGGCCGCGAGGGCCTTCTCGTAGTGCAGGAAATCTGCGTTGCCGCGCAGGTAGCGGACGCAGGTATCGACACCGTGCCGCTGTCCGCCGGTCAACTTGGCCTGATCCGTGGAAGCACCAGGCCGCCGCCCACAACCTCTCCAGGACGTGGATGATGTCGATGACGATGTGCGCCTCGACGTGGTGGAGACGGGCTTCGGCCTGGACGAGGTCGAGTTGATGGCGGGCGCCGTCGACCAGGACCACCCAGGTGCGGCGATGTTCGGGGTCGCGGGCCTGCGCGTGCTCGAAGACCTGCGCCACAACGTGCTCGGCGTCGTGTTCCACCGAGCCGCACAGCCACTTGTCCCGGGCAACGGGGCCGGGCCGGCGGATGTGCCCGTCCGTGAAGCCGCCGGGCGGCGTGATCACATCGTGCGGCCGGCGGGGTGCCGGTTCGGCGTCGTAGACCGCGCCGAGCGTGGCCATGCGTTTTCTGCCGTTCTTCTCCCCGGCGGCCAGACGCGTGCGAAAGGCGTGCTGCCGCTTTTCGGCGGCCTGCCGGGTGGCCTCCCGCAGGGCCTCGGGCCTCATCACGATGCCCTTGCCGTCCGCGGACAGCACCAACACTGTTGCCGGAGCGCAGGGTTGAACGATTCTGGCGTTGTAGAAGGCGTCGACGTCACCGGCGGCCTCGACGAGCAGACCGGCGAGCCGACGCTTGCCGAGCACGCGGCCGCACCGCCGGATGATCGTCTCGTGGGCCGCGTCGTAGGACATCCGGGTGGCCGCCTGGACGGCGAGGCGGGCCAGACCGTGCGAGTGTCGGCCCCGCGGCAGTGACAGCACCGCATCCGCCGGGTGCACGTTCGACGCCTCCAGGCGCCTCCAGGCGAGGCGGGAGACGGTCACCGTGCCGAACACCGTGGCCAGCAGCCGGCCATGGCCCCTCTCCAGCCGCGGCCGCGGCAGACCGTCCGTACCGATCACGCGGGGCCGCAAGCTCGCCACAGCCTCCTGCTCGCGCCGCTCCCGCAGGTCCAGGTGATCCTGGAACAGCTGCCGCAGCAGGTCACGGCCCCTGTCTTCCAAGAGATCCTCCAGCTCATGATGGGCCAGATCGCCAGTCGTCGGCGATGCCAGCTCCGTCACGAGCATGCTGAATAAATTCGCCGCCGCCTCAAAGTCGTCAGCACTCGGCGGCGTGTCGTACCGTTCCACGGCGTTCTTCTTCCTACGGGCGTTTCGGTTGGCACCTACGAACGTAGGAAGAAGAACCCTCAGCCGCCAGAACCCTGGCCCAACGGCCCACTGTCCTCGGCGTGTTCGAGCAGCGCGAACAGGCCCGGACTGTCCTCGCTCAGCCAGCCCCGGCGCGCGAGCCGCTTCAGTTTCACCCGCACCGATTCCACCTTCGAGGGGCCCTCGCCCCGGCCGATCGCCACCGAGACCGCCTTCGACCGCATCGGCCGCCCCGCCGCGATGAGCACCTCCATGATGTCCCGGTACCCAGACGGCAGCAGCGATGCGTCCATCCCCGCCTCCCGCTCGGGCACCGTCACCACCCCGATCGGCGACTCCCCTCCCGCCCGCTGCGGCCCCGCCGCAGGCCGCGGCACCGGCTCCTCGGCCGCCGCGTCGTCGAGGACCTCCCGCACCACCGCCCGGGCGACCTCCACCTGCGCGAGCATCTCCTCGAACGCCTCCAGTTGCTCGCTCAGCTCCGCTACCTGCACCCGCAGTTCGCCCACCCGTTCCCCGATAGCCGACTCACGCCGTTCCAGCTCCTCCAGCAGGGACACCATCACCCCACCCCCTCACCCAGAAGGTAGAAGCGACCAGCACTCACCACCAGCCCACCCACACAAAACGCCAGCTCAGCCAGTCACTCGAAACGAGCCGGACCCAACCGCGATACCTGCGGCGACCTCGCGACCGGGGCCGGGAGTGCCGATCCACACCATGGCGACGGTGGCCGCGCCCCACACGGTCCAGGTGAGGCGGGCTCCGCCGTTGCGGAGGTAGCCGAGGAGGAACGCGACGACCCCGACCGCCTGCCATGTGCTGTATGCGGTGGTGGCGTCGACGGGCAGCGCCTGCGTGCGTGTGGCGAGGTAGGAGCGGACCGGCTGGTCGATGGTGGCGAGCAGGCCGGTGTGGTCGTCGCCGGTCGGGGTGGACCACGGCAGGGCTCGCGCCGCGTCGATCGCCGTGGTCCCGATGCCGTACAGCGAGAAGAACGCAGCCGCGGCGATGGCGAGGACGATGACGCTCTTGATCCATCCGGCCATGAGCCGCCAGCCGTAGGTGGGGGCCATCCGGATGTCGTGGCGGCGGCGGCCGAGCCAGCCGTGTTCTGCGCTGAACTGCTTCCACCAGCTGTAGGCCCGGGCCTGGGTGGTGGGCTCCTGCTGGCGGCCGGCGCGGGAGTGGGGGAACGGGGTGACGCTCATGGTGGTGTCGCCTCTCGTGGTCAGCGGGATCGGCTTGCGCTGGTGCTGGGGTGGGCGGGCGCGGTGTGCGCCGGCCGGGGCGGGTCGGTTTTGGTCGCGGCGTCGCTGCTGTGGGTGCCGATGTAGAAGCCGCCGATCAGGCCGAGGATGAGGAAGACCTTGTGCCGGTTGGCCTTCCACCAGGTGGGCGGGGCGGGCTGGGTGAGGACACCTATGACGGCGGGCGCTTTCGCCAAAGCGACGGCTCTCCTTGTGGGTTGTCCGCAGGCGTGCTGCGGTGGGGACGAGGTGCTGGCCAGGCCGGTCGGCCTGTCCGGCCCCCGGAGCCGCCGCGAAGGGGCGGGGCGCCGGAGGCCGGGCGGGCAGGCCGGGTCAGGTCGCCGGCGCGGGGGTGGGAGCGGCGGCGCAGTCGCGGCACAGGTACTTCCGGTCGGTGCTCAGCGGGTCGGTGAGGACGCTCGTGCCGATGGGGGTGAGGGCCGCGTACTCGAGCTGGCGGGTATCGGACCGGGCCCGTTCGCCGCCATGCTCCTCGCCGACCTGGGCGCCGACGTGGTCCGCGTGGACCGGCCGGGCGGACCCGGACTCGCCATCGACCCCGAGTGGGCGGCGGTCTCGGTGAAGGCGGTGACGGCGGGAGGGTTCATGCGCCGCTGCCGATGGCGATGGCCGGGACGGTGCCGACGGGCCAGCAGGGTCCGGCGCACGGGGTGCGGTCGGGCAGGTGGTGGGGGTGGAGGATCGGGGCTCCGTTGGCGGCGTGCATGCCGCGGTAGCGCCACACGATGCCGGGGCGGCGGCGGTCGTCGCTGGCGGGCACGTAGTCGGCGTCCAGGTCGAAGGTGCGGGCGGTGGCCGGGTCGGTCCACGTGCCGGGCTGGTCGGTGACCTGGTTGAGCAGGCCGCTGCCGGGGTCGGTGTAGCGGGTGACGAGGGCGTCCAGCTGCGCGCGGATCTTGTCGGCGTTGGCGCGGATCCAGTCGGGGACCAGGTGCTCCTGGCCGCGGGGCGCGTAGTGGGCGGCGCTGTCCTGGGGGTCGGCGTCGAGGGCCTGGTCTAGGTGGGCCATGGCCGCGACCAGCTCGGTGACGACGGGCGCTTCGATGCGGACGACTCTGGCGGCGTGCTGGCAGTACCGGATCTCGGTGGGGCTGAGGGGGGGCGGTGGTCAACGAAGGCTCTTTGCAGGCGGGTCGGGGTGGGGCCGGGCGGCCTGTCCGGTCCTCGCCCTGCTGCCGCGCGGGGCGGCGGCGGGGGCGAGGGCCGGGCGGGCGGTCCGGATCACGGCGTGGACGGGGTGGCGCTGTCGGCGGGCGCGGTGTGCGCGGGCGGCGTGTTGGTGGCGGCCGGGGCGTCGGTGCTGTTCTGGCCGAGCAGGAAGCCGATGATCAGCGCAAGGACGGCGAGGACCTTGTGGCGGTTGGTCTGCCACCAGCCGGGCTGCGGCGCGGGCTGGAGGGTGAGGACGGGTCCGGTCTGGTGTCGGGCCATGGCGGATCGCTCCTTGGCGAGGTGGAGGGAAGGAAGGTGTGGGCAGGCCGGTCGGCCTGGCCGGCCCTCGAGGCCGCCGTGCGGGCCGAGGACCAGGCAGGTCGGCAGGAAGAACGGAGAGGGCAGACCGCGCTACTGCTTGTTGCGGTTGCCGTCGCCCCACTGGATGTTCACGTCGCCGCCGCGGCCGATGAGCCGGTTGCCGCCGGTGTCGATCTGCGGGGCGAAGACGACGGTCGACGGCTCACTGCCGGTGCCGTGGTCGCTGCCGGGGTGGCCTGCGGCCTTGGCGAACAGGGAGCGGGCGACGGCCACGCCGCCGAACAGGATGACGGCGAGGACCAGGGCGACCTTCCAGAGCATGTCGAGCATGTCCACGAGGCCTCCCAGGGCCGGTGCGGCGATACGGAGGGCGACGGCGCCTCCGAGGGCGAGAGCGGTGATGCTTCCGGCGACCATGCCGATCGCCTTCGCCCAGGAGGGCATCGGCTCGCGCTGCGTGGCGACGGGGACCGGGTCCAGGCGGTGCTCCACGGGGCGGCCCCAGGCGATGCGGCCGTCGGGGAGCTGGACCTGGACGGAGCCGGGGACCGGCACTTGGTAGAGGGTCAGGGCCGGGGCGGGGGCCTGCTGTACGACGACCTGGTGGTGCTGGGGGGCGGGCTGCCAGATCGCGGTGGGCAGGGCGGGGGAGTAGGGGCCGACGTCCTGGTCGACCAGGTGCTGCTCGGTGTTCATCGGGCGCTCCAGGGGAGTCGGGGACGGCCGAGGCCGGCCCCTCGGGGGAAGGGGCCGGCCTCGGTGGTGGGGCGGGGTGGTGGCTACAGGTCGCCGTGCTCGGCGGCGGCGTTCAGCTCCGCGAGGGTGGCGTACTGGCGGGGGAGCCGGGAGCGGCCGCGGATGTGGATGCCGTTGGCGCGGCCGCTGGTCATGAGTTCGGTGAGCTGGTCGCGCTGGGGGCCGGGCAGGCCGGCCAGGAGTGCGGGTGCGTTGTCCAGAACGATGGTGAGCGTCGGGGCCGGGGCGGGCTCAGTGCCGAGGCGGGCGGCTCGCTGGCGGACCAGGGCGGCGGCCTGGTCCAGGATCTGCAGGGCGCTGGCCGGGGTGGGTTCGGTGCTGTTCACAGGGTTCTCCTTCGCTGGTTCAGGCGGCGGCCATGTAGTCGGCGTGGTCGGTGTGGACCCAGGCGCCGTGGCCAAGGTTGGTGACGGGCACGTTCGGGTCGTCCTTCATCCGCCCCAGGGCGGTGCGCACCCGGGGGTTGGGGATGCCCAGCGACCTGGAGATGACCGCCGGGGCTGCGGGCTTGCCGTGTTTGTGGAGGAAGGCGACGATCCGCCGGGTGGTGTCGGACATCGTCGCGCCCTCGGGCTCCACGGCGTCCGGCACCTTCTCTATGGCCACAGCGGGCACGGCCTGCTTCTTCCCGGGCTTCTTCGCCTGGGCCGGGGCGGTGTCGGTGAAGCGCTCGGGGTCGTACGTGTAGTCCTCGCCGGCGTTGCGCAGACGGATCATCAGCGCGTGCTCTTCGAGGATGTGACGCACGATCGGCAGCGCGTCGATGCTGGCCTGCTCGATGCCGGTGGTCTCGCCCTCGTGGGCCAGGCCGTAGGCGTCTTCGACGTTGGGGGCCCGCCACATCGCGGACCGGTTGTCGGGACCGGCGAGGTAGCCGAGGCCGCCGGTGCTGGTGCCGTCGTTGAACTCCTTCGGGATCGCGCCCGGGTCGATGTCGCCGAGGGCGTTGCCGGCGGCCCGCTTGCCGGTTGCGGAGGAGCCGGAGCGCAGGACCAGGTTGTTGCCGCCCTGGAGGATGTCGCGGATCAGGGTCTCGCCGCCCAACTCGCTCGCGTTGGGGGACTGGTTGGCCAGGCGGAACTTGATGCCGACCTTCCGGGCCTCCTTCACGAGGTCACCAACGATCTTGACGGCTTCCTCGCCATAGTCGGGGTCGTTGAGGAGGTCGTGGGCCTCGTCCAGGGTGACGCAGACCAGCGGGTCGGGATCGCCCGGCACGAAGAAGGCGCGGCCGACGCGGGTGCGGCCCTTGTCGTCGACCCACTTCAGCCGGTTGTACCGCTTGCCGCGCTCCTTCATCAGGGCGTGCACGGCGCGCAGGACGACGATGCCGAAGGCGTTGCCCGGCGCGAACACGGCGACGCCGTCGGGCCAGTCCGGCAGGGACAGGCCGGCCTGCGGGTCGATGACGATCGAGCACATCAGCGGGCTGCGCCGCTCGATGCCCAACAGCCCGTCCAGCGCGCGGGACTTGCCGGAGCCGGAGGTGCCGGTGATGAAGTCGTGCACCGCGCCGGAGCCGGGCAGGAAGAACCGGTAGTTGGCCTGCTCGCCGTCGTAGTAGACGCCGAACGGGGCGAGTCCGGTCTCCGGGTCCAGGACGTGCTGGGGGCCGAAGAGGGTGCCCTTCTTCAGCGGGTTCTCGGTGAACACCGTGACCCGGCCCTTGCGCGGGGAGAGTTTCTCCAGCGCGACCAGGTCGGGGTCGTCGATCCCGAGCGAGGACAGCACGTCGTCCAGTGCCACGATCTTGAAGGACTTGCCGCGCGGCACGTGGATCTCCGCCGACCAGCCGCCCTTGGGGTTGGCGATCGGGGAGACCAGCTTGCTCTTGGGGTACGGGCCGTCGGGGACGGCGGCGTACTCCATCCAGTCCAGCATCTGCTGGGTCAGCTCCGGGGCCTTGGCCTGCGGGCGCCGTCCCCAGCGCTGCCACGCCCAGGCGCCGTAGCCGAGCGACCAGGCCAGGGAGAAGCCCCACCAGGGGTTCTCGCCCCATTCGGGTCCGCCGACGCTCGCCATGGTGGTGAGCAGGCCGGAGCCGGTGACCGGCATGGACAGGCCGATGTACCGGTCGTGTTCGGCGGGCAGGGTGCGGGCGGGCCGCCACACGCCGTTCCACTTGACCAGGCCGGGGACCCAGCCCCAGGCGCCGGCGGCCGCGGCGCCGGTGAATCCGAGGGTGAGGGCGGTCTTCCAGCCGTCGGGCGTGGCGGACAGCAGCTCACCGGTCGGGCCCATGCTGGCGGCGGTGACGGTGATGGTGAGGCGGCCGCGGTTGTCGATCGCCCACTCTTTGAAGGTGCGGGAGTTCTTCTTGCCGGTTGCCGCCTGGGCTGTTGCCTGGTTGGTCTGCGCGGCGACGAAGGCGGCGAGGTCGACGTACTGGGGGGTGGGGTTCTTCGGGGCGCGCACGGCGGGTTCCCTTCATGCTCGGGGCTGTGGAGGACGGGTCCGGGGGCCCGGTGCTCCCCACCGCCCCCGAACCGCGCCTGGTGCGCGGGTCGGGGGCGTCTGGGCAACACAGGGGTCGGGCCCGCCAGTTGGCGGGCCCGGTGGCCTGGTGGGTGGTGCAGTGGGCGCTATTCGGCGTCGTAGAAGGTGTTCTTCGCCATCGGGACGTCGGAGTCGTCGACGGCGTCCTGGATGCGGCCGTGGTTGCGGTGCGCGGTGCGCGCGGCGGTCTCGGCCTGGGTGACGGACTTGTCGGTGGCGTTCTTGTAGGCGTCGGCGGCCTTCTTCGAGCCGTCGATCAGGTCACCGAGCATGTGCATGTTGCCGACGGTGTAGTTGTCGACGTTGAGGGCCTTCAGCTCCTCGCCGATGCCGCGCATCCGCTCGGCCATCTCGCCGGACCAGGCCGCGAGGTTGTCGACGTCCTCCTGGCGGGTCTCGACTTCCGCGCGGATGGTGTTGAGCGCGGTGAGCAGGGCGCGGTGGTTGACGACGTCCGGGATCTTCGTGATCGGCATGGGGTGGGTTCCTTCCTGTTCGGGGCTGGAGTCGGAGACGACGTCGTCGATGACGCCGCTGAAGTCCTCGGGGGCGTCGATGTCGTCGTCCGGGTCGATCAGCCCGTAGCCGGGGTCATCGGGGGAGCCGAGGGTGACGATGTCGCCGTCCTCCCAGCGGCCGCGGTCGCTTTCGAACTCGTAGTCCGCGTCGAACCACGGGAGTTCGTCGCCCGGATAGCGCGGGTGGTAGATGACGGTGGTGCCGATCCGGGTGTAGTGGACGTTGACCTGCCGGGAGATGCCGTCTTCCTCCCACGTCCACACGTACGGTTCGACCCGCCGGGGCTCTGTCACCGGTCGTAGTAGCCGGCCTGGGCGGCCCGCTCGATCGGGGAGGACTGGACGGCTTCGGCGATGCCGCCGTGGGCCTTGTAGGCGGAGGCCGCGGCCGCCACGGCGAAGTCGCCGGCGTCCTTGGCTGCGGCGCCGTACTGGGCGGCGGCCGCCGACTGGGTGTGGATGTCCTCGCGCAGCGTGTCGATCTCCTGGCGGGTCTTGGCGTCGACCTCCATCTCGGCCATCTCCGCCTCGATCTGGTCGAGCCGGTCGGAGAGGGACTTGTCGTCAGCGGCGATCGCGATGGCCTCTTCCGAGCGCATCTCGCACATCGCCTTCGTCAGGGTCAGGGCGTTCATCAGCCCGTCCAGGGTGCGGATTTCGGGGATGACCATGTTGGGAGAGGACATCGGGTCTCCGTTCTGTGCGGGTTCGGGCACCACGCTGAGGTGGCGGCGCCCGGCGGGGTCGGTTTCGGCGTCGGCGGGCTTCGCTTCGGCGGTCCGGGCCGCCCGTTCCTCGGCCGCGTCCGCCCGCTCCGTCGCTTCGCGGGCTTCCTTCTGCGCGGCGAGGACCTTGTCCGTCGCCGCGCGTTCGCGGGCCTCCTCGGCCTCCTTCTTCGCCGCGTCACGGTCGGCTTCGGCCTGCTCTGCCCGCGCCTTCTCGCGCTCGGCTCGCTCGCGTTCGAGCTCGGCCTCGGTCTTCGGCCGTGCCGCGTCGTCGTCCGGGCCGGTGTCGGCCGGGGCGGCTTTCGGCTCCTCCGGCTTGTCCTTCGCGTCCGGGTCGTCGACTTCCGCGTCCGGGTCGCCGGCCGTCGGCGGGTCGGTGGGCTTCGGCGGGTCGGTGGGCTTCGGCGGGTAGGGCGGGGGAGGCCCGGCCTTGGCCGCTGCTTCGTCCGCCTTCTTCTTCGCCTCGGTCTCTTCCTTCTTCTTCCGCCTCGCCTCGGCCTTCTCGGCCATCTTGCGGCGGTGTTCTTCGCGGATCTCCGGCCACCGCTCGCGGTATCCCTCGCCGACGGCCTTCCACATGGTGGAGCCGGTCTCGGTGATGACCGCGAGCGGCACGGCGGCAGCGCCGCCCACCTTGGCGCTGCGCGGGGCGGCGGCACTGAACGTGCCGCCCGGCTCGGTCGGCCCGGGCGCCTTCACCGTCGTGGTGGAGCCGTCCTTCGGGCCGCTCGCGGCGACCTTCTCGACGGTCTTGCGGGACTCCGCGGTGTCGTAGCGGCGGTCGTCGGTGCCAGTCACCTTCTCCACGCCGCGGGCTCCGGCGTAGGCGATGGCGATGAGCAGGATGAGTTCGAACACGGCTCAGCCCCCGCTCACGCCATGCCGAAGGCGCCGGCGACCAGGCGGCCGACGGTCGTGACGACCCAGGCCAGCCCGGTCTGGATGCCATCGCCGATGGGGCCAGGGATGGTGGAGGCCAGCACCGGCAGGACCGCGCCCAGGATCCGGGTGCGCATCTCCACCTTCCGCGTGACCAGGTCGTTGACGAAGACCAGGGTCACGCCCAGTGCGGGGATGCCGGTGATGATCAGGCCGGTCCACTCGCCGACCGAGCTGACCGCCCAGTCGTTGATGGAGTTGACCGTCTCGTTCCACCAGGAGCCCGCCGGGGTGGCGACCATCGCGGCCGACGCGGTCGCGATGAGGATCGCCTGGGCGCGGTCGGTGTGGAGTTTGTTGGTGACCTTGTTCAGTCCGGGCAGCTTCTCCGCGTAGAACAGGAGTGCGGCGGACCCGGCGCAGGCCCCGCCGGCGGCGGCGCTGACAGCGGCGTCGATCATGGTTTTTCCGTCCTTCCAGGACTCGGGTGGGGGTTTGACAGGGCGTTACAGAGCGTCGTAGTCTCGCGCGCGCACGGGCGCGCCTGTGCGCACGGGTGCGCGCGGCCGTACGGGTGGGGTCTGTTTCTGCTGTCACAGCGGCTTGTCACAGGTCTCGTCACAGCTCGTGTCACAGCCGGGCGGTCACTGTGCGTGCGTCTCGCGGATGTGCTCGAGGGCCTGCGTGACAGCCTCGTAAGCGCGGGCGCGAGCGTCCGCGGGGAGCTTGTCGAGCACGCCTCGGAGGCGGTCGAAGGTGACTGCGGCGACCATGTCCGGGCCCTCCTGGCGGGCTTCGGCCAGGCGCCGTCCCCAGTGCTCCGCACGCCGGGCCTGCTTCTCGGCCCGCTTGCGCCGCAGCGTCTTGTTCCGCTGCGGCGGGTTGTTCCATGGGGCGGTTTCGTTGGTGTCGCTCACCTGCGGTTTTGCCTCCTTCCGGGGCGATTTGATGGCAGGGTTGGTGTCGGCGCTTCGGCGCCTTCACCGCGTCCCCGAGTTGTCATCAGCAGCTCGGGGGCCGGTGGAGCCGTCGATGAGCTCGTCTTCGCAGGTCGGCGGCCCTTTCAGGCCGCCTGGGCGGTCTGGCCGCCGTCCTGCTCGTCCAGCAGCTGGAGCGCGCGCTGCTTGCGGTCCTGGGCGGAGCCGGTGGAGATGCCCAGCTCCTCGGAGATGATGCGGACGGTGACCGCGCTCTCGCCTCGGGCCTGGATCATCGCGGCGACTCGGTGCGTGTCCCAGTCGACCTGGCTCATGCGGGCCATGGCTGCGGCTTCAACCGCACGCGCCTCGTGTTCAGCAGCGCGGGCGCGGAGTTCAGCGGCCTCCTCCTTCGCGGCCTCCTGGCGGGCGACGGAAGCGGCGATCTCCTCGCTGTCGAGCTGCTCCTGCTTGGCCGCGTTCACCGTCGCGGCGCGGTGTTCAGCCTCCCTCCGCTCGTGTTCAGCGGCCTCTTCGAGGGCCTTCGCCCGGGCCGCTTCGGCCTCGGCCAGGCGCTGCTGCTCCTGGGCGATCCCGGCCTGGCGGGCGAGCTCTTCCTGCTGGGCGCGGGCGGCGGCATCAGCCTGGATCCGGCGCTCGTGCTCGGTGGCCTGCGTGGTCATCTGCTGCTTCTCCAGACCCCAGCTGGCCTGCACCTTCTCCCGCTCGATCTGGGCGAGGGTGCGGCGCTTCTCGGTCTCGTCGGCGAGTTCCTGCGCCTCGGCTGCGGCCTGGTCCTCAGCGAGCTTGAGCGCGTGCTGACGCTTGGCCTCGCGGAGTTGAAAGTCGGCTTCGGCTCGTTGAATCTCCGCCTGAGCCTCGCGTTCCGCTTCGGCTCGGGCGATCTTCAGCTGACCCTCGGCGCGGATCTTGTCGACCTCCGCCTGAATGCGAGCGGCCCCGAGTTGAACATCGGTCCTCACTCGCTGAATCTCGGCCTCGGCACGCTGAACAGCGGCCTCGGCCTCCCTCTCGATCCGCTTGGTCTCCTCCACCAGCGGCACCCCGAGGGCGCGCTCCACGCTGAACCCGAAGGGCGCCAACTTGAACGGCAGCATCTCGTTCGCCGATGCCGCCTTGCGCCAGGGCTTGTCGTCGTTCTCGTACTTCTGGCGCAGGCCCTCGCGGTAGATCCGCAGCTGCTGGTGCTGGGCGGCGACCTCCTTGTACGGGAGGTTGTAGAGCCGCATCCGGCGGGCCAGGCGGGGCGTGGACAACGGGGCGAGGATCCACCGGGTCAGCGGGACCGACCCGAGCGGAGTGGCGCCGGCCAGCAGGTCGGCCATCCGGCCGATGTAGTGGCGGGCGGCCTCCACCGCGATGATGAACAGCACCGGGATCACGCCGTGCATGGACGCCGCGAGCGGGTCGGCCGACACCGGCCCCGGCGGGGCGGCGGCGTTGAACGCCACCGTGGCGGTGGTCAGTCCGTGGGCAGCCCAGCGCAGGATCGGCAGCGGCATCCGCTTGCGCATCATGTAGAGATCGAGCGCCAGGAGCACGAGGATGCCCGCGTCGATCCCGATGGGGAACGCGTAGGAGAAGAGGCCGAAGCCCTTGCCGTCCGCGAGGTGGCGCAGGGTGTTGTACGAGCCGGTGAAGCCGATCGAGGCGAGCACCAGGCCGCCGACTCCGGCGATGACGGCGAGCAGCCGCATGGTGCGCGGGTCGCCGTCCGGCTCGGATTCCGTGGTCTGCGCAACGTCGTCCGTCTCGGCCTGCAGGCCGGGCTCGGGGTGGATGTCGGCCCGCGGGGCGGGCGGGGTGTCGGGAACGGGGAAGTGGTCAGTCGCCGGTTCGGCGTCGGAGCGGACCAGGTCCGCGGGGCTCGTCATCTTGTGCTCCTTGATCGGTCGTGCCGGGGGCGGCGGGGGATGGCAGGTGGGGATCGCTCAGCCCCGGGGGTCTGCCCGACCCGGCGGGCGAGGACAAGGCGCCGGCCCGCAGTGCGGGCGAGCTGCTGTCCGAAGGCCCGGGCGGCGGGCGCGAAGTTGGGTGCCGCTCCCGGTCGCCGGGAGCCAGCGGAGCGGACCAGGGGGAGGCCCCGTGCGCTCCCTGCCGTCCCCGCCGGCGGGCGGGGACGACAGGCAACAGGGGGAAGCTCAGGCCGTGTTGCGGGGGATGGACTTCAGTCCTCGGCGGACGCCTCGAGCTGGGCGTTCGTCAGCTCGGCCTCCACGTCCGGGTGCTCGCCGCGCTCGATGGCGGCGTAGACGGCTTCGCCGGCCATGAACATGCGGTCCTGGAAGTTTTCGGACATGACGAATCTCCTCGTGTCTCAAGTGAGTTGGCGGTGCCCGAGGCCCGGGCGGGCCGGTTTCAGGTGGAGCGGTGATCGCCCTTGCGCTGCAGATAGGCGTCCTGCAGCCGGCAAAACGTCTCGAACAGCGCGGCTCCAGCGGTGCAGCGGGACTGCGTGGTGCAGGACGTGCAGCTGCCGGCGTGCTCACGAAGCGCCCGGTCAGCGGCCATGTACCGCTGGTACAGGTCCTTCTTGCCGGTCATCGGCGTGAAGCGAGGGCGGACAGCGCACCGCGCGGGTGCGGACGGGCCGGTGGCGGCGGCTGGTCCCGGCCGTCCCGCTCGTGCGGCGTCGGCCGCATCGGCAGCGGCCGGCGTTCCTCCGACGCAGACACAGGACGCTGCCACGCGCTGATCGCCGCGCAGGCCGGGCATGTCCAGAAGGTGACCCCGAACCAGCCGCTGCAGATGTCGCACTGCAGGCCCCCACTGCCGTGCGGCGCCATACGGTGCGAGACGGTGCCGGCGGGGCGGGCCGCGTACGCAAGGACACCCGCGAGGAACAGGCTCTCGCCTTCGTCGGGCTCGGGACCGAGGTCGTCGTCCTCGCGCTCCAACTCGTCGATCAGCCCGCCCGTTAACCAGGCAGGTGCCATCATGGTGATCACAGGGCCTCCCAACAGGTCCTTGGCAGTCCCAGGGGCGCAATCCCTGGGGCTGCCGCTGTTTCGGCTGTCCGTACGAGCAGCCACGGCCGCCCCCACCCAGCGGCATTCGCGGATGGGGGCGACCGTGGTCGTTCGCCGTACCGGCCGGATCAGGGAGCCTTGCGGGTTTTGCGGGCGGCGCGCCGCCTCATCGAGCGCCGCTCCGCCTCGGACAGGCCACCCCACACGCCGGCCTCCTGACCGGAGTCCAGCGCCCACCGGAGGCACTGATCCGTCACGGGGCAGCGGCGGCAGACGGCCTTGGCCTCCTCGATCTGCAGGAGCGACGGGCCGATGTCACCGATCGGGAAGAACAGCTCGGGGTCCTCTTCGCGGCAGACCGCCCTGTGGCGCCAGTCCATTACTTCGCACCCCCATCCGTGCCGGCCTCGCGGACGACCAGGTGGTCCGAATCCGTCCATACGCTGCCGACCGCGAAGGGCTCACCGTCCGGGCGCAGCACATCGCGGACGATCACCACCCACTGGGCGCAGCGCCGCTTAAGCAGCTCACGGGCCCGCTGCGGGTCACGGATCACCGACAGCACCTCGAAGGCGCCGTCGCTGTTCTGGTAGATCTCGCCCCTGGCACGGGGGCCGATCTGCTCGTCGACGATCCTCCGCAGGGCGTCGAGGGTCATCGGGTCGTCCGCGGGAGTCGGCGCGGGAATCTGGTGTGGCATGCTGATGGTGAGCAACAGGGCCTCCAAGCAGGTCCGTTCACAAACGCCCCCGGCGGCCACCGGGGGCGTTTGTTTTTGGGTCGGCTGTCGTACGAGCAGCCACGGCCGCCGCCCTCCGCGATGGGGAGGGCGGCGGCCGTGGTCGTTCGTTCGTGAGGTGCGGGTCAGGCTGCGGGGTTCTTCAGCAGCGGGAGGCCAGGCCCCTCGGCCGGGGCATCGCCGTCGGGCAGCTGTGCCCGCTGCTTGTCAGCGGCCTGAACGTCCGGGATGACGGCGGCCCACTCGGCCATCCGCCGACGCGGCAACTGCTCGGTCAGGTGGCGCTCGGCCTGCTCCCGCAACTGCTCCATGCCCTCGCGCGTCCGCTGCCGCTTCGGCTCCTGCCGCTGAAGCCGGGTGTAGAGAGCGGCAAGACGCGCGCCATCGGTGCATCCTGCGCGGCCGGGGCAGGCCGCGCACTCCTCGCAGTGGGCGCGGTACGCCTTGAGAGCCACCGCTGCGGTGAGCGGGGACGGGATCACCTTGCTGACCGGCGGCGCGACGGCGCTGCCCATCCGCTTCACCCGGGTGGTGTGCCGGGCGCCGGCGTCCATGGCCTGGTTCTGACGGCGGTTGGCCAGCCTGTCGTAACGGGCCTGCCACTGCTCGGGGGTGATGTCGAACCAGATGCGCTGACCGCTGCCGGGGCAGCGGGACACGTGGTTCTCATCGCGGCGGTGCCGAGGCTGGCCACTGTGCGGCTCGGCCCGGTGCGCGGTGATCATGCGGTTCTGCACTGTGCGCCAGGTCTTGCAGTCCGGGCACACGGCGGACCGGTGACCGGGACGAAGATTGATCAGGTCGGGCTTGAAGTCGCTCGCCTTGAGCGGCGCCCTGCCGTTGTTCTTCATGAGGATGTCCCTCCAGGCGGTTGCGTTCTCCGCCCCCCACGGACTTATGGAAAAGGGCCGTGGGGGACAGGCAGCGCAACTGCTGTCGGCTGCGCCCGCAAAGAGCCGACCGGGGACCTCGTGGTACGTCTCCCGGCACCCACCATCAGGTGAGCGATCACACAACTCAGAGCGGTGCTGCGCTATTTGGTTTTGGGTGGTGCTCTGGGGCCGTCTCCGGCTTCCCACCACCAGGACCGAGCAGGGCGCGGTCCTGATAGAAGGCATCCGGGGTCAGCTGGCGAAGCGCCGCATCTGCTCGAGAAGGGCGGCCTGGTTGGTCTTGCCGCTGCCCGTGGTGCCGCCGATGAGGACGTGGAGGGCGCCGGCCTCGCGGCGCTGGGCCAGGTCCTCGGCGGTGGCGAGGTCCACGACGACCTGACCGCCCTCGGCGTGACGGCCGAGGACGAACCGGTTGGTGGCGATGGCCTCGGCGAAGGCCGGGCTCGCGGCCTCCACCGTGTGCTCGTAGCCCTCGATCTCAGCGGTGGACCAGGTGGTGACATCGCCGTGCGCGGCGCGGAAGGAGTCCGGGGTCTGCATCGTTTCGGTCCTCTCGGCATGACCGGCTGTCTGCTGGGTGACGCTCGACTGCATGGCTGCAACCATATACACAAAGCTGAACCATGTGTATATGGTTGTCAAGGAGGTGGCCCCACATGACCGGAACCGATGCCCTGCTTCTCCCCCTGACGCCCATGTGCTGGACTAGGGGCGGCTTGTACAACATGGTGCACAAGGACAAGGGAGAGTCCGTGGCGGATAAAGTCGGACGGCCGGAGTATCGGAGAGTCATGGATGATCTCCGCGAGCAGATCTCCAGCGAGCGGCTCGAGGTAGGCCAGCCGATCCCTTCAACAGCCACGCTCTCAGCGCAGTACGGCGTATCGAGCACTGTGATCCGTCGCGCGGTCAGGGAGCTGACCCAAGAGGGCGTGCTGGTAGGACAGCCAGGCAAGGCCGTGTTCGTGCTTGCCAAACCCGATGAGGTCCGCGAAGGGCAGTTCACGCTGGAGGGCTTGGCTCAAGGCCTTGCGGAAGTTCGGTCCCAGGTCGATAACCTGCAGGCGCCGGACACCCGTGCCATCGAGGCGCTTCGGAGTGAAGTTGGCACCCTCCAGCGTTCGGTTGATCTCCTGCAGTCACGCCTCATGGACCTGTACGGCCGGCTAGGCCAGCCCTATCCGCGAGACGTCGAGCCGCCGAACGAGACTAGTCGTACCCAGAAGACGAATGGCGCCTGAGGCCCAGGAGGAATGCCGATGACAACTGGTCAAGAGGCGACCGTTATCTCCATGTTCGGCTCTGGCCCCAATCGTCTGGACCTAGGAGAAGTTGCAAGAAACCAAGTTGCCGCCGCACGATCGGCCCGCAGCATGACCGAGGAGGCGTTTGCAGCCCTCCTTGAGAGTCTTCTTGGTTGGCCGGTCGGTGCCGGGCTGATTAGGGCCTGGGAGCAAAACGCGACACCACCGGGGGATGTGCTTGTTGCGTGCGAACTGATCGTCCGCCAGAGCCCGCCCGACCTCAGTAATCGCCAGGCGTTCGATGCCGCGGCACAGGTTATGGGAGACCGCTTCGTCGACCTTGAAGCTGTCTACGCGACCCGGTCGGAGTTCCAGGCAAAGTTGCCAGTTTCCGATCTTCTTGAGGGCGCCAAGGAGATTCGCCTGTGTGGGCTCTCTCTCAACATGCTGTGCCAGACGTACTCAGACGTGAGGCTTCGGGAACTCATCGAGCAAGGAACCACACTGCGCTGCCTCTTCCTCAAGCCGTACGGTCACTTCATACGAGAGCGGGAACAGGAAGAGGGGTACCCGGAGAACCGCCTGTCAGATCTGACGGCGATGAACCTTATGATCCTGCGTGAGCATGTCGCAGCACGCGTATCGCCGGAAGCTCAAGGGCGTATTGAAATTGGCGTCTATGACGAGCCGATCCGCTTCAACGTGCTACTCGTGGATGCCGAGTTGTGTGTGGCGCAGACGTACTTGCCGCAGGCCCGTGGTGTTGATTCACCAACGTTCGTGATCCGCAAGCGCCGCCCTACCGGCGGTCTGTACCCCTCGTTCGAGCAGGTGTTTTCTGCCATGTGGGAAAGGCGTGAGCCTGCGTGAGCGACCTGGGCGCACTTCTCGAGATCGCCTCAGCCGCGGTGGACCGGGCATCCTCCCTCGTCAGCCGGATGGCCGTCGGGGAGGTCCGGTCTAAGGGCGACCGAGACATGGTTTCGAATATCGACTTTGCGGTGGAGCAGGACCTTCGAGACTTCCTAGCACGTGAAACGCCTGAACTTGGCTTTCTCGGTGAAGAGAGAGGATCCGTATCACCGGCTCGACAGCTCACTTGGGCCCTGGATCCCGTGGATGGCACAGCTAACCTCGTGAACGGCATTCCTCTCTGCGCGGTATCTCTGGGGCTAGTGTCGGGCGAGTCATCGGTGCTCGGCGTGATCGATCTGCCGTTCCTAGGTCAGCGGTTCAAGGCGGCGCGAGGGCTCGGCGCACATGCTGACAAGCAGCCCCTCACTCCAAGTGCACGCGATGAGTTGTCCCAGGCCGTGATCGCGATCGGCGATTACGCCGTAGGTGCGCACGCGCACAAGCGCAACGAGCTCCGCTTCGCGATCACGCAGCTCCTTGCTGAACGTGCCTTGCGAGTTCGGATGCTCGGCTCTGCCGCGATCGACCTGGCATGGGTCGCCTCTGGAAGACTGGACGGCAGTATCGCACTCAGTAATCACCCTTGGGACATGGTGGCGGGCACGGCAATCGCCCGTGAGGCGGGAGCTCTTGTCCTGGATGCACACGGTCGGAACCACGACCTGCTGTCCGCAGCGACGATCGCCATAGCACCAGGACTGCGCCAGCCACTTCTCCAACTGCTGACCGATGCACGGAAACAGGTGGCGGAGTGACCCAGTCGCAGACACGCACCACGGCTCCTGCCGTAGTAGTGACCCGCGCGTCGCTCCGGCAACGGGACTTTTTTGTCTTCCCGTGCCGGTCCGTGCACGGGCGCACCTCAGCCCCGGAAGGGGGCGAGATGTCGTAGGCGCGATCGGCGGCGCCCGCTGAGCGGGACTTCAAGCCGCCGGGGCCCGGCCTCCCGGTGATGCCAGTCACCTAGGCGCGGTGCCCCATCTGCTCTCCGGTTTCGGCCTGCCAGGGCCTTGCGGGAGGAGCTGCTCGCCCCGGTGCCAGCCGGCTGCGAGCGGTTCGATCTTTGGTTCTGCCCGAACCATGAAGCGCCACAAAGGCCTTCGTTGTGCCCTCCAAAAGCGACAGGAGTGCTAAGCACATGTTGCAGCATCGTGCTGCCCTTTGTCAGCCCAGTCTTGCCCTATTGGTGCATTTTGCACCGCCTTTCAGGTCACAGCCTCCCGCTCAAACCGGCGGACTGTCATGTGCGCGGGCTGCCCGGACGCTCTCTATCGGCGACTTGGAGGAGTCCCGGTGAGCGCCGTGGCGGCGCCGGACGCCGCAATGATTCCCGCCCCGCGTTCCTCGGGGGACGACGCGGTCGATGTGCTGCCCGCGTTGTACGTGTCGGAGGCGAGGCAGTGGCTGTTGACGTCGACGGGCCGGATCGCGCCGGACGGCTACTCCTGGATGCAGGGGGTGCACTGGGTGGCGGGCTCGGGTTTGTACGAGCCGCGCCGGTACCGGTCGCACGGTCCGCGTTCGTTCGGGCAGACGACGGTGTTCATCGCCCAGCTGCTCAGCGAGCTGTCGCCGTGCCGTCCGGGGATCGAGTACCTGATGCGTCGCACCGGCCTCACGAAGCGGGCGGTGCAGAGCCACCTGCAGATTCTCCGGGAGACCGGGCTGCTTGCCTACATCGTGAAGGGCACGCGGCAGCGGGGCGGGCCGCCGCAGGCGTCGGAATTCGCGCTGATGCTGCCGCCCGAGTTCGATGCCGCGCTGGGGATCCGGACGGCTGGTGAGGGCACCGGGCGGCGGGTGACGGGGATCGCGAAGTTCGGTCGCAAGTTGATGGCGAAGCTGGCAGCGAAGGCGGCCCGGAAGGTGCGCCGGCCTCGGGCGGCGCGGTCCTCGAGGACCGCGCCGAAGGCTGCCCGAAAGGGGGCTACGGAGGCCTCTGTGACTGCTGTTTCGGCGGAGTCCCGTTGCACCCCAATGGGGGGTAGTTCCTCAAGTGTTTCGTCTGCGGGTACTACTTCCTTCCCCCCTGAGAGCAAGCTCGCAAGCGGGGGCAGCGAGTCACTCATCCCGGAGAAGTCCAAGGCCAGCAGTCGCCGGAAGCTGAACACGGTCGGACGCCGCTTCCAGTTGGCGAGGGAGCTCACCCATGAGATGGACTGGCTGCGCGGCTGCGCGGTGTCCCGGATCGCCTGGGTGGCCCGGACCGTTGCTGATGCCGGATGGACCGTGACCGAGGTCAAGGCCTGGCTGCACTTCCGCGGCGAGGCGGCCCACGTCCGTCGGGGCTCCGGCCTGCTCGCCGTGCTGCTGGCCAACGCGGTGACCGTGCTGGACACCCCGGCCAAGCGTGCCGAGGCCGTCGCCCGGTGGCGCGGTGCTCAGGAGGCGGCCCGCCGTGACCGCATCCAGCAGGTCCGTGCCCAGCGGGAGCGGTTCGAGGGCGACTGGGAGGCACCTTCCAGCCACGTTGTCACGCGCCAGGTGGCGCAGGCGTTCGCCCAGGTCCGCGAGGTGGCTAACGGCGGCCGCCGCCAGGACCAGGCCCCCAGCGTCGGTGACCAGTGCGGGGACCCGGGGCTGAATGACCCGCAGGTCGAGCAGATGCGCGAGCAGGCGCTCGGCGAGCTCATGAGGGGCGTAACCGACCTGATCGACCTGGCGGTCGACTCCATGGGCCCCGAGGCCGCCGAACGCCTCTACGGCGCACCCCTGATGCGCCGCGCCCGCCAGCTGGCAAGCGCCGCCCACAGCTCGCTCATGACCATCACCCACCGGTAGGAGGCCCAGATGACCGAGACCACCACCATCGAGCAGGCCGGCTCGGACGGCCCCGAGCTGTCGGGTGTCGACCTCGCGCGGGTCGCTCTGCACGCCGCCCGCGATGCCGCCCGCAAGCGCGGCGAAACTGAGGCCCGGATGCCGCGCCGCCGCACCAGGCGTGTTGTGAAGCGCGACGGCCGCGAGCCGAGCGGGTTCGCCGCCGTGCTCCAGGGCCTGATGGCGGAGCGGGCCTGGGCGGTCCCGGCCGTCGGCGGCAGCATCCTGGACCGCTGGCCAGACATCGCAGCCGCACTCTCATCCCGGCTGTCCGAGCACGTCCAGGCCGTGGCCTTCCACTCGGAGAGCGGGCAGCTGGACCTGCGCCCGGACTCGCCCGCTTATGCCACCCAACTCCGCCTGATCACCGCCCGGATCATCACCGCAGCGAACCAGGAAGTCGGCACCGACGCCGTCCGCACCATCCGGGTCCTGGCCGCCGGCGTCGCGCCCGAGCCCCGCACGGCGGAACCCGCCCCGCAGACCGCGCCCCAAGCGCCGGTGAAGACCCGCGACACCGCCTCGCCCGGCTATCAGCAGGCGCTGGCCGCGCACATGGCCGTCGCCCCCGACAGGCGGGTGGACCCGGGCATCGCGGAAGCAGTCGAGCGGCAGACCAGGGCCATGCGCGAGCTCAGCCGGCGGGCCTTCCCCGAGCCGGAGGCGTCCTCGATCGAGGCGGCCCGCATCCAGCGCCGCCGCGCGTCCGAAGCCAACCACACCCTGGCGCTGCGCCGGGCCCGGGCCGAACGAGCGGCCCGTCAGACCGGGACGGAGGCCGCCGCGCCGCAGCCCTCGGCGGTCCGGCGTACGGCGTGAATGCGCAGGCTAGGACCGACGGCGGACAGCCTCACCGACGTGCCGGTTGATCAGGGCGATTGCCATCACCTCTGTACCGTCCCACCAACTACTTCTCGGAACCGGATCATTCGGTGCATTGCCGAATGACAAGATTGAGGACCTGCCAGGGCAGGCAACGATCGGAGACCACAAGCGATGCCGAAGAAGCGTAAGAAGAACCGTAAGGCGCCCCGGCAGAACAGCCCCAGGCGAAGCGCTCCCACGCAGCAGGCAGGATCGCAGCCCGCCGACTGGGAACCCGACTGGGAAAGCCTTCCCGATGCAGACTTCGACCCGCTCAGCGCCCTGGCCGACCGGTATTCGACTCCGGCTGACGCGGTGAAGGCCGTCCAGGCCGGCGAGCCGGTGGAGTGGATCGGCGACGTTGAGGGCGCCAAGATGCGCCACCGCGTCCTCCTCGCCGACAACGGTGAAGCCGTAGTTGAGCAGGCCGTCTTCCTCGACGGCACCCTGGAGCAGATGGTGCTGTGCGCAGCGCACCAGGCCGGCGAGCACGGTCGGGACCAACTGCACACGGGCGTGCTCGCCGCTCTCGACGCCCTGCACACGGTTATCCGGCCGATCGTGGAAGCCCGCGTCCGAACGGTCCGCCCCGACTACACCGCTGCCGTACTTGAGTCCTTCCAGGAGGCACCCGAACCGAACGGTCCGGGCACACCGGTATTCGGATGGCGTACCTTCCACAGCGTCGGCCCGGACACCACCTGGGACGACACGATCGACACGGCCACCTGGAACAGCTCCACCATGATGTCCGGCTTGATCGAGGACTCAGACGACGTACCCGAGCTCCAACCTCCCCAGCTGGCCCGGCTGCTGCACGACCATGGCGTCCCGGTCATCCTCTGCGCCAACTGCGGCGACGCCATCACCGACCGTCACCCACGATGGAGCGGTGTCTGGGTCTCGCCCAGCAACGACAGCGGCCCACTGTGTGAGGCCCCCATCCCTGCACTGCAGCGCCCGGCTCCCAAGCTCGGGTGGCTCACCGACGCGGAGTTCTGCTACCCGCACCAACCCGCACTCGTGAGCGCCTGACGAAGCGCTAGACCGTCGCGCCCGAGCGGCGCGTCGACCCGGCATCGCGGAGGCCGTGGAGCGGCGGACCAGGGCGCTGCGTGAGCTGAGCCGGCGGGCGTTCCCGGAGCCGTAGGCGCCTCGGACCAGCCTGCGTCGATCGAGGCGGCCCGCATCCAGCGTCGCCGCGAATCCGAAGCGACCCGGGCTCTTGCGCTGCGGCGGGCCCGGGCGGAGCGTGCCGCCCGTCAGGCCAGCGCGTCGACTGTTCCGCCGGGCCCTGCCCCCTGCGTACGACGGTTTGAGCATGTCGATCGTCTGTGAGGCCAACGCCGTTGATGGCACGATGAGTTGGGACGAAGGGTGGGGGTTTGTGCAGGGTGACAGGCGGCGGATTCAGACGGCGGTCCTGGGCGGTGCGGACTCGGAGGATCCGCTGATGCTGCCGCTGGAGGCGATCGAGCTGGCCCGCCTTTCGACGCCATCACGAGCACGACACGTTCTGGTGCGGGCTGCTGCTGGGAGGCTGCGGCCTTCAGTTGACGACGAAGCTGTACACCGACCGGGTCTGCCACTTCGCCCACTACCCGGGCCCCGACGGGCGCCCCCACCTGTGCGGCCGGCGCGCCCGCGGTGTGGACAGCGCCGACCACCTGTACGTGAAGTCCGCGGCCGCCGCCTGGCTCCGCAGCCGGGACCTTCCGGCCGACTTCGAGTTTGCCCAGCCGGAGGGAGTGCCGATCGGCTCGGTCGTGGATATCCAGTTCCAGCACCGTGGACTGCGCGTGCACTTGGACCAGGCGGTTCAGCCGGCGTGGGATGAGGGCGGCCGCGAGCCGGTACTTGGGATGTCGGTGCCGGTGGACCGGGACACTCTGATCGACCGCTGGTACGTCCATCGGATCCGGTTGAACAGTGAGGGCACCACCCGGAAGGTCCGGATCGGCACGGAGGCGTTCGCACGGGAAACCGAGTGGTTCGCGTTGGACGACTGCGAGATGACGGAGCGGGGGCTGTCGACGCCTGCGGTCGAGCGGATCGTCCGCGCCCGCAGCACACGCCCTGCTTCGCGGTGGCCGACGGGTAAGGCCAGGAAGGCTCCGGACACCGAGGCACGCGCACAGGTCGTTCTGCGCCGGCTGGCTGATGCCCTGAAGGTGGAGTCCGTGGTCGTGGTGAACCGGGTACTGGGCGAGATCGCCGCCATGACCGGGATGAGCCAGCAAACCCTGGCCGAAGTGGACGCTGCCGTGGCTGAGGCGAACCGCTGGCTGGAGCGGCAGGCCGAAGTCCGGCGAGACCTGTTCGCCCGGCTGGACGAGGCCGTGGCCGCCCGGCGCACCAAGCAGATCCGGGAACTCCTGGCCCGCGTCAACGCGACCGCGAGCCACGACCGCACCGACACCGAGGATATCATCGCGGCGGCGGCCGCCGACTACATGACCGCCTTCACCGCGGAGGCCTACCAGCGAGTCCGGGACATTCTTGATGATCTCAGCCGCACCGGACGGCACTTGCAACCTGCACAGTTGCGCCCTTTGGTGGAGAAGGCGATCCAGGCAGCGGCCGACGCAGGGAGCCTGATGGGCGACCGCGAGGCAATCCGGATCGCCTACTGGAAGGAACGCGCGGGCCTCAGCCAGTCGGCCTGGTCCTACCGGTCTAGGTCTGCCCGGCTGGCACCAACCGGAGACGAGCAGCAGCCCGCAAGGAAGCATCTGCACAAGCAGGTGGCACGTCGGCACTGGATCAAGAGAAGCTGCCCGCGCTGCCACGCCAGCCAGGGCCAGAACTGCGTCATCGACAACCAGACCGGCACCGGCGAGGTGCGGAACGTCCCCCATGACGAACGGCTCCATCCGATCCTGGAAGAACGGAAGGCCAAACAGCGAGAGCAGACCCCGCCACCGCCCCCGTGGCGTGTCTACGACGTCACGTGCCCCGACTGCGGCCAGGGCCCCGATTCTCGTTGCGAGAGCCCCGGAGGCCCGCATCGCTCACGAGTTGAGAAGGCAAAGGCATTCACCCGCGCTCGAAAACCGCGGCCGGAGTGAAGTGACGCAGCAGTGGCCCCTCCCAAGTTGCGACCGTGTGTGACCGTCCGGTCACCACATTGCAGGAAGGTGAACGGTACACGGCTGCGGCCGCTTCCCGCTCTCGAACGGTGTAGTGCGCTGTCCCATTCGCGGGGGGCGTGCTCGTCGTTTGGTCTGGAGGGCCAACTGGGCGGGTGGCACGATGAGATGAGCCGGAACGGGACGGGGGGATGGCGTTGCGTAGTGGCGGGGCGTCGGGTGAGGACCGGAGGCAGATTCAGACGGCGGTGCTGGGGGCGGTGGACTCCCAGGAGCCTTTAGTGCTGCCGCTGGAAGCGATCGAGCTGGATGCGTTCCGTAAGCAGTACGAGGGTCAGACGTTCTGGTGCGGGAGCTGGTTGGGCGGCTGTGGCCGGCAGCTGACGACGAAGCTGTACGTGGACCGTGTGTGCCATTTCGCCCATCACCCCGATCTGGACGCGACGCGGCCGCCGTGTGCGCGCCGGGCCCGGGACGTGACCAGCGCCGACCACCTCTACGTGAAGGCTGCTGCCGAGCGGCTGCTGCGCGCCCAGGAAATGTCGGGCAAGGTGGTGTGCTCGCAGCCGGGGCCTGAGTTGGCTCCTCCCGGCTCTGTGGTGCAGCTGCGGCTCGGCGACGGTGCTGGGCTGACCATCCACATGAATGCGGCTGTCCGGCCCGACTGGGACACGCAGACGGCGGCCCGCATTGTGGTGGAGGCGGGGGTGCTGGTGGACCGGGCGACCCTGCAGCGCCTGCCGTACGTGCACCGCATCCGCTGCGACAGCCAGGGCACGAGCCGGCGCGTCCTGATCGGTACCGAGACCGCCCGAGGCACCGAGTGGTTCACCCCTGCACAGTGTTCCCTGGGGCCCGCCGGCCTGGTGACCCCGGCGCTGGACGACCTGCCGAACCGGCCCATTGCCCGACCGTCGGGGCGCCCCCACGCCGAAACGCACGATCAGCCAGCCCGAATATCGCCGGAGGTGGGTCACCTCCTGTTGCGCCTGGCCACCGCGCGCCAGGGCCGCGACATCACCAACACTCAAAGGCTGATCAAGGAATGCGACATCTTGCTGGGCCGCAAGACGTCGGTGCCGGCGGTGTTGAAGAAGGCCCGGGATTCGGCCGAACAATGGCTCTTGGAACGCAGCAATGAAGTCGTCACATGGAACCGCAAGGGCAAGCTGGTGGCCTTGACCGGCGACGGGGCCAAACGGGAGGCGGAGAAGCGCGCACGTCAGGCGCGGCAGGCCGCAGAGCAGCGCAAGGAGTATCTGGCGGAGCTCAAGCTTGCCCTGGAAGATGAGCGTTTCGGTGATGTACGGGGTCTGCTGAGGGCGATCTCCCAGCTGCCGGACAGTGACGTTCCACTGACCCGGGCGCAGATCGATTTTCTGAAGGGTGCCAGGGGCCGCGTGTACGGCGGAAGGCTCGGCAAACTGCAGGACCAGGTCGCACGCAAGAAGTGGTTCCAGGGCCCCTGCCCGACGTGCAGCGCCCGTCCGGGGCAGGAGTGTTTCGACGAAGGCCGGGACGGTCAGCCGCTGCGGCGCTTTGGCGGTCACGACGAGCGTCTCCTGCTGGTCATCGCGTCCCGGACGGAGGCCGACGCTCGCAAAAGGGCCTACCGGGCTGGCGCCGAGGCCTCGCGCGGCACCACGACCGAGGATCTGGCCCGGAGCGTGTCCCACGTGCAGTGCCCCACCTGCAAGGCTCCGGCGGGACAGCCATGCACGGTGCCAGGCAGCCACGAGTCTCGCTTTCAACGCGCTCAGTCACAGCGACGGCAGTGATCGAAGAGAAGTAGTTGCACGCGGAGCACGCGGCAGAGGCGTTCGCGCCGCGATGACTTGTAGGCGCGGTAGCCCTGCCTACTCCTGGCGGGCGTCTCAAGTGTCCGACGCGGCATGCGGTGCGAACGGCCCTGGCCCGTGGCAGCCTGTGGTGGCGCTCATCTGTGTGCTGCGCTGATGTGCATGGCGTGATCGTCCTTATCTGACGGATGATTTCGCGTCGAACGATCACACGTTCTGGGCGTTGCTGACTCTCGCTTGCGAAATCGCATGCGGGAGTGTGGAGCCGATCGGGGCGGCGTTCCTTCGAGTCGAAGCGTTCCCGCCCCGTGACTCCTTCGTCTAGATCCATTTTCGCGCTCCCCTTATATAATGTATTTGCCCCATTTGTGCAGTCCGGGTGAAGGGGGCACGATGAGCTATCCGCAAGATCCACAACAGCAGCCCGCCTGGGGAGGACCCGACCGGCCCGGTGGCGGCGGTGGGCCGCAGCCTCCGAGGAAGCACACGAAGCGCAAGGCCCTTGGCTTCGGATGCCTCGGCGTCTTGCTGTTGTCCGTCCTCATCGTCATCATCGCCGTCGTCGCAACCAACTCGGACGACTCCGGCACCAAGAAAGACGTAGTCACCTCCGACGACACCTCCTCGGCCAAGCCGAAGGAATCGCCCACCGAGGGAGAACAGAAGAAGGACGAGCCCGCCAGGAGCCAGGCCGACGTGTTCAAGGAGTGTGTCGCCAAGAAAGGCACCCCGACAGAGAAGGAAGCCGTCAAACACGTCACGAAGATCACCGGCGCGGACAAGCACAACGACATCCTCGACACAGCGGAAGTCTTCACTGACTACACCGGGGGCATCGCGGGTGCGCACGCGTCCGACGGCAAGCTGATCGCCGCCGCATTCGCGTCGTGCTACGAGTCGGAGAACGGCCTGGTGACCGTCTACGACAAGAACGGCGACATCCTCTCCAACGGCAACTACTGATCGGAAGATGCGGGCGTCCGACGCGGGGCGGACGCCGAGCGAGGTGGGCCCGGCGACCGTTAAGGGCACGTCGAAGGCCTTGCTCCTTGGTTCAAGCGGGCTGTGTTGGGCGACGCGGGCACCGGCGTCCCGGGGCTGCGTGTGATCGAGGCGCCTGCGGGCGCATTGGTCAGCTGGACGGCCTCGGACGGGTTCACCTCGCTGGCCTGTGACCAAGCCAGACGTGCGGGGAGCGACGACAGCATGAGAGTGCTCGTGCAGGCCGCAGTACCAGGGCTGCTGATCCAGCGCGGGCACACCGTCACCGAAGCGTCCCAAGAGGGTGACCTTGTGGTCCTTGCCGACATGGTCGCGCCGGACCGCGGCGACGGGTAGGTGCGTGAGCCGCCTTGGCGGACCGTACGACGACGGCCGACGTCCCCTGGATCCCCGCCGGCCCGGCGGAAACCCCGGTTCATGACGCGGAAGCCCGACTCAGGCCGAGGCAGCCCCGCACGCGTCTACCGGAGGCGACAAGGTACGCAGCGCTTCGCGGAAGTCGGCGACATTGTCGGCGGGCCGGGCAGCGAGCAGTCCGTCCAGGCTCCTCAGTCGGGTGCGGGCGGTCGCGCGCAGTCGGATCGACGGGACCTGATCGAGGACGTCCAGGGCGCGCTGGGCGGCATCGGCTGGCTGGTCGGATGCCTCGGCCTGGGCGAGCACGAGTGTGGCGGCCGCCCACCCGGGGGTGCCGGGCGTGCATGCGGCCGCGGAGACTTCGGCGCGCACGGGCCTGGTCGGTGCGTCCCAGGACGAGGTGCGCTTCGGCCTGGTGCAGGGCGAGTTCCGCCTCGTCGAACCCGAAACGGCCCGGAGCTTCGCCGACCGGATCGGCCTCGAGTTCCGTCAGCACCATGTCCAGAGCAGCGTTCGCCTCCTGGTCGCGGCCCTGCTGGGCGAGGGTGGGCAACAGAGCCCAGGCGTGCAACTGCGCCCGGACCAGGCCGCCGGGGGCTGCGGCGGCACCGCGTTCTGCGTAGGAGAAGGCGCGGTCAGGTTGCCGGTGTGGCGGGCCACCATGCTTTACGCTCCGTACGCCCACGCGGCCAGGGCCGTATCGCCGCACCGGTTCGCGGACTCTCTGACCGACGGGAGCCCAGCATCGGTGGTCATCGGATCTGCCCCTTCCTGCCGGCCGGATGCGGCGACGCCGGCGTCGTGGCGACCGTGCCCGATCACCTCGGCTGTCCATGCCGACAACTGCCGTACACGTCCCAGCAGTCCCAGTTGCCCGGGCTGGGCTCGGTAGGCGCGGCACAGCATCACCGCGTATTCCTGGCCGGGCCAGTCGTCCGGGTCGTGTTAATGCCGCGTTGCTGGTGATCGTCAGCCGTACAGCCACTGCTCCCAGGCTTTGCGGCCGGTCAAGGCGGTGGCGGGGATGCCCAGTTCGGTCAGCGCGCCGGGGTACACGCGCTCGTAGGCCGTGTTGTAGGCGCTTGCGAGGGCGGCGTCGCCGACCAGCCAGGGCGCGGGGGCGTGGTCGAGGTCGAGCACGGCGAAGTCGCCTTCGTAGCTGATGCGGCCCTGGAGGAGGCCGCGCTCGAGCAGGGTGCGCCAGCCGTCCCCGACGCGCTCGACCTCGGGCATGCCCTTGGCGGTGTCGATGACGGAAGCGACGTCGAACCGGCGGGGCGGGATGCGGGCATAGAGCTTCGCGATCATCCAGGGCAGGCCCAAGATCCGAAACAGGCGTGTGCGATGGGCGCCGCCACTAGAGACGTTGTAGAGCGGTCCGGCCGGCCCGTTGATGACACCGAGGGTTACTGCGGACACCTCAGCAAGGTGGTGGCGCAGGAACGCGGTGAGCTGCTCGGGCTCGGTGGTGAGCAGTTCGCGGGCGGCGCGGGGTATCCAACTGGGGCCGCGAGACTCCTCGGACCGGTCGAAGTCGCCCCAGACCTCATCGACGGCCTGCACGATGGCGTCGGTACGCACCCAGGCGACACTCTCGCTGGCTGCCCATTCGTGCTCTTGCTGGCGGTTGTAGAGGCTGAAATGCGGCGACTGCGGTGCATGGGCCTGGAGCTGAGTGGTGGCCGCGGATGGCGTCCCGCGACGTGGTGTAGGGGATCAAGACACCGGAACCCGCAGGCCAGGGACATGGCTCAGCCCGTTCCCGTGTCCAACTCACCTCATCAGCACGCTTCTTGGGCTGCCGCCTCCGCATAGATCGCTATGAGCCTCGAACCGGAAGGCGTAGCGCTTGATCCCCTACACCACGTCGCGGGACACGACCGTTGCAGTGTGGCAGCCGGTCTGACACGGGAGCGCGAAGACGAGCCAAGCCTGCCCATCCTCCGAAAATCCGCTGGGGCAGCCGAGGTTGGCTCTCTAGCCTCGTCTCATGACGTGGAACGAGGACAGCGGCACGGTCAGCCGGGCGTTCGATGACTGGAAGCAGAACGACCGGGAGAACCGCGCCTTCCTGCGGCTGTCCACCCAGTGGTCGGACAAGGCCTACCAGCAGACCTGGAACGAGGCTGAGGAGTCCTTTGCCGCACGCTTCGACCCGTACCGGCACTACGGGGACGAGCACCTCTACATCTTCGAGGACGCAGTCGACGGACTCTGGCCTCACTCCTACGCCTGGATCACTGAAGCAACGGCCATGAAGAATGCCGTCACAGCGTTCGAGGTGTACCTGGAGAAGGCGCTGCAGGAAGCCCTCGGGCCGTCCTTCACCAAGGACGGCAAGGAGCACACCATCAAACTGGCCGCCCCGCCGAGGTTCGAGTCACCGGGCTGGAAGACCTTGGTCACCGCACACAAGGTGCTCGGGACCGACGTCGAGACCGACGAGGTGACGTGGGCCCGGGAACTGCGACACCTGTTGACGCACCAGAACGGCGAACTGCGCACCGAGGTTGCACTGGAACGGTTCCGGGACCTGGATGCCGAGCGCGACCAGGACGAGATCAGCCGGGCGCGCATTGGAGGCAAGGTTCCCCTCGGTATTCCGCGCGTACTGAAGATCCTCGACTCTCTCGCCACGGTGATTCGGATAGCCGATGAGCCGGCATGGGCCATGTGCTGGTCCCACCCCGGCCGTGAACGCTGGCCGGAGGTCATGTCGAAGCTGTACCGACAGAAGTGCATCCTCATCGAACCAGTCTGAGAGGGCATTATCGCGCCTCGTGACATCAGCGGCTGGGACGCCCAGTGCTGTTCCCGCTGGCCCCGGGGCGCGTGCGAAGGGGCGTCGATCTACGCTGAAGGCCAGTAGGAGGTCCCGGTGCCGCCCTTCACTTTGCCTGCCCCGCTCGCGCTGACCCGCGCAGCACGGCCGTCCCCGAGTCGTCGGGCTGGGCGAGCCGAAATTATGGACAGAGTTTCAGGCTGTCCGGTGTCCGAGATCAAAGCCCCGTTTTCGGGACGGCTTAGCGTGCACACGCAAAGTTCCTCGTTCACCGGGCAGCTCCTGTCCTGATCAATGGCGGCACAGAGCATCGGGTCATCACGGGCTCGAGGAAGAGACCGATGCCTGGGGCGTGGTCGAGGCCGGACCCGCAGGGTCAGCCGCCGTTGGGTCACCGGGGAACGCCAGTGCTGCGACAAGCAGCGCGCCGACGGCTGCCCCAACCCCGATTGCCTGCCCCAGGTCGCCCCGCTGCTGCGGTACTCCGGCTGAGGTCCTCTGCTGGCTCCACCTGTAGACGGCGATGCCGACGACCCCGGCGATCACGAGGATCGCCAAGGCGCTTGTGCTGACCTGTACCGTCATTGTTAGGCCCTCCCATGGGCTGTCGGCCTGCCCGTCGGACCCCGCCAAGAGACGAACGGGCAGGCCATCTCACTTGCGGAAACACACGAGGCACGGCTCCTCGCTCCATGGATTCGAGATCCCGTCGGGGGAGTTGCGCGGCCGGTGGCGGCGCCACAGAGCGCCTTTTTGATGCCTGCTTCGAAGCATAAGGAGCAATGGGTGCGCATCCGGTGGCTCACATATGCACAGGGGGGCGCACGGCCGTTTCTGTCGCGTCAGCAATAGAAAGTTGCTGGTCATGCGGTACGGGCGGCGCGAAGACCATCGTCTCCCTGCGTACGCAGGCGATTGCCTTGGTTTGAGCGGCCCTCAGTTCGGCCTACCGGGCAAGACTCGACACGGAAGGCCCGGCAGCCATCCTTTCGCGGCGCTCTCTGTCGGCACTGAATTGCACATCACAGTTCTTCACGTCGATCTCGACGGCGACCCTAACCTTCCCCGCGGCCTCGGACGGCGGGGCGGTGGTCGATCGTGCGGCGCGAGGGGGCACGCACGCGATCGGATCATGGACCCCGTACGCGTCGCTCTCTCGCAGGTGGCGCCCGCCCTGCCCACGGGGCCGGGATGGTGCTGGACGATAGCCCGTGGACAACTCAACACGCTGAACTTGACAGAGAAGGGCAAGCGGACCAACGCACCGTACGCTGCTGGCCTTGCCTCGGGCTGGGTGAAGTGGCGGGAGCGCCACACCGCCGAGGCCGTGGTCATCGGGGTGACCGGAGCGACGCCAGCGGCGCAGGCCCTCGTGCTGGGCCGGCCAGCAGGCGGCCGTATGCGGGCGGTTGGCGTGAGCCTGCCGCTGTCTCAGCCGGTGCGTCTGGCCGTGGCGCCGCTCCTGCACGCTGCCGGGGAGGAGATGCGTGAGCTGCCCGGCACCGTGGGCGGCTTGCCCGGCGCGGATCCGGTGCACTTCTGGCCGGTCAAGCCGGAGGTGGTGGTGGAGATCGAGGTTGATCAGCCGCGGTTGGAGTTCGGCCGCTAGCACCGCCCGCGTGTCCGGCGGGTCCGATCCGACCTGAAGCCGGAGAACCTGCATCCGATTGAGGGGTAGAGCGCCGTCAACAAGCCCCTGGTGACGCTAGACCAGAAGCCGCCGGAGCGTCGGGCTGACCGAGTGTAGCTGGCTCGAACTGCCCAAATAGCGGCGATAAGACAGCAGTCCTTGATCCTGAAGATCGTTAAGAAACTGCTCCACCACCAGGGGCGGCGTTTCTGTGCGTGCTGCGAGATCGTCGATGACCGTGCTACCCGTCGGCTGGTCGTTGACAAGCTCGGCGATGACTGCTCGGCGGTGCTCCTCGACTTTTGGCAGTACGGTGGCGATCCCGGCGCGGTAGCCCTTTCGGGTCAGGTGGTAATCATGGGCGCCACTGGTCCGAAGTGCCACGTCAACGTAGTTCTGCTCGCCGAGCATGTGAAGGCTCTCCTCCACACGCTCGTCGCTGAGACCGGCATCCTTGGCCCGAGACTTCACCGCATCCCAGTTGAGCAGCATCATCTCGTTGGTCCTGAGCGCTTCCCGGATGGTTTCAGTGAGCAAGACCGTGTCCGCTGCGTCCAGGCCTGGGGCGACAGCCGCGACCCGGGCATATGCGGGCAAGGGGCCGACAGCCGGCCGCGGGTCGTAGCCGTGCAGAGTGTCCGCGATCTGCTGCGCGGTGTGCACGACGCCTTCCGGGGTGCGGTCAGCAGTGATCCACACGATGTGTTTCAGGGGAGCGGGCATCGGTACATCGTCGAGCCGGACTGGAATCAGGAGTGATTCCCCGTTGACTCGGGCCACTGCTGCCGCGTCGAGTTCCTCGCGCACCCAGGGCTTGTTCACCGAATACTGCGAGACGACCGCCACTACGGCGTTGGTCATCGCGATGCCCTCATCGAACAGGCGTCGTACAAGGCTGTCCCCGGGACGGATTTCCCACTTGTCGAGCCATGCTGCCACCCCGCGACTGCGGAGTTCGTGAGCGAGGGGCTCGACAAAGTCGGGCTTGTCCTCCGTGGCGTGGGAGAGGAATGCCCCGGGCGGCTCCGCATCGACAGGCTCCATGTGTCCAGGATGCGCCTTGCAGTCGTATGCGCGTGGAGGATCGCAGAGGCAGTGCGACCATTGGGTACCACGGCGAGAAGTAGCGGACGGATACGGCGAATCTCAAGTGGCTCCCTGATAGGTATTCGCGAAGGTACCCATGGGTGCATACTCGGGGTATGGCTGACACCACCGTGAAGGTCGACTCCGAGACCAGGGACCGGTTCGCTGCGGTCGCCGCAGCCCGCGGGCAGAGCGTGCGCGCCTACCTGGCTGAGTTGGCCATAGAGGAAGAAAACCAGATCAAGCTGAGCAAGGCGACGGCCGTGTTCCGCGAAATCATCGCCCGACCTGGCCTGGCCGAGGCGTTCGACGAGGCCTTCCCCGACGACGCCCCAACACGGCGAAACACCGCGGGGCGGGCGGCCTGACCCTTGGAACTGCATATCGACATTCGGTGGCTCCTCGACCGACAGGAGGAACTGCTCGGCAAGGAACTCGGGGTCCGGGACTACTCGGGCCTGGTGGCCGCTGTCGCTCGGCACCGGGTGAACACACCACAGCTGGACATGGGCGAGCCCGACGCCTACTGGCGGGCCGCCGCCCTGCTTGAGCAACTGGTCCTACTGCGCCCGCTGCCGGCCCGCAACGCGTACTACGCCTACGGCGTGGCGGTGGCGTACATCCGGGCCTCCGGGGAGGAGATCGACGACTCCTTCGAGCTGTGGCGGGATCTGATCACCGATATCCGCGCGCTGCGGCTCACGGTCTACGACATCGCCGACCGTCTGCGCTCCTGGCATACCATCGGGTGAAACGTACGGGCAGGGCAGGCCCGGGCGGCCGGCGTCCGCCCCGAGGCATTCGGGTGCGATAGCGGCCAACGAACCGTCCTGACAGTAGACGCGCGATGCCCGGCCTGACAGCTCAGGCCGGGCATCGCGCGTCCCGCGTTGTACGAGTCGACTCCGACCTTCTCCTTCGCGCGCCGCTGAACCCACTCCGGGGCGGCTGCTCCGCAAGGTCGCTCTCGAACGAGCACGCGTGCGCACCATCACCCTGCGCGCCTCCGCACTGAGCCCAGCAGCCGACGCACACCACCAGCTCCTCCTCGACGCCAGCGACGAAAGCCCGCCATCTTGAGAAGGCGGCCGACACCGCCCGCTCCCGCTTCGGACCCGACGCCGTCTTCCTGGCCTCCCTGGCCCCCTCACCCTGAACCGCCGGCGCCCGCACCCTGCGAACACCCCTTCTCGGCACTCGGGCAAGCCCCTCGCCCCTACGATGCGGTGGTGCGGAACACCAAAGCGTTCAAAGAAGCCGTCGCCGAGACCCTCGCCGAACTGGCCCGTCGGGGCGTGACCCTCACCCCCGCGACGGTGGAGGACACCATCGAGCGCAACGTCCAGGCGGTGGCCGCCCAACTCGGCATCCAGGTGCGATCCGCCTGGCGGTACTTCGACGCTGCAGCCCTCGCCGACACCGTCGCCCAGAGCGTGCGGGAGTTCGAAGACAGCAGCCCCGACGTCGAGGTCGGGCAGGCGCCTATGCCGCCGCGGGACAACCCCGAACTGGCCCTGATCCTCGCCGGCGTGCCGGACGCCCTGGCCCAAACCGGCGGAGACCTGTACCCGGGTTCGACATAATTCGGCGGCCTAGAGAGCCGAAAGTGGGGCCTGACCTGGGGGAACATGGTTGTGGCCGCCTGGAGGGCGTGTCTCTAGGCGGTGGGGTTGTGGCTGGTCAGCGTGGTGCGGGCTGAAGGCCGGCGATCTGCTTGGGGGTGGGGATCTGCAGCTTGGTGAGGAGGTCCTGCTGGGGCTTGGTGGGGGTGGTGACCTGCTGGAACGTGCCGGTGGGGCCGGTGAAGGTGCCCAGGTGGAGGCGGTCGAGTTCGCGGCGGATCCTGGGCCAGGTGTCGCCGGTGGTGGTCTCGGCGATGCGGATGAGCAGGAGGGCGAGCCAGCACAGCAGGACGTGGGCGCGGATGCGTTCTTCGAGGCGGTGGTAGACGGGCCGCAGGTCGATGACCTGCTTCATGTCGCGCCAGCCGCGTTCGACTTCCAGGAGGGCCTTGTAGCCGCGCGCGATGTCCTCGGCGGAGAGCTTGGGGTCGGAGGATCGCAGAAGGTACTTGCCGTCGAGGTTCTCCTCGGTCTTGATCCTGGCCTGGTCGATGCGGAGCTTGCCGGCGGGGGTGGTGCGCAGGTAGCGGTTCAGGCCGGGCTTGGCGGCGATCTTGCCGCGCAGTTCGCCGCGCTTGAAGTCGCTGAGCTTGTCGGTGTCGGCGATCAGCTCTTGGAGTTGGGCGACGAGTTGCTCGCGCATGTGCTGGTCGCGGTCGGCGGCTTCGGGGTTGTGGCAGATGACGAACCGTTCGGTGTCGCTGATCCGTACCTCCTTGACGCGCATGTGGCCGGTGATGTCCTGGTAGCGGCCCTGCCGGGACAGGGCCTGCTTGACCTCGGGGGATGTGGTGCGGAGCTTCTCGCCGATGATGTAGGCGTCGGTGCCGCTGCGCAGGTAGCGGCGGTTGCGGTCAGATGAGAAGCCGCGGTCGGCGACCCACACGATCTTGGAGAGGGTCCAGTCGCGCATGTCGTCCTTGACCTGCCGGATCAGGGTCTGGTCCGAGGCATTTCCGGGCCAGGACCAGACGCGGACCGGGATGCCGTCGCGGGTGACCGCCAGGCCGATCACGATCTGGGGCAGGTCGTCGCGGGAGTCCTTCGACTTGCCGTGCGTGCGGAACCCGGCCGGCTTGGCCGCGTCCCCGACGTCCTGGCCCTCGTCGCCGGCGTCGTCCCGGCGGTGGCCCTTCTCGTCGCGGGCGACGGACTCGTCGGGTTCCTCGAGTTCGAAGTAGGTGCTGGTGGTGTCGAAGAACAGCAGGTCCACTTCCAGGTTCAGCAGGTTCGCGACCTCGTCGAAGACCTGCTTCTCCAGGTCGTCCTTGACCTCGTGGAGCCAGTCCATCGCCCGGTAGCAGGACTGCTCGCCGGCCTCGGGCAGCGAGTCGATGTGCACGTCGTGGGTGATCCACTCGGCGGCGGCGAGCTTCGAGGACGGGGCCAGCGCGCGGTTGGCGACCAGCGCGAACAACACCCGCTCGGTCGCGGACATGTCCCGGGGCCGCCCCCGCTTGGGCTGCCCGACCCCGGACACGATCTGGTCGATCTTCAGTCGGTGCCACAGGTGGTCCAGGACGTAGGCCCCGCCGAACGGGACCGAGCCGGTGAACTCCAGCCCCGGCGTGGTGCCCGCTTCCAGGGCCTCGCCGGGCTCCAGCAGCCGCGACAAGGACGCGACCAGCCGCCGGATCGCGTCGCGGTCCAACTCGTCCTCCCGGCCGAAGGTGAACAGCACCTTCGGCACGGCCCGGCCCTTGACCGGGTCCCACTCGTTGTGGGCCAGGTGCAGGTACCGCACCGTCCCGGACTTGTTCTCCCGCTTGGTCGTCCTCACATACACGACTCCAGACCATACGGGACAAGGCCAGGCCAGTACAGGAAAACCAGAGAAATCGTGTCTCTAGGCACTTTCGCGTGCAACTCCAGCCCACGCGCCCTTGACCAGCAGTTTCACCCTGCCGCCGCCTCCAGAACCCCCGAATTACGTCGAACCCGGGCTGTACGCCGTCATCCTCAACGTCGCCGTCAACGCATGGGTGGCCGGCCACCTCCACGGAGAAGACGGCTGTGAGGGATGCGATGGCAACCGCGGTCCCACCGGCCACGACTGGCAGGCCCGCATGCACACCCTCAACGAGATGCAGCCGGACATCACCAAGTGGTTCGACCGCGACGTGTGGACCCGCGCCTTGAACAGCACTGGCTTCACCGTCACCCGCACTTGACCGACCCCGTCCGCCGCCTCGGCGAGACCGGCTTGCCCACCCTGAAACAACAGGGCTTGCCCAGGCTCTGGTGGGCTTGTCCACCGAATCTCCCGCCGTCCAGCCCACGGCCCTGGTGGCGAAGCCTTCCGGATCGGTCGACGTAGATTCGGATGCATGAACGACTCCGTCAGACGTATCGATCCCTCGACCGACCCCGGCTCGGTAGCGATCATGCTCGGCTGCAACCCGAATCAGATCGGCCCGTGTGCACGGTGCCAAGGCCTCACGATCCGGTACGCAACGCCCAGTTGATCTGCCCGGCCTGCCGCGCCAAGGATCAGGCGCCCGTCTAGCCCCGCGTCGCCGCCATCGCGAGGCGCTGCCGACGAGCCCTCCCCGGCCGGCGTGCTGCGCCGCTGGCCGGGGACGCCCAGCGTCTCGCGCGTAGTTGCTTCCTTAGTGGGCCCCACCGTTGCCTGGACCGTTGTCTCCACCGTTGCACCGAGGGGTGCACCGAGAGTTGCAGCACCCCTTCGCGCGCTTCCGGCATGGGTCCGGCTCGTTTCGAGTGACTGGCTGAGCTGGCGTTTTGTGTGGGTGGGCTGGTGGTGAGTGCTGGTCGCTTCTACCTTCTGGGTGAGGGGGTGGGGTGATGGTGTCCCTGCTGGAGGAGCTGGAACGGCGTGAGTCGGCTATCGGGGAACGGGTGGGCGAACTGCGGGTGCAGGTAGCGGAGCTGAGCGAGCAACTGGAGGCGTTCGAGGAGATGCTCGCGCAGGTGGAGGTCGCCCGGGCGGTGGTGCGGGAGGTCCTCGACGACGCGGCGGCCGAGGAGCCGGTGCCGCGGCCTGCGGCGGGGCCGCAGCGGGCGGGAGGGGAGTCGCCGATCGGGGTGGTGACGGTGCCCGAGCGGGAGGCGGGGATGGACGCATCGCTGCTGCCGTCTGGGTACCGGGACATCATGGAGGTGCTCATCGCGGCGGGGCGGCCGATGCGGTCGAAGGCGGTCTCGGTGGCGATCGGCCGGGGCGAGGGCCCCTCGAAGGTGGAATCGGTGCGGGTGAAACTGAAGCGGCTCGCGCGCCGGGGCTGGCTGAGCGAGGACAGTCCGGGCCTGTTCGCGCTGCTCGAACACGCCGAGGACAGTGGGCCGTTGGGCCAGGGTTCTGGCGGCTGAGGGTTCTTCTTCCTACGTTCGTAGGTGCCAACCGAAACGCCCGTAGGAAGAAGAACGCCGTGGAACGGTACGACACGCCGCCGAGTGCTGACGACTTTGAGGCGGCGGCGAATTTATTCAGCATGCTCGTGACGGAGCTGGCATCGCCGACGACTGGCGATCTGGCCCATCATGAGCTGGAGGATCTCTTGGAAGACAGGGGCCGTGACCTGCTGCGGCAGCTGTTCCAGGATCACCTGGACCTGCGGGAGCGGCGCGAGCAGGAGGCTGTGGCGAGCTTGCGGCCCCGCGTGATCGGTACGGACGGTCTGCCGCGGCCGCGGCTGGAGAGGGGCCATGGCCGGCTGCTGGCCACGGTGTTCGGCACGGTGACCGTCTCCCGCCTCGCCTGGAGGCGCCTGGAGGCGTCGAACGTGCACCCGGCGGATGCGGTGCTGTCACTGCCGCGGGGCCGACACTCGCACGGTCTGGCCCGCCTCGCCGTCCAGGCGGCCACCCGGATGTCCTACGACGCGGCCCACGAGACGATCATCCGGCGGTGCGGCCGCGTGCTCGGCAAGCGTCGGCTCGCCGGTCTGCTCGTCGAGGCCGCCGGTGACGTCGACGCCTTCTACAACGCCAGAATCGTTCAACCCTGCGCTCCGGCAACAGTGTTGGTGCTGTCCGCGGACGGCAAGGGCATCGTGATGAGGCCCGAGGCCCTGCGGGAGGCCACCCGGCAGGCCGCCGAAAAGCGGCAGCACGCCTTTCGCACGCGTCTGGCCGCCGGGGAGAAGAACGGCAGAAAACGCATGGCCACGCTCGGCGCGGTCTACGACGCCGAACCGGCACCCCGCCGGCCGCACGATGTGATCACGCCGCCCGGCGGCTTCACGGACGGGCACATCCGCCGGCCCGGCCCCGTTGCCCGGGACAAGTGGCTGTGCGGCTCGGTGGAACACGACGCCGAGCACGTTGTGGCGCAGGTCTTCGAGCACGCGCAGGCCCGCGACCCCGAACATCGCCGCACCTGGGTGGTCCTGGTCGACGGCGCCCGCCATCAACTCGACCTCGTCCAGGCCGAAGCCCGTCTCCACCACGTCGAGGCGCACATCGTCATCGACATCATCCACGTCCTGGAGAGGTTGTGGGCGGCGGCCTGGTGCTTCCACGGATCAGGCCAAGTTGACCGGCGGACAGCGGCACGGTGTCGATACCTGCGTCCGCTACCTGCGCGGCAACGCAGATTTCCTGCACTACGAGAAGGCCCTCGCGGCCGGCTGGCCCATCGCCACCGGGATCATCGAAGGCGCGGCCCGCCATCTCGTCGCCGACCGTCTCGACATCAGCGGAGCCCGCTGGGGTCTCGACGGCGCCGAAGCCGTCCTGAAACTCCGTGCCGCCGCCGCTAACGGTGATCTTGACGCCTACTGGAAACATCATCTCGCCAAGGAACATCAACGGCTCTACCCAGCCCATGACCAGGCGAGATACGCCCTTACTGCCTGACCCAGGGGCATTGCGCGATTGGGATTGGTCCGGTTCGCCGGTCTCGTGAGTGACGTGTCGTCATGTCCGTTGTGAGGCAAGGGGCCCTGGAAAGCAGAGCAGGCACGGTGCTGGTGATCATGTGGTTGTCGAGACCCATGAGAACGAGCGAGACCGTGCCTGCCCGAACATCATCGCCCATCCCTTCCGCACTGGAGCAACTGGGCTCCCCGACTGATCCCCTCGCCTCAAGCGATGCCGCTGACCTGCGGCGTTTCCTGACCCTGGTCGCCGACCCCCGCGATGCGCGAGGTCTGCGGTATCCCGCCCTCGCATTGCTGTGCGCAGCCGCCTCGGCGGTGCTGACCGGGGCCCGCTCGCTCATCGCGATCAGCGAGTGGATCGCGGATGCCCCGCAGCATGTGCTGGGCGTCCTCGGTTTCACTGCCGATCCGCTTACCGGCCTGCGGCCCGTGCCGCACGCCGCAACCGTGCGCCGCCTGCTGCAGCGTGTGGACGGCGACGCGCTCGACGCGGCGATCGGCGCGTTTCTGCAGGCCAGAACGCCGCCCCCGGCCAAGCCGGAGACGAAGGCGGGGCCAACGCAGCGGGTGATCGCGGTCGACGGCAAGGTGGTCCGCGGTTCACGGACCGCAACGGCCGCAGCGATCCAGCTGCTGGCGGCAATGGACCACCACGGCGTGGTCCTGGCCCAGCGGCAGGTCGCTTCCAAGAGCAACGAGATTCCCTCCTTCGCGCCGTTGCTGGACGGTCTCGAGCTGGAGAACACGGTGGTGACCGCCGACGCTCTGCACACCCAGCACGACCACGGGGCCTATCTGACCAGTCGCGGCGCGCACTACGTGGCCGTCGTGAAGAAGAACCATCCCGGCCTGTACACCCAGATCAGGAAGCTGCCCTGGCGGGACATCCCGCTCGGGCACAGCACTCGCGACCACGCCCACCACCGCGACGAGATCCGCCGGCTCAAAGCGGCCGCATTCAGCCACCTCGACTACCCCGGCGCCCGCCAGGCGATCCAAGTCGTCCGGTGGCGACGCGACTTGAGCACCGGGAAACTGACCATCGAGCGCGTCTACCTGATCACCAGCCTGAGCGTCTTCGACGCCACCTGCACCGAGCTCGCCACATGGATCAGAGGCCACTGGGGCATCGAGAACCTCCTGCACCACGTCCGGGACCGCACGTTCCGAGAGGACGACTCCAAGGTCCGCACCGGCACCCTGCCCCGCGCCATGGCCTCCCTGCGCAACCTCGCCATCAGCACCTTCCGCCAGGACGGCCAGACGAACATCGCCGCCGCCCTCCGCCACACCAGCCGCGACTACCACCGGCCCCTACGAACCCTCGGTCTCACATGACAAACCCAGACAGACCTCGATCACGCAATGACCCTGCTGCCTGACCGCGATCTCACTCAGAACGAGCCGCACCCAATGCACAATGCACCCGGCCACCTGGCCACGGCGGGCAACGGCGGATTGCAGAGCGGTGACCGCGAGGCGGGACTGCATCCGGTCGTCGATGGAATAGCCCACAATGCGGCCCGAGAACACGTCCTTGACCGCGCACAGGTACAGCTTCCCCTCGCCGGTGGCGTGCTCGGTGATGTCCGTGAGCCACAGCCGGTTCGGGGCGTCGGCGGTGAAGATGCGCCGCACTCGATCGTCGTGGACCGGCGGCCCGGCCTTGGCGTTCTTGCCGCGACCGCTTCGCTTTCCAAACGCGCTCCACCAGCCGTTGTCCCGGCAGATCCGCCAGGCGGTCCGCTCGGCCATCACCTCGCCCGCGGCGCGGGCCTCGTCGACAAGGAAGCGGTGGCCGAACTCCGGGTCGTCGCGGTGAGCGTCGAACAGTGCATTGGCCCGGTATGCCTTGGCCAGTTCGGCGTCAGTGACCGGGCCGGCCAGCCACCGGTAGTAGGGCTGGCGGGCCAGCCCCAGCACCCGGCACGTCACCGCTACCGGCACCCGGTAAGGGGCGTCGGCGGCGGCCAGCTCGCGGACGAGCGGGTACATCATTTTGCCGGCAGGTGCGCCTGCGACAGATACGCCGCCGCCCTCCTGAGCACCTCGTTCTCCTGCTCCAGCAGCCGGATCCGCTTGCGGGCCTCGCGCAGCTCGGCCGACTCACATTGCACTTACAGAACTCAGGCGCTCGAGCCCCGCACGTGGGCCAGGGCTTCGCCGAGGTTGTCCAGCGCTGTTCCTTCGCTCTGCCGGTCCCCGAGTTCGCGGAAGATGGTGGCGGCCTGGGTGTGGGCGTCGATGGCGTCCTCAAACCGCCCCACCTCGGCCAGGGCTTCGCCGAGGTTGTCCAGCGCCATGCCTTCGCTCTGCCGGTCCCCGAGTTCGCGAGAGATGGCGAGGTCCTGGGTGTGGGCGTCGATGGCCTCCTCAAACCGCCCCATCCACTGAAAAGCGAGGCCGAGACTGCTTAGCGCTATGCCTTCGCTCTGCCGGTCCCCGAGTTCGCGGGAGATGGCGAGGTCCTGGGTGTGGGCGTCGATGGCCTCCTCAAACCGCCCCATCCACTGAAAAGCGAGGCCGAGGCGGCTCAGCACCATGCTCTCGCCGCGCTGGTCGCCGAGCTCGCGGAAGATGGAGGCGGCCTGGGTGTGGGCGTCGATGGCCTCCTCAAACCGCTGCACCCCCTGAAAAGCTGCGCCGAGGTTGTTCAGCGCCGCCCCCTCGCCGTAACGGTCGCCGAGCTCGCGGAAGATGGCGAGGTCCTGGGTGTGGGCGTCGATGGCGTCCTCAAACCGCCCCACCTCGGTCAAGGCGCCGCCGAGGTTGCTCAGCGACTTCCCTTCGCGGTGCCGGTCGCCGAGTTCGCGGGAGATGGCGAGGTCCTGGGTGTGGGCGTCGATGGCCTCCTCAAACCGCCCCATCCCCTGAAAAGCGAGGCCGAAACTGTTTAGGGCTGTCCCCTCGGCATGCCGGTCACCGACCTCGACGAAGATGGTGGCGGCCTGGGCCAGGGCGTCGATAGCCTCCTCAAACCGCCCCACCTCAGCCAAGGCGGTGCCAAGGTTGGTCAGCGCCATCCCCTCGCTGTGCCGGTCGCCGACCTCAACGTGGATGGTGGCGGCCTGCGTGTGGGCGTCGATGGCCTCCTCAAACCGCCCCACCTCGGCCAGGGCGAGGCCGAGGTTAGTCAGCGCCGTACCCTCCCGGTGCTGGTTGCCGACCTCGTGGCAGATGGTGGCGGCCTGGGCCAGGTCGTCGATGGCCTCCTCGAACCGCCTCACCCTGTGTAAGGCTGCGCCGAGGTTGTTCAGCGCCATCCCCTCGCCATACCGGTCGCCGAGCTCGCGGAAGACGGTGGCGGCCTGGGTGTGGGCGTCGATGGCCTCCTCAAACCGCTCCACCCCCCACAAGGCTGCGCCGAGGTTGGTCAGCGCCGTCCCCTCGCCATACCGGTCGCCGAGCTCGCGCGTAGCGGCGAGGGCCTGCTGTCCGGTGGTAATCGCGTCATCGAAATGGCGGCGCCAGCTCAGGAACACGGTCAGGCTCGCGCGCAGGGATATGGCGAGGTGGGGGCGTGCGGTGGCGGCGGCGAGGGTGATAGCGGCGACGAGGTTAGACCGCTCGGCATCCAGCCACGCCAACGCGTCGCCACGGTCCTGGAAACGCCCGGGCACCGGATCGCTGGGCAGGGCGCGCAGATGGTCGTCCGCCGCGTCCGCGGTCACCCGGTAGTACTCCAGGAGGCGGTCCAAGGCCGGCTCACCCTGATCGCCGTCGTCCTGCTGGGCGAGCTCGGCCGCGTACAGGCGAATCAGGTCGTGCATCCGCCAGCGGCCCCAGAGCTTTCCGGGCTCGATGAGATGAGCACGGACGAGTCCCTGCAGTTGCTGCTCCACAAGGGCCTCGCTGGCCCCGGCCAGATGGGCGGCAGCTTCGGTGTCCAGATCGGGACCGGGATTGAGGGAAAGCAGGCGGAACACGTGAGCCTGGTCGCTGTCCAGGTGCTGGTAGGACAGGTCGAAGGCGGCGCGTACGGCCCGTTCCTCACGAGTGAGCTGGTCCAGTCGGCGGTGGGCGTCCGCCAACGCCTTGGCCAAGGAGGCCAACGGGCGGGTGGGAGTGTCGGCGAGGAGGGCGGCACAGATCTGCAGCGCCAGCGGCAGACCGCCGCATCGCTCGACGATCTCGCGGGCGCAGCCGGGCTCTTCCTCCACGCGGGTGTCGCCCCGGCCGCGGGCCTGGTACAGGGCGCGCCGCAGCAAGTCCACGGCGGCTTCGGAGTCCAGCACGTCCAGGTCATGCAGGCGAGCGCCGACATCGAGGGTGTGCCGGGAGGTGAGCAGAGTCGCAGTCGTGCCGTCGGTGGGTAGCAGCGGGCGAGCCTGCTCGGCGGTGGACGCGTTGTCAATGACGACCAGCACCCGTCGATCCTGATCAGCGTAGGCCTTCAGCACGCTCCGGAACAGCCGGGATCGGTCCTGCAGGTCAGCCGGAAGATGCTCGCCGGGGATGCCCAGGGCGCGCTCGGGGGGCAGGCGGCGCTCGGGGTCGTAGCCAAACAAGTCGACGAACAGGACCCCGCCGGGAAACCAGTTGGGCGTGGCCAGGGCCCGGTGGGCGGCCTGCAGCACCAGCTCGGTCTTACCGACTCCGGGCAGACCCGCCACGGCTGCCACCAGGACCGCCTGCTGCTCTCGACCCCCGGGGGCCAGGACCAGGAGCAGTTCTGCAAGCTGGGTGTCGCGGCCGGTGAAGGCCGGGGTACCGGCGGGCAGCCCGGCCAGCGCTGGGGTGATCTGCGGCGGCAGTTGCACGGTGATATCGCGGCCCTGGATGACCGCATGGAAAAACACCCCACCGCTGATCTCGTTTGAGACCACTGGCAGTGGCCCGAGCCCTCCGTCCATCTCGCGTCACCCCGCCGGGGGCGCAGCGGGCGGTGGTGGGGGGCTTGTGGTGAAGGAGACCCCGGAGAAGTCCCTGCCCAGTAGCACTGGTCCGTTCTGAGTGCCGCCGCTGATGCTGTTGTGCACCTCGCCGTCGCCGGTGCGTACAAGCTTGGCTTGCTCGTGCCACTGCTGCAGGCCGGTGCGGAAGTCCGCATCCAGGCCGGCTCGTACCGCCAGCGCCGCGCTGAGCGCTTGAGCGCGCGCCGGATCGTCCGGTGCCCCTTCCAGCTCCACCAGCTCCGCCTCCCCGGAGCCGCCCGCCGGAACCTCCGTATCCTGGCCCCGCCGAAACGGGCGGCGCACCAGTGCACTCAGCCCCGCCCACACCTGCCGGCCCAGTTCTCCACCGGCACCACCCGCCAACGCCGCCAGCAGTCCCACCGAGATCGGGTCCACTGCGCACCGCCTCCCCCGTAAACGAACGCCCAATGGGGTATCCACGCTACGAGAAGCCATGGCCGGTGGGAACAGCTTCTCCGCTCCATAACCCCTCGCCACCGCCGGAACGGACAACCCCCAACAGGGCCCGCCGCCGACCGCGGCAGGCCCGCTGGCACCACCAACTAGTTAGGGTCTGTGGCCGGTAGTTGCCGCACGTTTCCATCACATGTGGACATGGTCTTAGTTCAGAGAAGTGACCAATCCGAAGCTGATAGCTCCTGACCAGATGGTTCGGGGCATGGCTGACCTCCGCGACTACCCCGAGCAACACCAGCGTATGAGCGTCACGGGCGCCCCGCATGCGCGCACAGGGCCAGGCGCCGCCGTCCGCGCGAGGAGGCCGGCGGCGGTTGGTGGCTGGGTCAGGGGGCGGGCTCGTATGTCACCGTCTGCGCTGGGCAGTCCGCGGCGACGTTCTCCAGGGCGACCAGCTCGGCGTCGTCGACGGCGAGGGCCCATCGGAGCTTGGTGCCCACCCATTCGGCGAGGTACCGGCAGTGGACATCGGTGGCGGGTGGCATCCATTCGGCCGGATCCTGGTCGGACTTGCTGCGGTTGGAGCGTGCGGTGACGGCGACGAGGGATGTCTCGGCGCCCTGGTCGTTGGCGTACGTCTCCCGGCGCGGCGGGGTCCAGGCCGATGCGCCGCTGTCCCATGCTTCGGCGAGGGGGACCATGTGGTCGATGTCGAGTCCGGACGCCGACGTGACGACGGTGGCGTCGTAGTACGACCACCAGCTCCCGCCGGTCAGGCGGCATCCGGGCCCGACGGCGGGCGGCTCGACCGCCTCGTGGAGGAGGACCTCGGCGCGCGTGTTGCAGCCGTCGGCCGGGTCGTCGCCGGTGTTCCAGTGGCGGAACTTGTCGCGGCTGTAGCCGTCGCGGGACTCGGTGGCCACGGGCAGGCTGGCGACGGCTTCGGTCAGGGGCAGGGTCTCGGCGGCGTGGGCAGGGGTGGAGACGGTGGCAGGCAGGAAGGCGAGGACAACGGCCGCGAGGCCGCGCAGAACAGCTTTGACCATGCGTTCGTTGATAGCTGCCCTGAAGGGGGCGTGATCAGCGGTTTCCCCGAGGCGCCGCCCGTGTGAGTGGAAAGGTCATACCGGAGAACGAAACGCCCACACCGATGCGAGTGGGGGATCAACCCTCGCCGTTGCCCCTCCCGGTCTGGCTCTGCCGCCAGGTCGCGGGCGCTGTCGCGCTTTGTCGCGCGCGGTCACGGTTCTCCAGGACGCCATCGGGACGGCGCCTGGCCGCCGTCCAAGCGTTAGCCCCCCGCCGTTGAACGTGCCACTTCTACTCGAGGATGCCGAGGTGCTGGTCGGGGCCGGACAGAGGCGATCTTGTTGTCGATCCGGTGCAGCCACATGGCGTGCCACACCCGGAGGGTGAGCAGTCGCTCCAGGTCGGGGGGTAGATCGTCGAACACGGCCGTCCTCGGTTTCTGCGCTGTGACGGAGCACGACAGCTTGCGAGTGGAGCACGACAGCTTGCGAGCCTGCTGTCGGTGACTCTCTGCGCAACGGCTCGGAGGAGCGAACCGATCCTCCTCCGATGCCCGGAAGCTCCCGCTGACGGTGAGGACTTGGCGTAGCGGTTAGCGGCAGGGGCCTCGCCCAGCGAGGGCGCCCGTCATGGCCCGGCGAGGATCTCGCTCGCGTGCATTCGACGCACGCCCTGCCGTTCTCGGCAGGATGATCAGTATGGGTGCTGCCGAGTTCCGGCTGCCGTTACTGATCAGCTCGTTCGGGTTTGTCCCGTCTTAAATGATCTGGTTCCGAGTCGGGTCGCTGACCTGAGGCGACCAGTTCAGTTGAGACGTGGGGACGCCGGGAATCCCAAGTGATGTGGTCCCGAGCGAGCGGATGCCGGAGGCCGTCCCAGTTGATGGTCCGTCTTCGCTATGTCGTCGGCCGCAATCGGACCACTGATGGGGCTAGGTGTATTGGCCCGCGGCGTTGTTCACACGGCTGATCGGTGGCTTGCCTCCGAGTGCGGTGTGGCAGCGGTGGTGGTTGTAGGTGTGGAGGAAGTCTGCCAGTGCGTCGGTGCGTTCGGTGTTGCTGGTGTAGGGCCGCAGGTAGGCCCATTCGTCGAGCAGGGAGGCCGTCGACGAACTCACCCTGCGGCCGCTCAACTGCTACCCGCCGCTCGCCGAAGTACTGCCCCTGCTCGACAGGAAGACCGCCCTGCCGCCTTGGCTCCGCTTCGGAACCACCCGCTACTGCCCCAGCTGCCTGGCCGGCGACGGGTCGGCGATCCAAAACTGGCACGGCGGCCCATGGAAACGGCAGTGGCACCTACCCATCGTCTTCGCCTGCCTTGATCACAACGTCTTCCTCCGAGACATCTGTCCCGTCTGCCAACAGCAGCCCCTCCAAAGGACGCCAGGCACCAACTCGGCAATCCCAAACCTCGGACTCAGCAGCCTCCACCCTGCCCAGTGCCGCCGGACCGTCGCCTTCGCAACGAAGCAGCCTTGCGGAGCCCGCCTCGACCGACCCGCCCATCACGCCGTCCGGAACCTGCCCCCACTGACTCCCGACATCGCCACCATCCAGCAAGAACTGCTCGACCTGCTGAAAGGCGCCGACCCCGTCCACGCTCAGACGTTCTTTGCCGACCTGAATCTCGTGGCCACCGTCATCTCGGCAGCATGGCCGCACCACCCCGCAGCGTCCGCGCCTACCGAGCTGCTTGATACCTTCAACAGCCACCACGCCGCGCAACAAGAGCTCATCGAGAGCCGAGAACCCCAGATCAAGGGCCTGCCCCGGCTCGACACGTCCTGGAGGATCACACCGCAATCCGCGCCAGCCACGGCCGCCCTGCTGACCATGGCCAGACACTGCCTGCGCCTGCCCGCCGATCACCTCACAGGTCAACTCACCGAGCTGTTGGGACACGCCCCACGCCGGCCCCACCCACGCTGGGGCGGCGCCTTGGAGGCGACCTCAGTCCAACGTTGCTCAACCCAACTTCGCCAGGCGCTGCGGGGCACCCTCACCAAGCTCCCGACCGGGCCACCCCACCGTCACAGCGCGTGACCAACAACTGCGGGCTCGCGGACTTCGGCCTACCAATCTCGCAAACTGTCGCGCACCATCAGGCCCCCGACCAGGTCCTCCGTCACGGCCACTCGCAAGCAACGGTGCTCTGTCACATGCGCCGCGCGGGGCTCCACCCCTCGCGTGTTCGAATTCTAGTTCGATAACGTGAGGGGAGGAGGAGGTGGGTGTCATGACTGCGGAAGTACCGGCGCGCGAGGTGTCGACGGTGATGCATGTGCGGTGTCCGGACCGTCTGCCGGAGGAGCTCTACCGGCAGGTCCTGGAGCAGCTCGCGGAGCTGTCCCCGGTGGTGCAGGCGCTACCGCCTACCGCGGCCTTGGTGGAGCTGAAGGGCGCTCTGCGCTACTACGGAACCGACGCCCGACACTTGGGTGAGGTGCTGCGTGTGCGGACCCTGTCCCGGCTGGGCGTCGACGTCCGCGTCGGCGTCGGCCCGTCGATCACCGTCGCGGCCACTGCCTCCGCCCAGGTCCCGCCCCCCGGCGGCGTCCTCGCCGTCGCGCCCGACCAGGCAGCCGGCTGGCTGGCCGGGTTGCCGGTCGAGGCCCTGCACGGCATCGGCCCCCGCCAGGCCGGCGTGCTGCGCGACTACGGCATCCACTCCGTCGGCCTGCTCGCCGCCGTCCCGCCCGCCACCGTGCAGCGCCTGCTGGGCGGCCGCGCCGGCCGCACCGCTGCCGACCGGGCCCGCGGCATCGACCCGCGCCCCGTCGTCCCCCGCAGCCTGCCCGCAGCCGCGACCGTCCATCACACCTTCCCCCAGCACACCCTGGACGGCGCCGCCGCCCGCGCCGCCCTCCTCGACCTGGTCGTCAGCCTCGGCCTCCTGCTGCGCCGCCGCGACCAGGCCGCCCGCGCACTGACCCTGACCCTGAAGTTCGCCGGCAACAGCACCTGGGAAAAGACCCGCCGCCTCACCGAGCCGTCCGCGCACGACGACGACCTGCGCCTGCTCGCCTCCCAGCTGATGGACGCCGCCGGCCTCCAGCGCGGGCGCCTGACCGCGCTCGCGCTCAGGGGCGAGGACCTCATCGGCGCCGACCAGGTCCCCCAGCAGATCAGCCTCGACGACGCCCGTGAGGACCGCCTGGTCGCCGAAGCCGCCGTCGACCGCGTCCGTGACAAGTTCGGCCCCCGTGTCATCGGCCCCGCCACCGTCTTCCGCCGCGCCTCGTGACCCGCCCCTGGAGATGAGCTGTGATCCTCGACCCGCCGGGGCTGGTTTCCGGCACAGCACAGCGGCTGCCGCACTGGCCCTACGTCCGCGCTGTCGACGAAGCCCTCACCGCACGCGGCATCCCACCCGGGACCGTTCGCGCCGACCGCACCTACGCCGCCCGCGGGAACACGATGTACATCGTGCTCGTGTGGGACATCAGCCGGACCGCCGGCGCGGGCGGCCTCCGCTTCAACTGGGAGGAGGAGACCGGCTGGGCGTACGCCGTGCTCGGCGTACGCCCCTCCCTCGCGTCCCCGGCCCAAACGCTCACCGCGCTGCACCGGGTCTTCGCAGCACCGGACGACGTCGCGGACGTGGCTGACCACTTCGTACATAACTGGCGTCTGCCCAGCGGCGAGTACGGCGCGGAATGGGACCAGGCGGCAGAGGTGCGGTCCACGATCGACAGGTTCCGCGCCACCGTGACGGAGCCCGGCGGCGTCTGGACGGGCGCCGGGTGAACGGACCGCAGCCGCCCGCGGCGAGTCTTATCTCGGGTGTCGAGCGGGCGACAGGCACGTTGACCGAACCAACTTATGTGTCGTCGCAGGTCAGTTGGGGTTTCTGGTAGCTTCCCGGCATGCCCGGTGAACAGCGTCCCGACAGGGATCTGACGAATTTTGTGCTGCCCGAGTTTGGCCAGTTACTGAAGACAGGAGACCCCTGGGAGCCGTACCAGGTGTTGGACCCGTTCGGGCGCCCGGTCGAGCCTGTCGCGACGTACCTCAGAGACCTGATGGCAGCGGACAGTTCGCGCTTGACGCCACGCTCATACGGGATGGATCTGCTGCGCTGGTGGCGCTACCTGTGGGCGTGCGGAATCGAGTGGGACCGCGCGGTTCGAGGGGATGCCCGGGACTTCCGGCTCTACCAGGAAGAAGCCTGGAAGAAGGGCGTCCCCCGCCGCCGCGCGCAGCCGCTGTGGTGGACCCTGCGCCGCCCCTGGCGGCCGTTGGAGTACGACGCAGCGCGCATGATGTTCAACCGCGGCAACGAGCTCCTGGGTTCCAATTGGACTCTTCACGACCTGCGGCACACGGCGACGTTCTTGATGCTCGACGACCCGAACATGCCGCCGGGTCGGGCATGGCGGACCCCCGTCCGCTCTAAGGGCCGGACGGGGGTGGGATCGCATCGGGGTGAACTGAGCAGCGCCGGTCTGATGCGCGGGGCCTATGCCAGCTGAACGTACTGAGCGGCCATCTCCTCCACTACGTGCCCGGTCTCCTTGAGTACCCGGATGATTTCGTTGCGGAGATCAACGAATCCTCCATCATTCTGGAGGTATATATCAACCGAGGTAGCGAGCCGCCCGACTATTTCGGCGAAGCGTTGCTGGTGAACGGTAACGCCGTCAGAGTTGCAGGTGAAATCGAAAATACTCCCCCGGGTGTCGTCGATGAATTCATTGCTGACCATTAGCGCACGCCCGGAGCCATCCTGTATTACTACCAGGATGTGGCAATGCATTCCGCGTGAGGCGCTTCGATTCTGGTTTGTTGACTTGACGACAAGGAGGCCGTCCCGGTAAAGCGTGGCTTCGCATTTCTCCAGCATTCCGAATGCAATCACCTCTTCCCGGTAGCTCGTGACGGGCTGACTCCCAGTCGCCGGCGGAACAGTAGTGTGGCTTGCCCACAAGGCTTCGTTCGCATCCGTATAGATGACCAGGTTGCGGTCATCTTGCATACAGAGCCGTGCTCCTGGATGGCCCCCGGTGTGGGTGTCCCACATCGGGCTAACGGCGCTGTGCAGCACGAAGTTTCCATCGTCCTGCATGGCGGCTCGGACGGGACGCAGTGAGTCGGGAACGTTCCAGGTGTGCGTTGCCCATACCGCCGTGGGCCCGGAATACATGACTAGATTTCCGTCAGCCTGCATGGTCAGGGCGTAGATGCCATTGGGTGATCGAAGCGTGTCTCCGACCATCAGGGTCGTGCCAGACTTCATTTCGCCTATGTACTCAGCCATAGCGGATTCCATGCTTCCGGTGGTGTTTCCTGACGCAGTGGCATGATGTTGCAGCTGCGGAATTTCGCGTCCTACAAATAGGCTCCTCCGAGTCGCTAAGGATGGGAAGAGGGGGACTGCCGTAGGTTCTCTACGTAGGTGACAGAAGGGGTCGTAAGTGCGAGAGTTCCGCCTGAGGTTGGGAGTAATGGAATTTGAGAGGTTTGTATCGCCTGGCCCATTGTGAAATTCAAGGGTAAAAAACTAATCTTCGGTAAGCTCACGTGTGCGCTTGAGTTCAAACGAGGCGCGCCCCGGCGGTGCGATCATGGACGCGGGTGCGGGGGCACGATGAATGGAGCGTCGGACACCTTCAGCCGCCCCGGGCGAACCGCCCGAGGCCGGGACCTCCGCACCGCCCTCGCCGTTCCACTGATCGCTCGGTGATCGCCGCAGATCCTTCGCGATCAGCGCAGTCTGCTCGCCCCGGCCGAACGGCTCCGTGGTCTGCAGGCGGATCCTCTCCCGTGTCCGCCGCCGCTCGGCGGCCACGCCCCAGTGCGTACCGTAGGACGACGCCATACCGCAGAGACCATCTGCCGTCACCCCGACCTCACGCCGAAAAGTTCAATAACCGCGACACAGTCGGACGCTAGACCCGTACTTCGCGGGTCGTTGATTCGTATGGTGTGACCGGTCCGGGGTGTCCTGGGCCGGGGGTGTGGCGTTGGGTGGGGTGTGTCGATGACTTCCCGGTCCCCGCGGCCACGGTCTCAGCGTCAGCGTCTTGAAGTGGCGGTGACGTCCGTGGTGGAGAAGCGTCTGGGCGCTCTGCCTGTCGCTGCCGAGTTTCTGCGTCGGCTGGATGTCGCCGGGATCGTCGACGAGGTGTGTCCTGGTGGCGCGAGTGCGCTGGTGACGCACGGGCAGGTGATCGAGGCGTTGGTGGCCAACCGGCTGACGTCGCCCGCGCCGTTGGTGCGGGTGGAGGACTGGGCCAGGTGCTGGGCAGTGGAAGAGGTCTTCGGGATCGAGCCCGCTCTGCTCAACGATGATCGTCTGGCCCGGGCACTGGATGCGATCGCTCCGCAGCTGGAGCACATCGCGGGCACGGTCGGGGCGCGGGCGATCGGTGAGTTCGGGATCGATGTGGCCCGGATGCACTGGGACATGACCAGCATGTCCGTGCACGGGGCCTTCCCGGTCGAGGGTCAGGAGGAGGACTTCCCCGTCATTGGCTACGGGCATCCCAAGGACCGGCGCTTCGATCTGAAGCAGGTCCAGGCCGGGCTCGCGGTGTCGGCCGACGGCGGCATCCCGCTCCATGCCCGGGTCTTCGGCGGTGGTGCGGCCGAGGTCAGCCAGGTCGTCGGCGCGATGAAGGACCTGCGGGCCATGGCCGGTGAACGCGACTTCCTGATGGTCGCCGACTCCAAGCTGGTGTCCTACTCCAACGTCCGTGCCCTGCTGGCGGCCGGGGTCCAGTTCATCGCCCCGGCCCCGGCCGCGCAGGTCAAGGACGAGGTCTATGCCGCTCTCGATCCCGCGCAGGCCACCATCGTGGACTGGACGCCCAACCGGGAGGCGGGCAAGCCCGCCGAGCGGCGCGAGACCTACCGCGTGCTGGAGGACACCCACACCCTGACCGGGCCCCGCAAGAGCGATCCTGTGCTCACCGTGCGACGGATCCTGGTCCACTCCACCGCGAACGCCGCCGGCCAGCAAGCAGCCCGGGACAAACGCCTGGCCAAGGCCGCCCAGGACCTGAACAAGCTCACCGCTGCGGCCGGCGGACGCCACTACAAGACCCGGGAGAAGATCGTCGCCCGAATCGGTGTCATCGCCGCCAAGCGCCGTGTCACCTCTTGTCTGCGCTGGACCGTCACCGATAACGAGGACGGCACCCCGGTCCTGGCCTGGCACTTCGACACCGGCGTGCTGAAGGCGGAAGCCGTGGTCGACGGCTGGTACGCACTGCTGACGTCTGTCCCCGCCGACCAGGCGGACGCTGGGCAGACTCTGATCCACTACAAGGGCCAGGGCGCGGTCGAGCGCAGATACCACGACTTCAAGGGCCCGCTCGCGGTCGCGCCGGTCTTCGTGCAGCACAACCGGCGCGTTGCCGCCCTGATCCAGGTCATCTGCCTGGCCCTGCTCGTCTTCTGCCTGATCGAACGGCAGGTCAGACGCGCGCTCGGCCCCGAGCAGACCATGAGCGGCCTCTACCCCGACAACCGCCGGGTCCGCCCCACCGGCCGCATGGTCTTCTACCACCTCGGCGAACTCACCCTGCGCATCGGCAACATCACCGACCCGCCCACCGTCCAGATCACCCGCGGCGTCCAACTCCACCTCCTCGACCTACTCGACACCGACATCGGACAAACCCGCTGGCCACAGACCTGAAACGGTGACCCGCGAAGTCCGGGGCTAGACGGCCTCTCTGGCGGTAGTTCGGAGAAGGCATGTGAGGCATGTGTCCTTCAGCGCACCGTGCCTGACAGGTATCTACGGGTTGTTCAGGCACGTACGGCATGTTCGCGACGCCTGCCAGGCGCGCGTGTATGCGCGCGCGCGAAAGAATCATGCAGTACCGCATACGCAGCTCATAACCGTGACTTTTGGTCCCGTCAGTCCCGTACATCAGAACCTCGGGGCTCTGACCTCCTGTTTTCTAACACGGGACTGAAGGAGGGACCGAACGTCCCGCCACGCGAATCCAGGTCCGCGAGTCCCGCAATCTGGCGGCCGAACTCGTGCGTGATGAAGGACCGGGCATCCTGCAGTGGCTGATCGACGGAGCCCGCTGCTACCTTGCCACCCGCGACCCGCTGACCGGCCCCGCCGCGGTGAGACTTGCCACCGAGGCGTACGAGAAGACCGAGGACCACATCGGCCGCTTCCTCACCGAACGATGCACCACGGGTGCCAACGGCCGCCCTGACCCCGCCCGGCGAGTGGAGCAGAAACTGCTGTTCGAGACCTACAGCCACTGGTGCGCGGACGAGGGCATCCAGCGGGCGACCAGCCGCGCGTTCGCCTCCCGCATCCGGCAGGAACTCGGCCTCGCGTCACCCGCCGACATGATCAAGAACAACGACCGCAAGCTCTACCCCGGCCTTGCCCTCCTCGCTGACCCCGGTGAGGCGCAGGCCGCCGCCGCAGGGGGACACCCTTGACGATCTCTTGTGCCTCGGGGCCAGCAAGCCACTGGCCGTACGATGACAACCGCGACTGCGGACAGCGCCGGATGTGCCGGCAGAAGACCAGCGGCGACAACACCTGCGCGGGCCGGCCGGTCGATGAGATTCAGGAGGGTTTGCGGTTATGAGCTCGATGCTGCAAGACAGCCAGCTCACCGACGAAGTAGAAGTAGTGTGGCTGGAAGGACCCCGCACGCCTCGACTATGTCCGCCAGGCCCTGGACAAAGTCAGCCAGCGCCGCGGCAGGCCCCGCTACTCCCGCGACGGCCGCCTGGTCGGCTACACCAACCTCGCCCCCGACGCCGAACGCGACCCCGACAGCGGCCTGTTCGCCCGCCGGGCCTTCTTCCTGCTGCCCCACGACCGCGACAGCGACCCCACCGGTGACTACGAAGTCGGCGCGCCTGGCGAAGCCGTCGACCCCCGCACCATCGAGCCCGGCAAGACCGGCGCGAAAACCCTCCGCTCCCAGCGCGGCCACACGACGGAGATAACACCCGCCAGCTGACGGCTTTTCACTGTGGCGGGCCCAGGCGTCGAAAGGCACGCCCACTGGCCGCTGCCCACCGACAGCGACCTCCGCCGCACGGTCGCCGTCTGCCCTTCTCCGCCGACGTCCCGCGCTTCGCCCGACGAGGATGATCGCGCAGCGGGGACTGGTGGCTTGCTCACGTTGAGTGGGTGATGGTGCTGGA